>JBCBUA010000274.1:0-7317 GCA_039818365.1 Pseudomonadota bacterium
CGGCAGATCACGCCGAGATCGAAGAACCGTTTTTCCTGGATGCGGCGCGCCTCGGCGACCCGCTCGGCAACGGTCCGGGACGGTTCGGCCGCAGCCGGGCCGATGAGATCGGATGCGGTCACGGCGGGCACATCGATCCTGAGGTCGATCCGGTCCAGGAAGGGTCCGGAAACGCGGGCTTGGTATTCCGCGACGCAGCGCTCGCCCCGGCGGCAGACATGGCCGGGTGCACCTGCATTGCCGCAGCGGCACGGGTTCATGGCGGCAATCAGCTGGATCCGGGCGGGATAGGTCACGCGGTGGTTGGCGCGCGCGATCACCGCTTCGCCCGTTTCCAGCGGCTGGCGCAGGCTGTCGAGAACCTGCGGGTTGAATTCGGGCAGTTCGTCAAGGAACAGGACCCCGTTATGGGCAAGCGAGACTTCGCCCGGTTTTGCCCGGAGACCACCGCCGATAAGGGCTGCCATGGACGCGGAATGGTGCGGCGAACGGAAGGGGCGCTTGTCGGTCAGCTTTCCTTCCGCCAGTTCCCCGGCGAGTGAGGCGATCATCGACACCTCAAGCAGTTCGCGCGGTGTCAGCGGCGGCAGGATGGACGGCAGGCGGCTTGCCAGCATGGATTTGCCCGATCCGGGCGGCCCGGTCATGAGAAGATTGTGGCCGCCGGCCGCAGCGACTTCGAGGGCACGGCGGGCGCTTTCCTGTCCCTTGACCTCCGCCAGGTCGGGCAACGTCCCGGCATTCCCGTGGAGCTTTGCCGCCGGACGGGACAGGACCTGTGTTCCCTTGAAGTGGTTGGCAAGCTGTATGAGCGAGCGGGGTGCGAGGATATCCATGTCCGCATCCGCCCAGGCCGCTTCGCCGCCGCTGGCCTCCGGGCAGATCAGCCCCTTGCCGAGCCCGTTTGCGCCCATGGCCGCCGGGAGCACACCGGCGACGGGTGCCAGCGTCCCGTCCAGACCCAGTTCGCCGAGCACGGCATATCCTTCCAGGAATTCGCCCGGAATGGCACCGATCGCCGCCATGACGCCGAGCGCTATGGGCAAGTCGTAGTGAGAGCCTTCCTTGGGCAGGTCGGCGGGCGCCAGGTTGACGGTGACGCGTTTGGCCGGGAGTGCAAGGCCCGACGCGGACAGGGCCGCGCGGACGCGTTCCCGGCTTTCCGCAACAGCCTTGTCCGGCAGACCGACGACATTGAAGGCGACCATGCCCGGACCGACATGCACCTGAACGTCGACGGGAACGGCTTCGATCCCCTGAAAGGCAACCGTTGTGACCCGGCTGACCATGCCCCCTCCTCTACCTGAAGATGTAAAGGGAAGGAAACACAATAAGCGCAGTGTTTCAAGAACAAATATGGAACGCCAGACCCGCCGCCTCGCCCATGCGCGCCTCATTGGGCAAACAAGAGGGCGTCGTCATGGTCCAATTCGGAGCCTTTTTCGAGCATAACGCTTCGTCAAGTGTGACCCGGCGCACAAAAGCGTCGGGTTTTGACGGTAAGGCACCCGTCTGGTGATAGCCGTCACACTGATTTTCGCCTGCAGGCCCCATTTCTCTCTCAGCGCAACCCGCTGAACAGGAGGAAATGACATGCCGTACTTTGGTGATCGCAATGAACACGCAGCTTTCGAAATCGATATGGATGACATGGGTGTGTCGTCCCGCCGGTTGGGCGACGTCGACGCCATCATGGACAATCTCGGCGACGGTCTTGATCCGTATGGTCACGATTTCGGTGACGACGGGTCGGACGATTTTGAGCTTTATGAGGATGACGACTGGTCCGATTTCGAGACGGACTACGCGGTCGACGCGCTCGAAGGCGACGACCCTTATGCCGATATCGCGATCTAAGCTGCGATTGAAATTGTTTGTTATCGTGCCGGTCTGCGCCGACCTGTTGTCGGCGGCCGTCAGCTCATGGGGCCGGAGACGTCCGGACCGTGGGGCCTATCCCGTCAGGACGCGTAGACGCGCAGGGAACGGCCAGAACCGGAATATCCTGCTGCATCCGCCAGCACCTTGTCGAGATAGGGCGGCATCTTGAAGGTTTCGCTCATGGACAGGCCATTGGTTTCCAGCCATTCGGAAACCAGTTCGATCATTTTGTCAGGATCTTTTTCGAACATCGCCCTGCAAAGCTCGGTGTCGATCTGAAGTTCGTCGTTCGTCGTGTTTGAAACGATCATGGGTACACCATTACGCATTTTGTTCTCTAAGCACGACACTATACTGCCTGCCGGGATCAATAAAAACCAGAACAATGCGGTTATGCGTCCGCGCCCGATCATAAAAGAGTGTTATGCATGCATTGTTGAGGTGCGTCGGGACCCGGTGCCCAACCGCATGCGGTATCGCTCGCTAGAGACAATTTCCCGACATGCGAGCTGACTGGATTTCATAAATTTATGGTTGAATTCCAGCTAAATTGCACGTAATCCTGTCCTGAAAAAGAGTATGAGGCTGGCATTGCCGGCGGAACGGAACTGAGGTGGAACAGCGCAGCGTGACGATCGGTCGTTTCAACATCGAATTGCTGGAAGCCTTTGTTGCCGTTGCCGAAATGGGCAACGTGACGCTTGCGGGTGCAAGGCTCAACCGGACGCAGCCTTGCGTCAGCACCCAGCTCCGGAGACTTGAGGACCGGGTCGGCAAACCCTTGATCGAGCGCGCGGCGCGGTCGATGGAACTGACGCCTGCGGGCCGCATCCTTTACCAGCATGCCACGGACATCCTGAAGTCGCACGAGGAAGCGCGTCTGAGGCTGTCGGCACCGGAACTGACCGGAACCGTCCACGTCGGTTTGCCAGAATGGTCCACAACCGGACAGCTCCAGTCGATCTTCTGCAATTTTGTCCGCATTCACCCGAACGTGAAACTGGAAATGACCGTTGCCGACAGCGCCACGCTGCATGAAAAGCTGTCCGATAACGAACTCAATCTGGCGATAGCGCTGGTGAACCCGGCCAAACCGGAACCGGCCAGCGTCGTTGAAGAGCAGCTTCACTGGGCAGCGAGCGATGCCTTTGCGCCGGGCGATCCGGTGCCGCTGATCCTGTTCCCGGAACCCTGCCCGTTCCGCGACATGTCCTTCCGCGCCCTCGCCAGCGCCGGCCGCCAGTGGTACGAGCGCATCACCACCACCAGCGTCGCGGCCGCCCAAATCGCCGTCACGTCGGGTGCCGGGGTCTGCTGCCTGCCATCCGGCGCCATTCTCGACAGCTTCAGGATCCTCAAGGAACAGGACGGGTTTCCGGCCTTGCCGGCAACAAGGCTGGCCGTTTACACGCCCGCCAAGGCGCAGTCGCCGATTGTCGACTATTTGGAGGCGCATTTGAGCGAACTCCTGCAGAACGCGATCCCGCCGCGATCCGCTCTGGCAGGCAAGAACCAGCCGGAGTTGCGTGTCGTCTGACGGTGCAAAGGCCCGGCATTCTGTCGTCTTGCCCGATGAAAATCACCGGTAGATCAAACAATGAACTTTTTTCCCTCGCAATTTCTCTGATCGAGGGGCAACATTCCCCTTGGTAAACAACGGGAAGGACGTGTCATGTGCGATCTGTGCGTTATCAATTCGGTCAAGAACCGCATGCTGTCGCGAAGGGATTTCTTCAAGGCAACGGCTGTCGGGGCCGGGCTTGCCGCGACCGCTGCGGCCACGGGCACCATGCCCGCGATGGCGCAAACGCCCACCAAGATTGCCGACATGACCCACGAGCTTTACGAGACTTTCCCGACATTCGGAGGAGAACAGCAGTTCTTCAAGGAGAAGCTCGTTGATTTCGCCAAGGACGGTTACAATCTCTACAACCTCACCTACAACGAACACACCGGCACCCATATGGATGCACCGCTGCATTTTTCCGAAGACGGCCAGTCCGTTTCGGAAATCCCGGTCGAAAATCTCGTTGCTCCCTTGTGCATTATCGATATCAAGGCAAAGGCCACCGAGAATGCGGATGCCCAGGTGACCCCTGACGACCTCAAGGCCTGGATCTCGGCCAATGGCGCCATTCCGGACGGGGCCTGCGTCGCCATGAATTCGGGATGGGGCGTGCAGGTCCTGACCGACAAGTTCCGCAACGCCGACGAAAACGGCGTCATGCATTTCCCCGGCTTCCACCTGGAAGCGGCACAAATGCTGATGGAAGAGGCCAATGTTGTCGGTCTTGCCGTCGACACCCTGTCGCTCGACTTCGGCCCGTCCCCTGATTTTGCCGTCCACTATGCCTGGCTGCCGAGCAACCGCTGGGGCATCGAATGCATCGCCAACCTTGATGCGCTGCCGGCCAGCGGCGCCACGCTCGTCGTCGGCGCGCCGAAATTCCGGGGCGGCACGGGCGGTCCGTCACGCGTCATGGCGATGGTTTAGGGCCGGCGGACCCGTAATCGAGACTGAAATGGCATTCGAAACGGCGAATTCCCGCTGGGAAGACGCGTGGAGTGGGCATTCTGCCCGGTCAAGCATGCTGACAACTCGAGCTGAAGCCATCCTCATGTCCTTCGGATTTCACCGGCTGGTTCGACGCTGGCATTGCCGATTGACTTGCCGTCCCGGGCTTGACCCGGGACCTGGGAAGCTTGAATTCAACTCGGTTCGCGTCGCGCCCGCTGGGACGACAGCTTTCCGGGCCTTTGGATCGTCGAGCAGACTTGGCCCCGGATCAGGTCCGGAGCGGTGTTACCGTTCATGTGCCGCGATTGCTAATGCGCCTCGTCCCAGTTGTCGGCGGCGCGGGCGTCGACCTTCAGGGGGACGGACAGCTTGAGCACCGGCTCGCAGGCGTTTTCCATGACATCCCGGATCACCGGCAATGTGTCGTCCACCTGGGCGTCCGGCACCTCGAAGATCAGTTCGTCATGCACTTGCAGCAGCATCTGCGCGTCGAGCCGGGCCTCTGACAACCGGTCTTCCATGCGCACCATCGCGCGGCGCAGGATGTCGGCGGCAGACCCCTGGATCGGCGCATTGATGGCCGCGCGCTCATAAAAAGAGCGCATGTTCGGGTTCTTGGTGTTCACGTCCGGATAATGCGCCTTGCGGCCGAAGATCGTGTTGACGTAGCCGTCCGCATGCACCTTCTTCTTGGTGGCTTCCATGTAGTCGCGGATGCCGGGGAAGCGCTCGAAATAGGTCTTGATGTAGTCACCGGCCTCGCCGCGCGAGATGCCGAGCTGGTTTGCGAGACCGAAGGCGGAAATGCCGTAGATAATTCCGAAATTGATCGCCTTGGCCTGACGGCGCACCATCGGATCCATGCCCTCGATCGGCGTGCCGAACATTTCGCTGGCCGTCATGGCGTGAATGTCGAGCCCGTCCTCGAACGCCTTCTTCAATTGCGGAATGTCAGCCATATGTGCGAGCACGCGCAATTCGATCTGGCTGTAATCGGCAGAGACGAGTTTGTGGCCCTTGGTCGAGATGAAGGCCTGGCGGATCTTGCGGCCGGCCTCTGTTCTCACCGGAATATTCTGCAGGTTCGGTTCGGAGGACGACAGGCGGCCGGTCGTGGTCGCAGCCAGCGCATAGGACGTGTGCACGCGCCCTGTTTCCGGGTTGATATAGCCGGGCAGGGCGTCGGAATAGGTCGATTTCAGCTTGGAGAGCTGCCGCCAGGCGACAATCTTGGACGGCAGTTCATGGCCTTCGGCGGCCAGATCCTCCAGCACCTGGGCCGAGGTCGACCAGGCGCCCGTCTTGGTTTTCTTGCCGCCGGGAAGTCCCATCTTGCCGAAGAGAATATCGCCGAGCTGCTTGGGAGAACCGATGTTGAAATTCTCACCGGCAAGTTCGTAGATCTCTGCTTCCAGCCCGGCCATTCCTTGCGCGAAGTCGCCGGACAGCCGCGACAGCATCTGCCGGTCAACGGAAATGCCGCGCTTTTCCATGCGTGCCAGAACCGGCACCATCGGACGTTCCAGGGTCTCGTAGACAGTTGCCATGCGGTCGCTCGCAAGGCGCGGCTTCAGGATCATCCAGAGACGCAGGGTGACATCCGCATCCTCGGCCGCGTAGGCCGTCGCCTTGTCGATCGGCACCTTGTCGAAGGTGATCATCGACTTGCCGGAACCGCAAACCTCCTTGAACGGGATCGGCTTGTGGCCGAGCCAGCGCTCGGACAATTCGTCCATCCCGTTGCCGCCCTTGCCGGCATCGACCGTGTAGGAAAGCTGCATGGTGTCGTCGTAAGGGCTGATGTCGATGCCGTACCGGGTCATCACCAGCCAGTCATACTTGAGGTTCTGCGCGATCTTCAGGACGGACCTGTCCTCCAGCATCGGCTTGATGACCTCAAGCGCCTGTTTCAGCGGGATCTGGTCAGGCAGCAGGCCGCCGCCGCCCAGAAGATCGCCCTCGCCGTCGACATGGGCGAGCGGCACGTAGCAGGCCTTGCCCGGCTCGCAGGACAGCGACAGGCCGACGAGCTCCGCCTGCATGGCGTCAAGCGACGTGGTTTCCGTATCGAAGGCGACATAGCCCTTTTCAAAGGCGGCGTCGCACCATTCCTTGAGCCGTTCGACGGTCGTCACCGTTTCATAGGCGCCTGAATCGATCGGAATCGCCTTGACGGTTTCTGCGCGGGCATCGGCAACGGTCTGCGGCACCATCATGCCGTCCGGCCCGGCGCCATCTCCTGCTGCCGCGGCATCGCTTGCACTCGCCTCCACGCGCTCGACCATGCGGCCCTTCTGGTCCGGCACGTCCCAGCCGGGAACCTCAAAATCCGCTGGCTCGACATTGGCAAGGTCGGCCCCGGTTTCTTCCGCGACCCGCTTGGTCAGGGTGCTGAAGCCCATGGCCTTCAGAAATCCGACCGCCTTCGGGCCGTCGACATCGGTGACCGTCAGATGTCCGACCGGCACCTCGACCGGGACATCCTGCTTCAGCGTGACAAGCTCCTTGGAAACGCGCGCCTGGTCGGCGAACTCGATCAGGTTTTCCCGGCGCTTGTTCTGCTTGATGGTGTCCGCGCCGGCCAGGAGCGTTTCCAGATCGCCGAACTCGTTGATCAGCAGCGCCGCCGTTTTCAGGCCAATGCCGGGAACGCCCGGCACATTGTCGACGCTGTCGCCCGCGAGCGACTGTACCTCGATGACCTTGTCCGGTCCGACGCCGAATTTCTCGACCACTTGGGCATGGCCGATATGCTTGTTTTTCATCGTGTCGAGCATGGAGATCTTGTCGGTGACAAGCTGCATCAGGTCTTTGTCTGAGGAGACAATGGTCACCCGCGCGCCTTTGGCCTCGGCCTGGCGGGCATAAGTCGCCATCAAATCGTCCGCTTCATAGCCTTCCATTTCGAGCGCATGGGT
>JBCBUA010000275.1:0-7291 GCA_039818365.1 Pseudomonadota bacterium
GCACAAGGCGTTGGAATCGATCAATTTCCGTTTCCTCGCCCGTCATTGCCGGGCGTGATCCGGCAATCCATGCCGACGCATCCCGGCAACGAAAAGCCGTGCAACAGGAAATGCAGCGGCATGGATGCCATGATCAAGTCATGGCAGGACCAATGTGGGGTGGGTGTTCAGGCGAACCCTCACTCTCTCTTCGTCATTGCAGGGCTCGACCCTGCAATCCACGCCATTTCAGGACCTAACGGCTGATTCCAATCGATCCTCCGCCTGTCCAGACTGACGATACGGGAAAGCCTAATCAGCCATTTCGGCTTCGCGCACGGCGAGTTCAATCTCGTCGATGAGGCCCTGTTCGAGGCCAAGACGAGCGGCCAGCATCTGCAGGTAGGCGCGTTCGGCCGGGTGGTCGGGATCGATGGCGAGCCGCGAGGCCGCGTAGATCTCAGCCGCCGTTTCAGGGCAGGTTGCGCTGGCAACGACCTTGTCCAGGTCCAGCGGCGATCTCAGTTCGTCCATCAGGAAGGCCTTGGACTCGCTGTCGAGACCGGCTTCGTCGATCTTGGCAAAGATCCGGTCCTGTTCCTCGCGGTCGATATGCCCGTCGGCCTTGGCCGCCGAGACCATCGCCGTCAGAAGCGCAACCGCGAAGGCGTTTTCGCCGCCCGGCTGCTGTGCCGGATCGAAGGCCGTTCCGCGCGGCGCTTCGAGCGGGATCGGTTCGTCCTGTGGGTATTGCGGGCGCGGTGCGTTCTGCTGCTTCGCCTGATGGCCCTGGTAGGCCTTGTAGGCAAGGCCCGCAACCAGCGCGAGACCGCCATAGGTGACCGCCTTCTTGCCGATCTTGCGGCCGGATTTCGAACCCAGCATCAGCCCGGCGAGGCCGCCAAGCGCCAGGCCGCCGCCTTGCGAAGACAGAAAATCCTTGCCCTGGGACAGCAGATCGCCGGATCCGCCGCGTTGCGCGCCGCCCTGGCCGCCATACTGATTGCCGGACTGGCCGCCGAGAAACTGGTCCAGCAAGGATTTTGCGTCAAACATGAAGTGCTCCCTTAAACGCCCCCTTCCGGGGTAAATCACACGTGTCCTAACAGATGGTACTTTCTTCAAGGCGCGCAAGTTTGCGTTACAAATGCAGACACAAACAAGGCCACCGGTCCGATCGTCCCTTCGGTCCCGGTCAAAACAGGAGCCCGGTCTGGATACATGTGCCGCAGGACAGGCGTGCTATCCGAGCGGCAGCAGGTTGTCGTCCTTGAGCGTTTCCATTGCGATTGACGACTTCACATGCTGCACGGCCTCCTGGGGCAGAAGATCATCATTGATTATCCTGCTGAGTTTCTTCAGGTCCCGAACCACGATCTTCAACATGTAGTCGACGTCGCCGGTGAGCGTATAGGCCTCCTGCACTTCCGGCATTGCCGTCACCATGTTCCGGAACTTGCGCGCATTCTCGCGGCTATGCGCCCCAAGCGTCACCCCGACATAGGCGGTCACCGTCAACCCGAGCGCTTCCGGGTCGAGTGCCGCCCTGTAACGCCTGATGACGCCCGCCTCCTCCAGCTTCTGGCGGCGGCGCGAAACCTGACTTGCAGACAGGCCGATCAGGTCGCCAAGGTCCGCGTTGGTCAGCGCCGCGTTTTCCTGTAATGCGGTCAGGAGTTTCAAGTCAAAGCCATCCCATGCACCAGTCATGCAATTTTGTCCATTTTCTTGCGCTTTTCATGCATCATGATACGCAAATCTACGTCAATTGCACACACCCTGCGCGCCGTTTCAGGCACACTCTCCTCCAACACTGCCCCTTTGAAGGAGAGACGTCATGGGACCGTTCCCGCACAATGCGCCGCCTGCCCAGATCACGCCGCAGAATCCGGCCGGAACCGACGGCTTCGAGTTTGTCGAATTCGCGCATCCCGAACCGGAGAAACTGGACGCCCTGTTCCGGAAAATGGGTTATGTACCGGTTGCAAAGCACAAGTCGCGGAACATCACGCTCTATCGCCAGGGCGATATCACCTACGTCCTGAACGCCGAACCCGGCACGCACGGCATGCGTTTCGTGGAAGAGCACGGTCCATGTGCCCCGGCCATGGGCTGGCGCGTCGTCGATGCACGGCATGCCTTCGATCATGCGGTTGCAAATGGCGCGACGCCCTATGAAGGCGACGACAAGACGCTGGACGTTCCGGCCATTATCGGTATCGGCGGGTCGCTGCTTTATTTCGTCGACAGGTACGGCGGCAAGGGGTCGGCCTATGACGACGAATTCGACTGGCTCGGCGAAACCAACCCGAAGCCGGGCGGCGTCGGCTTCTACTACCTCGACCACCTGACCCACAACGTCTATCGCGGCAATATGGACAAGTGGTGGGACTTCTACCGCACGCTCTTCAACTTCAGGCAGATCCACTTCTTCGATATCGACGGGCGCATCACCGGCCTTGTCAGCCGTGCGATTACCAGCCCCTGCGGCAAGATCCGCATTCCGCTGAACGAATCCAAGGACGACACCAGCCAGATCGAGGAATATCTGAAAAAGTATCGCGGCGAAGGCATCCAGCACATCGCCGTCGGCACAGACAATATCTACGACAGCACGGACCGCCTGGCGGCCAATGACCTGAAATTCATGCCAGGTCCGCCTGCGACCTATTACGAGATGTCCCATGACAGGGTCCAGGGCCATGACGAACCGCTGGACCGGATGAAGACCCACGGGATCCTGATCGACGGTGAGGGGGTTGTCGACGGCGGCATGACGAAGATCCTGCTGCAGATCTTCTCCAAGACCGTGATCGGGCCGATCTTCTTCGAGTTCATCCAGCGCAAGGGCGACGAGGGCTTCGGCGAAGGAAATTTCCGCGCGCTCTTTGAGTCCATCGAGGAAGATCAGATCCGCCGCGGCATCCTGAAAACGGAAGCCGCCGAATAGACAGGCGCGGTCGTGGCAGTCCGAAACCTGAAAGCCGGCCGCTTCCTTTTCCGGAGGCGGCTCGCCTGCCTTCAAATGACCCGCTCAAGGCCGCTTCAGCGCCACAATCACCTACAACCTCATGTTGACTAAGTAATTGTATTTAAAATAATTTTCAGAACGAATTACGGTTATCAGTCGACTAACTTGCTGATTCTTTTTGTGTTTTTAATTCGCGTGTTATGCACGCATTATTTTTTTGCATTTTTTTTGATTTTTCGAGGAAGAACAATGGCCTCGGTGGGTTTTACTGACAGAGGTTGCCGTGAGGCCCTCTGTTGCATTGTCTAAGCACACTAACTTTCACCTCCGCGTTCGCGCGGAGGCTTTTTTTGCCGGCAGCAGAGTCAAACCATGACAAGCCGGGTGTCCATCACCGGCCGACCCTGGCTTCCAGCACATCCCAGACCATCGCCGCGACGTCCGGTCCACCGAGATTGCGGATGGCGCGGATGCCCGTTGGCGCGGTGACGTTGATCTCGGTCAGCATGCCGTCGATCACGTCGATCCCGACAAGGATGAGACCCTTTTCCTTGAGCGACGGACCAAGACGGGCACAGATTTCGCGCTCCCTGTCTGTCAGGTCGCTGTCGGTCGGTGCGCCGCCGCGCACCATGTTGGAGCGCAGATCGCCAGCAGCCGGAACACGGTTCACAGCGCCGGCGAAAGCGCCGTCAACCAGAAGGATGCGCTTGTCGCCGTGTTTCACGTTGGGCAGGAACTGCTGGATGACCCAGGGCTCGCGGAACGTGGCGTCGAAGAAATCGTAAAGAGAGCCGTAGTTCAGATCATCCCCAGTGATACGGAAAACCGCCGCGCCGCCATGACCGAAAAGCGGCTTCATGACGATGTCGCCATATTCCTCCCGGAAGAGATCGATCTCTGCGCGGTCCTTGGTGATGAGCGTGGGCGGCATCAGGTCGGCGAAGTCGGTCACGAACAGCTTTTCGGGCGCGTTGCGGACTTCGCCGGGATCGTTCACCACCAGGGTTTCAGGGTGGATCTTTTCCAGGATATGCGTGGCCGCGATGTAGGACAGATCGAAAGGCGGGTCCTGGCGCATCAGGACGACGTCCATCTCGCGCATGTCCATGCGCGCGCGCTCGCCGAGCGTGAAGTGGTTGCCTTTCTCGTCGCGCACCTCGACCGGTTCCAGCGCACAGAAGACCTCGTCGCCGCGCAGCGCGAGCCGGTCGGGCGTGTAATGGTAGAGCGCATGACCGCGCGCCTGTGCTTCCAGCATCATTGCAAAGGCGCTGTCGCCGGCAATGTTGATTGACGAGATATGGTCCATCTGGACCGCTACTTTCAAAGCCATGGGGCAACTCCCGGCGGGCGCGCCCGACCGGGCGCCAAGGGATTATAGATCGGTTGGTCCAGATATGCGGTGGCGATGCCGCTTTGTCCAGTGGGTGAAGACCGTGCTTCTTCGCGCGGTACATCAGACTGTCCGGTCGATCACCGGTACGAACAGGGTGATGTCACCCTTCAGCCACCGCCACCAGGCGATCGGAAAGGGGCTCTTGCAGAAACCAGGCACGAAGGGTTTCCGCAAAGAGGTCCGGCTCGGTCGCGATCCAGCCATGACCCAGCCCCGGAACAATGCGGGCCGTGCAATGCGGCATGCCGGATTGAAAGGCCTGCAGCGACGAGACGATGGCCGCATGTTCGGTTTCTCCGGCAAGGACGAGTGTCGGCGTCTCGACGCTCGGCAGGTCGGCGGACACATCGAAATCGAGTGCGAGCGAGCTGATCTTGCGCATGGTCTTCGACGAGGCGTTGGGGCGGCCGCCCCGCTGGCTCACGAGAGACGGGTCGTTGACACCGAGTGAGCGCGCCATCTTCTCCCGGTTCTTGCGGGAATTCATCATGAAGGACGACGCATGCATCAACGCGCGCATGACGCCCGACACATGGATCGGCGTATGCTGGAAGCCGCTGAAGACGGCGCTGTCGACCAGATGCGGATGCCGGGCAAGAAGGCGGAAACCGATGTAAGACCCCATGGAGAGACCGGCGAGGCAGACCGGGGCAGTGCCAAGGCTCTCGATCACTTCCGCCACCGCATCGGCGGCGGCGTCGAAATCGGTGACCCCCACCCCTTTCGACTGGCCGTGACCGGGCAGATCGGGGCAGACGCAATGGAAGGCGGAAAGCTGTTCCGCAGCCGGCTTCCAGATGCGGCCGTCAAATCCGGCAGCATGCAGAAAAACGATTGTTTTCTTTCCGTTTGCCTCTGACTGGCGGTAGTGAAGCATTCTCTCGTGCCTTCAAGCTCTGAAATGCGGAAAGGAAGCCGGACACCGGCCATTGCGTATCGGCTTCACGGCTTTTGAAGCCAGGGCGACGCAATAAGCGCAAAATCCCCTTTTGACAAACTGTTCCGCAGCGGCGATACCTCGATCCCATGTCTGATGTGAAAGTCAAAATCTGCGGTCTTTCGACCGAGGAAACCATGGAAACCGCGCTGGAAGCGGGTGTCGACATGGTTGGCCTGATGTTCTTTCCCAAGAGCCCGCGCCATGTTTCGCTCAGCAAGGCGTGCAAGCTGGCCGACATGGCGCGCGGAACGGCCGATATTGTTGCGGTGACCGTGGACATGGACCCGGACGGATTGTCGCGGATACGGGAGCTGGTCAATCCGGATATCTTTCAATTCCACGGTTCGGAAGCCCCGGAAGCCCTTGCTGCCGCCAAGGTAATGCAGGGGGCGAAGGTCATGAAGGCCCTGTCCGTTGCCGAACGCGAAGACCTGGAACGTGCGCATTACTACTCTATTGTAGCGGACTGGATCCTATTCGATGCCAAGCCGCCTCAAGGGTCGGAACTGCCAGGCGGGAACGGCGTCTCGTATGATTGGACCCTTTTAAAGGATCTTGACCTCAAGAAGCCTTTCCTGTTGTCCGGGGGCCTGGACCCGACAAATGTCGCCGACGCAATCCGGCAGAGCGGCGTGTCGGCCGTTGATGTGTCTTCCGGTGTCGAGCGGGAGAAGGGCGTCAAGGACAACGACTTAATTCGCGCTTTCATGGCGGCGGCCAAAAGCGCATGATTTCCGGTATCGCCCGGGTGAAGGAGTAAACGCGTGAACGAGATGGCGAACAGTATCCGGACCGGTCCGGACGATCGTGGACACTTCGGTATTTTTGGTGGCCGGTATGTCGCCGAAACCCTGATGCCGCTGATCCTCGATCTGGAACAGCACTACAAGGACGCCAAGAACGATCCCGAGTTTCATGCCGAGATCGAAACGCTCAACAAGCATTACACAGGCCGTCCGTCACCGCTTTATTTTGCTGAGCGGCTGACGAACGAGCTTGGCGGCGCGAAGATCTACTTCAAGCGCGATGAGCTGAACCACACCGGGTCGCACAAGATCAACAACTGCCTCGGCCAGATCCTGCTTGCCAAACGCATGGGCAAGACACGCATCATCGCCGAAACCGGTGCGGGTCAGCACGGCGTTGCAACGGCGACAGTGTGTGCACGGTTTGGCCTGCCCTGCGTCGTCTATATGGGCGCGACCGATGTCGAACGCCAGAAACCGAACGTGTTCCGCATGAAGCTGCTCGGTGCGGAGATTGTCCCGGTCACCGCCGGCGCCGGCACGCTCAAGGACGCCATGAACGAAGCCCTGCGCGACTGGGTCACGAATGTCGAGGACACCTATTACCTGATCGGCACTGCGGCGGGGCCGCATCCCTATCCGGAGATGGTCCGGGACTTTCAGTCGGTCATCGGCAAGGAACTGCGCGAACAAATGCTGGAAGCGGAAGGCCGTCTGCCCGATGCGCTCGTGGCAGCCGTCGGCGGCGGATCCAACGCCATCGGCCTGTTTCATCCGTTCCTCGATGACAAGGACGTCAAGATCTACGGTGTCGAGGCTGGCGGGCGCGGTCTCGTCGGCGAAGAGCACTGCGCCTCGCTGACGGCCGGCAAACCGGGCGTGCTGCACGGCAACCGGACCTACCTTCTGCAGGATGACGATGGCCAGATCTTCGAGGGCCACTCTATCTCGGCAGGTCTTGATTATCCGGGCATCGGCCCGGAGCATTCCTGGCTGAAGGAAATCGGCCGCGTGGAATATGTGCCGATCATGGATACCGAAGCCCTGGAGGCCTTCCAGATGCTGACGCGCGTCGAAGGTATCATTCCCGCACTTGAGCCCGCCCATGCGCTGGCGCAGGTCGCCAAGCTTGCACCGCAGATGGACAAGGATCAGATCCTGGTCATGAACCTGTGCGGCCGCGGCGACAAGGACGTCTTTGCCGTCGGCCAAATGCTTGGGTTCGAGATGTAGGCAGGTGACAAGGTGAACATGGC
>JBCBUA010000276.1:0-7253 GCA_039818365.1 Pseudomonadota bacterium
AGCGTTCGGCATTGCCTCCCTTGTCTGGAATGACAGTGGGGGAACGTCACGCCTGACCACGCCGCCCCGCCTCAGCGGGCGGGAAGGATGTTGTGCTCGGGGCCGAAGGGGAAGCCGGTGATGTTGTCCGCGCCGTCCGCGCCGACGATGAGGATGTCGTGCTCCCGGTAGCCGCCGGCGCCCGGAAGTCCTTCGGGGATCATGATCATCGGTTCCATGGAGACCACTATGCCCGGCTCCAGCACGGTTTCGACATCCTCGCGCAGCTCCACCGCAGCCTCGCGGCCGTAATAGTGACTGAGGACGCCGAAGGAATGGCCGTAACCGAAACTGCGGTATTTCAGCAGATCGTGGCTGCGGTAGATGTCGTTGAGTTCGGCTGCGATGTCACAGCAGCGCGCGCCCGGCCGGATCAGTTTCAGGCCTTCGCGGTGGACATGGCAGTTGATTTCCCAGAGCCGCAGGTGTTCGTCGGAGGCGTGTTCGCAAAAGAGCGTGCGCTCCAGCGCGGTGTAATAGCCGAAGATCATCGGGAAACAGTTGAGGCTGAGGATATCTCCCGCTTCCACCGCCTTGTTGGTGACCGGGTTATGAGCGCCGTCGGTGTTGATGCCGGACTGGAACCAGGTCCAGGTATCCATCAGTTCGACAAAGGGAAACGACTTGCCGATTTCCCGGATCATGGCGTTGGTCGATGCAATCGCGACCTCGTGCTCGGTGACGCCCGCCTGAACGGCCTCGGCAACGGCGGCACCGCCGATATCGCAAATGCGGGCGCCTTCGCGGATCAGGACGTGTTCTTCCGCGCTCTTGATCGTGCGCTGGCTCATGGCATCGGCGGCAACGTCCACGAAGTCCACACCCGGGAAGGCAGCCTCCAGGGTTTTCAGGAGATCGAGCGAGACATGATCGAACTCGATACCGATGCGCCGGACCGGTGCGGTCGGCCAGCCGAGCAGGGACTGGATGGCGTGAAGGAAATTGTCGCGGCGCCAGTCGGTGTAGATCAGCGTGTCGCCATGGGTCCGGCGCCAGGGCTGGCCGCCATCGATGCCGGCAGCAACCGTGGTTGCCTTGTCCTGCGTGACGACGAGGCCGTAGTTGCGACCGAAACGGCAATAGAGGAAGCCGGAGTAATAGCAGATGTTGTGGTAGGAGGTCATGAGGACGGCATCGATGCCCCGATCCGCCATCAGCTTGCGCAAATTGGCCTGTCGCCGATCCATCTCTTCAGCGGAGAAAGGTGAAAAACTCTTCTCGCCATTGTTCATTTCGTAAATGCGGATCATGTCGTCGCTCATGGAAGATCTCCTTTCCCGAAGTGAGCCGGTTCCGTTTTTTCGTTCATTTCCGGGGCCTGAAACGCAAAACGGGCCGGCTTCCTGAAAAGAAGCCGGCCCGCCAGGCCCAAATCCAAATTGTCTTGCAACCGGGAGACTTTCGTCTCCACCCGGTGGCTGGCGTTCCGCCACCGGCACATTTCGTGAGCTGCGGGGCTGTTTCCTAGCCCGGTGTCAAACCTCTAAGCCTTTCCGAACGCCGGCGCAAGAGTTCCAGCACCGTCAGCAGCGCGATCGAGATCGCCACCATGAGCGAGGCGACCGCCAGGATGGTCGGCGAGATCTGTTCGCGCAGGCCGGTGAACATCTGCCAGGGCAGCGTCTTCTGCCCGGCGGAGCCGAGGAAGAGGACAACGACCACTTCGTCGAACGAGGTGATGAAGGCAAAGAGCGCACCGGAGACGACGCCCGGAACGATCAGCGGCATCTGCACCTTGAAGAAGGTGGTGACCGGGTTGGCGCCAAGGCTCGCCGAAGCGCGCACGAGGGACCTGTCGAAGCCGACGAGGGTTGCCGTTACCGTGATGATCACGAAGGGCGTGCCGAGCGCGGCGTGGGCCAGAACGACGCCCCAGTAGGTGCCCTGCAGACCGATGCGGGAATAGAAGAAATACATGCCCGCTGCGGAAATGATCAGCGGCACGATCATCGGCGAAATCAGGATTGCCATGATCGCCGGCTTGTAGGGCACGTGCGACTGCGACAGGCCAACCGCGGCAACCGTGCCGAAGGCCGTTGCCAGAAGCGTTGCAACCGGCGCGATCAGCACCGAATTGACAAGTGCCTGCTGCCAGTCCGGGTTGGTGAAGAAGTCGTTGTAGTGCTTGAACGAATAACCCGCCGGGTCGAAGGAGAGCATTTCCTTGGTGAAGGTGAAGAAGTCCTGCGCGTTGAAGCTCAGCGGCAGGATCACCAGGATCGGAAAGATCAGGAAAAAGAAGATCAGTCCGCATATGACCCGGAACGTGTAGAACCACGTTCTCTGCAAGGGGGACGCATAGGGTGGTAGTGCGCTCATGTCGTCCTCCTATCCGAGCTTCACGTTGTCGATGCCGACGATCTTGTCGTAGACGACGAAGAGAACGAGCACCGCGACCAGGAGCAGGGTACCGAGCGATGCGGCCAGGCCCCAGTTGAGCGACGACGAAATGTGATAGGCGATCCGGTTGGAAATGAAGATGCCCGAGGTGCCGCCAACCAGTTCCGGCGTAATGTAGTAGCCGATCGACAGGATGAAGACGAGAATGGCGCCGGCGCCGATACCTGGCACCGATTGCGGGAAATAGACCCGCCAGAAAGCCGTCCAGTCATTCGCGCCGAGGCTCTTGGCCGCGCGGACATAACTGGGCGAGATGGTCTTCATGACCGAATAGAGCGGCAGGATCATGAACGGCAGCAGGATGTGCGTCATGGCGATGATCGTGCCCGTCTGGTTGTTGATCATGACGAGACGGCCCGCATCATCGATCAGCCGGGTCCAGACCAGGAAGTCGTTGATGACGCCCTGTTGCTGCAGGAGCACCTTCCAGGCCGATGTCCGCACGAGAAGACTGGTCCAGAACGGCAGCAACACGAGGATCATCAGGAGGTTGGAAGTTCGCAGCGGCAGGGATGCAAGCAGAAAGGCGATCGGATATCCCAAAAGCAGGCAGGACAGGGTGATCACGATCGACAGGAACAGCGTCCGACCGAACAGGAACATGTAGATCTGCTGGTCTTCCGGCTTCATTTCGATGCCTTCCGGACCGCGCTTGGCGTCAAAGGCGTTCAGGAAATAGCCGTCGGTGTAGCGCGGCGAAAACTGTTGCAGGACCTGCCAGGTCGCAACATCGCCCCACTTCTTGTCCGCATCGAGGAACTGGTCCTTGAAGGGACCACCTTCGTCCATACGCTTGATGCGGCGTCCGGTTTTGCGGAACAGACTGGATATGCCGCTCTGTTCGTAGTTGAGGCGGGAGCCGAGACGGGTGTGCGTCTTCTGGTCCACGGCGACAAGCATGTCATCGTAAAGCGCGGCGAAGACCACTTCGTCCGGCGCTTCCCCGGAGGCCGGGTCCCACTTGCTCAGTTCGATAACCGTCTTGGGAAGCGTGTCGGCGACGATGCCGTTTTCGACGGAGCGGAACAGCATATCGACAATCGGGGCGACGAATGTGATCAGCACGAATATCAGCAAGGGTGCGATCAGCAGGAAGGCGCGTAGCTTTTCGCGGCGCAGGGCGCGCCTGAGCGCGGCTTTCAGCGGCTTTCCGTCCTGTGTCGTCAGAACCTGACCGTCAGTGGTATCGCTCATGAAACAGTCTTCCGGGTATAAAAAAAATCAGCCCGGGCGGAAGGTCCGCCCGGGCCGGTGCCTCATGGCTTACTGTGCGAGCCAAGCCTGGAACTTGGCGTCGATGTCGTCGCGGTAATCAGCCCACCACTCGTAGTTATAGAGGAAGGTGTTTTTCGCGTTGTTCGGGTCGGTCGGCATGTGCGGAGCCATGTCGATGCCGAGCGAAGCGTGCTTGCCGACGAGCGGTGCAGAAGACTTGCGGGCCGGGCCGTATGAGATGAACTTCGCCTGGTCGGCCAGACGCTGCGTGTCTGTCGCGTATTTGACGAGCTTCTTCACCTCGGCGAGGCGGTCTTCAGGCAGACCGGTCGGAATGATCCAGCCGTCAAGGTCGAAGACCTGTGCGTCCCACAGCATCTTGACCGGCTGCTTCTGCTCTTCGATCAGGGCAAAGAGGCGGCCGTTATAGGTGGAGCCGATCACGACTTCCTTGTCGGCGAGAAGCTGCGGGGTTTCAGCACCGGCAGACCACCAGACAACATTGTCCTTGATGGAGTCGAGCTTTGCGAAGGCGCGGTTCTGACCTTCTTCGGTCTCCAGCACGTTGTAGACTTCTTCCTTCGGAACGCCGTCACACAGCAGAGCCCATTCCATGTTGTTGATCGGGCGCTTTTCCAGGGACCGCTTGCCCGGGAACGTTTCCAGATCGAACACGTCGCAGATCTGGGTCGGCTCCTTGCCACCCCACTCGTCGACGTCGGACCGGAAGCCGAAGGTGGTGGAATAAACGATCTGCGGGATGAAGCACTCGGACACCAGAAGGTCACCGAAATCTTCAGATGCAGGCGTTCCGTCAGGCGCGGCTGCAAGCAGCTCGTCCGGGTCGATTTCCATCGCCAGGCCTTCGTCGCAGAGGCGGATTGCGTCAGAGGCAACCACGTCCACGAGATCCCAGGTCACGTTGCCGGCTTCGTTCATGGCGCGAAGCTTGGCGACGGCCTCAGCAGAGGATTCGTCCCAGATCACGGTGATATCCGGGTTTTCCGCCGTGTAAGGATCCGTGTAGGCGTTCTTCTGGGACGCCTGGTAAGCACCGCCCCAGGAGACGAGTGTGAGATCCGTGGCAAGCGCCGAGCTGCCGGCAAACGCCAGAGCGGTTCCCGCCAGAATTAATGTCTTGAGCTTCATTTTAGCTAGCTCCCTCTTTTAGGATTGAACGGATTTTTCCGTCGTTGTCGCGGGCGGACTGCAGCATCCGCCGCGCGAATTTAGGCAACCGCGTCGAGCGCCTTGCAGTCGTTGAGTGCCCATCCAACCTGGACGGTTTCACCGACATGCAGCTTGCGCCGCTCTCCGCGGTTGCGAACTTTGACGATAAACTCGTCATTGCCAGCCACGTTCATACGAACGCGGATATGGTCTCCCAAATAGATCAGTTCCTCGATCCGGCCATTGACCAGATTGTCCATGGAGTCATTGGTGTCGAATTCGACACGTTCGGGGCGCAGCGACAAGGTGGTTCTGTCGCCCACTGCGGACACGTTCACCTTGTCGGCTTTCAGCTGCGTGCCGTCATCAAGCTCGACGAGGCATTCCTCGCCCTCGATGCCGAGGACCTTGCCGCTCAGCTTGTTGTTCTCACCGATGAACTGCGCCACGAAGGAATTCTGCGGATCTTCGTATAGATCATCCGGTGTCGACAGCTGCTGGATGACGCCGTCATTGAACACCGCAACCCGGTCGGACATCGTCAGCGCTTCGGTCTGGTCATGAGTCACGTAGACGACCGTCACGCCCAGATTCTCGTGGATGTGCTTGATTTCATACTGCATCTGCTCGCGCAGCTGCTTGTCGAGCGCGCCCAGCGGTTCGTCCATCAGAACGAGTTCGGGATCGAACACGAGGGCACGGGCCACCGCGACACGCTGCTGCTGGCCGCCGGACAATTGCGCCGGACGGCGGTTTCCGAACGCACCAAGCTCGACCATGTCGAGCGCGCGCTGCACCTTTTGTTCCTGCTCTGCCTTCGGAACATTCCTGACCTGGAGCGGAAACGCCAGATTCTCGGCGACCGACATATGCGGAAACAGGGCGTAGTTCTGAAAGACCATGCCGATGCCCCGCTTGTGCGGCGGCACGTTGTTGATCGGCCGGTCATTCAGATAGATTTCACCGTGCGTGGCAGGTTCGAAACCGGCCAGCATCATCAGACAGGTGGTCTTGCCGGAACCGGAAGGCCCGAGCATTGTCAGAAATTCGCCGGGCGGAATATCGAGATTGAGGTTTTTTACGACCAGGGATTCCCCGTCATAGCTCTTTTGAACGCTGTCATACTTAACAGCAGCGCCCCTTGCATTCGCCATATTGTCCCCAAATCCGGTTCTATCGTTATTATGGATCGCCGGGCAAATCTTGGGATAACGATCGTTACCACGCAGGAATTTGCCAAACCATCGGCGCTAGAAAAACAAAAAAGAAGCTTCTTTGAAAGGGGCCTGTGAAAAAAAATGGATATTTTTTATTCACGATCCGACTGAATATTTTGCAGCACGGAAGGATGCGGGAAAATACACCCGAAACTACGGGTTCAGCGGAAAGAAAATCTTCTCTCCGTCCGGTTTCAACGCATTTCGGCGGCTCGAAGGTTTGCCGCCATTTATGAACTATCGTCTTTATCTTCACGTCGGGAAACCCTACAAACGTCGCAGAATGCCACCGATACGACCGACTGGCGCGCCACGTGCCACCTTGGACTCGCGTCCTCCGGGTGCGTAGCACGGAGTTTTCCATCGTTCCGATCACTTGAACGGACCCATGCCTCTCGTCTACGCTCACTGAAAATCCAGGATCAGCCTTGTCCGAAACCGAGAAAAACGTCCCGCTTTTCCTCACCACGAAAGAGGTCGCCGACCTGTTGCGCGTGAAGGAACGCAAGGTTTACGACCTTGCCGCCGCCGACGAGATTCCCCACCGGCGGATTACCGGGAAACTCCTGTTTCCCGCACAGGCCCTGCAAAGCTGGATTGACGGGGACGAGGGTTCCGGCGCTCAGGACCGGCCCAATGTGCTGGCCGGGTCTCATGATCCCCTCCTCGACTGGGCCATCCGCGCATCCGGCTGCGGCCTTGCCACGCTGTGCAACGGCAGCCGGGACGGCCTGGACCGGTTCACATCCGCCGGCGCACTTGCCGCCGGCCTGCATCTGCCGGACGAAGACGGCTGGAACGTTGCCGCCGTCTCGGCCAGCGGCAGTACGGATTGCGTTCTGATCGGCTGGGCAGTGCGCAAGCGCGGTCTGCTGGTGTCGACCGAGGTTGAAAAAGCTGTCCAATCGATGTCGGACCTCAAGGGACGCCGCGTTGCGCAACGCCAGGCCGGTGCGGGTGCCGCCCTGCTTTTCGAGAAACTGTTGAAAGATGCCGGATTGTCGGAAAGCGACCTGATCCTTTGCAAGGACAGGGCCCACACGGAAAGCGATGCGGCCGCAGCCGTTGCCTCTGGAGAAGCCGATGCCGCGCTCGGTATCGAGGCGATGGCCCGGCGGTTCAAGCTTTCGTTTCTGCCCCTGGCCGACGAGAACTACGATCTTCTGATCGACCGCAAGTCCTATTTCACCGCGCATGGAGGCGGACCGCCAG
>JBCBUA010000277.1:0-7241 GCA_039818365.1 Pseudomonadota bacterium
CCGTTTCGAGCTTGCCGACATGTTGCGTGACCGAGGACTGCGTGACACCGAGGACTTTTGCTGCCAGCGAGAAGCTTCCTTCCCGCGCAACATGCGTGAAGGCCTTGATCTGATAGGGGCTTGGCGGGGCGTTCATGACAGTTCCGTGTTACCAGCGCTGCCAAACCTTAGGTGCCATTAGCAACACTAATATTACGTCACATCCGGTTCAATCAGCCTGACTAGGTTGCCGTTGAAACCGGGAGCGGCACATGACAGCGATATCCTTGTCGGCGATTGAAAAGAGTTTTGGAACCACGCCGGTTCTCAATGGCATCAATCTCGATATCGCCGATGGCGAGTTCCTGACGCTGGTTGGACCGTCCGGCTGCGGAAAATCAACGCTTCTGCGCATTCTTGCCGGCCTTGAAGCCCCGTCTTCGGGAGAGGTCGTGATTGGCGGTCAGACAGTGAATGCCGTGCGCCCGGCCAGACGGAACCTGGCAATGGTGTTTCAGTCCTACGCACTTTATCCGCACCTGAGCGTTCTCCAGAACATGATGACGCCACTGAAGCTGAGGGATCTCTCGCTTGCCGGGCGGCTGCCGCTTTTGGGTCCCGTGCTCGCGCGCGCTCAATACAGGGCAATTGTCGAACAGGTTCGCGAAACCGCAGAGATCCTGAAGATCGATCACCTGCTGGATCGCAAGCCCGGCCAGTTGTCGGGCGGACAGCGGCAAAGGGCGGCGCTCGGCCGGGCCATGGTCCGCAAGCCGGTGGCGTTCCTGATGGACGAGCCTCTTTCCAACCTCGACGCCGCCCTGCGCATTCACATGCGCTCCGAGCTTGCGGAACTGCACCGGTCGTTGAAGACGACCTTCGTCTACGTGACCCACGACCAGGCGGAAGCGCTGACCATGTCGGACCGGATGGCTGTCATGATGGATGGTGAAATTCTTCAGCTCGGTGCGCCGCATGACGTCTACAACGACCCGCAGGACATACGCGTCGCGGAGTTTGTCGGCGCTCCCAGGATCAATCTTCTGCCCGGTTCCCTCGACAACAACGGACACGCACGCTGCGGCGACATCGTGCTGTCGCGGGCGGCAACGGCGGGTGCCGTCGGGTCGGTCAGCATCGGTCTGCGCCCGGAGCATCTGTCGCTGTGCGAAAAGGGAACGCCTGAAGCGCTTTCAGGACAGGTGGTGCACAAGGAAAACCTGGGTGCGGACATCTACCTGCATGTGTCGGTTCTGAACGGATCCCAAAGGCTGGTTGTGCGGGTGGCGCCGCATGAGGGGCAGGGGGCTTCCTTCGGTCAGACGGTCCATATCATGCGCGAGCACGGCCAGGCGCTGGTTTTCGGCAAGGACGGCAAGAGGCTCGATCTGAAGACGGCCGGCACCGGCAATGTCGCCGAGGTGGCGTGATGCAGACCACCAAGGCGCACTGGTGGTTTGTCGGCCCCGCCCTGTTTCTGATGGTTGTGATTCTGCTGATGCCGATCGCCATTGCGGGCGCGCTGAGCTTTACAAGCTACAGCCTCGGAAACCCGGGAGCCGAATTTGTCGGCCTGGAAAACTATGAGAAGATCTTCACGCGTTCGACCTATGAAAAGATGTTCGGCGCAACCTTCCGTTATGTCTTCGTCGTCGTCCCCCTGTCCGTCGGACTAGGGCTTGGAGCAGCGCTCCTGATCAACTCCACCCGGCGCTTCGGCGATCTTTACAAGACGATCTATTTTCTGCCGGTCATGGCGGCACTGATCGCGATGGCCATCGTCTGGGAATTCGCCTTCCACCCGACGATCGGCATTGTCAATTCCACGCTGGAACGGGGCTGTGGCTCGGTTCTGGAGGCCTGGTCCTGGTTTGCCAGGGGGTGCGAGCGCGGCTTCCCGCTCTGGCTGACCGACCGCGACTACGCGATCTGGACCGTGGCCTTCATTGGTGTGTGGCAGGGCTTCGGCTTCAACATGGTGCTCTACCTTGCCGGGCTGACCAGCGTGCCGCGCGAGCTTTATCACGCCGCCGAGATGGACGGCGCCGAGACGGCCTGGGACCGGTTCCGCCTGGTGACCTGGCCCATGCTCGGCCCGACGACCGTCTTTGTCGTCACGATTTCCTTCATCCGCTCCTTCCAGGTCTTCGACACGGTCGAGGCGTTCTATCCGCAAGGGGGAGGTCCGTCGAAATCGGTCTACGTGATGATGTTCGCAATCTACGAAAAGGCGATCCAGCAGAACCTGATGGGCATCGGGGCCGCGATTACCGTGGTTTTCCTGGCCTTCGTCATGTTCCTCACGCTGATGCAGCGCTGGCTCGTTGAAAGAAGGGTGCATTACACATGAGCGACGCGAGCCTTCCGGCCACGAGCACCGTTTCCCTTCCCGCCTTCCGGTTTTCGGCGGCCGAGACAATCAAGCACGTCGTCCTGATCCTCGGGAGCCTGATCGTTTTGCTGCCGTTCTACGTGATGCTGAGCTACAGCTTCAAAAGCCCGGCCGAGATCATGCAGAACACGGGCGGGTTCTTCGGAACGCAGGAACTGTTCCGGGACGACTATTGCATCAAGCTCGGCAGGGATGCCGCCGATTGCATGGTGACGCCGTTCATCTACAATTACACAACGGCTTTTGAAAAAGCGCCGCTGGTCCGCTACCTCTTCAATGGTGTGGTGGTGACCGCGTCGATCTTCTTCATCCAGGTGCTTGTCGCGTTGCCCTGCGCCTACGCGCTTGCCAAGCTGCGGTTCTGGGGCCGGGAAGCCGTCTTCGGCCTGGTTCTCTTCTGCCTGCTCATTCCCGTCCATGCCATCGCGCTGCCACTCTACATCATGCTGGCAAAGCTCGGTCTGACCAACACCTATGCCGCGCTGGTGATCCCGTGGACGATCTCGGTCTTCGGCATCTTCCTCATGCGGCAGTTCTTCATGACCGTTCCCGACGATCTGATCGACGCGGCGCGCATGGACGGCATGGGCGAGTTTTCCATCATCTGGAACGTGATGCTGCCGACGGCGATCCCCGCGCTTCTGGCCTTTGCGATCTTCTCGGTCGTTGCTCATTGGAACGACTATTTCTGGCCGCGCATCGTTGTCACGGGGGACCGGTCCCTGTTCACGCCGCCTCTCGGGCTTCGTGAATTCAAGGGCGATGCGGACGGCGACAATTTCGGTCCGATGATGGCGACCGCGACCATCATCGTCGCCCCCCTGATCGTCGCGTTCATGATTGCGCAGCGGCGCTTCATCGAAGGCATCACACTGTCGGGGATGAAATGACCCGGCCAAATTGCGGGACCGCCTTCAGGCGGTCCCATCACCAAAATCCCCCTGAAGGGATCACATGGGAACGGGCGAGTTTGGCGACCTGCCGTTCCCCCGGCAACAGACGGAGAGTTCCATGAAAAAGACCCTCACCGCAATAGCAATGCTGCTTGCGGCTTCCGCTGCACAGGCAGAAGACACGATCACCATCGAATTTGCTTATCCTTACAGCCACTTGTTCGATGTGACCTATGAAAAGATCCTGCCCAAGTTCAAGGAGCAGCATCCCAACATCAACGTGAAGATCCGCGCCACCTACGAATCCTACGAGGACGGCACCAACACGATCCTGCGTGAGGCTGTCGCCGGCACGCTGCCCGATGTCACCATGCAGGGCCTCAACCGTCAGGCGATCCTCGTTGAAAAGGGCATCGCCAAGTCGCTTGAACCGTTCATCCTTAGGGAGGAAGACTTCGCCAAGGATGGTTATCACGACGCCATGCTGACGCTTGGTACGTTCAACGACGACATCTACGGCCTGCCGTTTTCCGTCTCGCTTCCGGTCGGCTATTACAACATGGACGTCATGGCGAAGGCTGGTATCACGTCCGCCGATCAGCTGCCGAAAACCTGGGACGAGGTCGTCGAGGTCTGCGGTACGCTGCGCGAGGCGGGTGTGAAGAATCCGATGTTCTGGGGCTGGAACATCACCGGCAACTGGTTCCTGCAGGCGCTGATGTGGTCGCAGGACAAGGCGACCATGGAAGGCAACGAGATCCAGATCGCATCGCCGGAAGGCCTGAAGGCCCTCGAGACCATGAAAGGTCTTTTCCGCGGCTGCGACATGCAGAACATCGAATGGAAGGCGGCTCTTGCGTCTTTCTCCGCCGGTGAAATCGGCATGATGTTCTGGTCAACCTCGGCGCTGGGTGCGGTCGAGCGCGCCAAGGGCGATTTCGAACTCAAGACCAACGAGTATCCGGGTCTGGTTTCAAGCGGCCCGATCGGTCTGCCGGCCGGTGGCAATGCCGCCATGCTGGTTTCCTCCAGCGATGATCCGAAGGTTCTGGACGCGTCCTGGAAATGGCTGAAATTCATCACGTCCGGTGAAGGCGCGGCTGATGTTGCCCGCACGACCGGCTACATGCCGCCGAACAAGGCCGCCAACGAAGTCATCCTGGCCGATTTCTACAAGCAGAACCCGAACAAGGAAACGGCCGTGCGCCAGCTGCCGCTGCTGCGCGACTGGCAGGCCTACCCGGGCGACAATGGCCTTGCGATCACGCAGGTGATCTATGACGGCATCGAGGGCATCGTCACCGGTGAATTCGAGGACATGGGTGAGCTGCAGGAAGAGCTGACAGAAGAAGTTCAGGACCTGCTGCCGTCCAACTGATCACGCTTCTTTCCGAACACGCTGCCGCCCGTTTGCGCGGGCGGCAGTTCAACCAGAACAACAATCGGAGGAAGGCGTGAAACTTCTTCAGCTGACCGACATTCACCTGACCGCGCCCGGTGAAACCATCGGCGGACGCGAACCGAACGACAATTTCAAGAGAGCGCTGGATCACGCGGTCGCCCATCATCCGGACGCGGATGCGCTGGTCATCACCGGCGACTTGTCCGACTGGGGCGACCGGGCCGATTACCTGCGGCTCAAGGACCTGATCAATGCCTCGCCAGTCCCGGTTTCCCTGTGCATTGGCAATCACGACGAACGCGACGTTTTCGTCTCCGTGTTTCCGGAGCTTGTCGACGAAAACGGCTTTGTCCAGTCGACCCTTGATCTTCCCGGAGGCCGCGCAATTCTTCTCGACACATGGGGACCGGATTCCCATGCAGGGTACTATTGCGACCAGCGCCTGCGCTGGCTTGATGCGGAACTGAGCGCTGCGCCGGGCCCTTGCTTCCTGTTCATGCATCACAATCCCGTTCCGACGGGGATCGCCCCGATGGACAAGATCATGCTGCAGGATGCCGCCGCTTTCGGTGAGGTCGTCAGGACGCACAGGTCCAGGATCCGGCACATTTTCCACGGTCATTGCCACCTGCCGCTTTGCGGATCGTTCCACGGGGTGCCGTTCAGCGCGCCGCGCGGAACCAACCACGCCGGATGGCCAGATTTCGGAAATCCGCAAAGTCTCAGCGCGTCCGATCTTCACGAGAGCTATGCCGTCATTCTGGCGGATGACGCCTCCGTGATGGTGCATATGGTGGAATATGGCTACCGGGGTGAAATCCGCCGGGAAGGGTCGCCCGACTATGCCGACTGGAACAGACTGACCATGGTGCGGTAAAAGGGCGTGTTCCGGGTGGGGTGCATGCCGGGAACGAAACCCTCGGGATGTCACAGTCTTTTGCCCAAACTGTCACAAAAGGTGGCGCGTTCGGGAGTAGAAGGCCTTTTCCCTGAACCAGAACGGTGCGATTCCGTATCCTGCGGAGTCGGCTGCGATGCCGGAGTGAGCCATGACCTTTGCCGACAAGACCCTGCCGACCGGAAGCGAACTGAGCGTGCTCAAGAACGCAAGGATCGTCCTCGCTGACGAGGTTGTCGAAGGGCACGTGGCTCTCTCCGAAGGACAGATTGTCTCCATTGACACGGGTCTGGCTCCCCAGGCCGGTCAGGATCTGGACGGGGATTATCTGATCCCGGGCCTCGTCGACATTCATACCGACCATTTCGAAAAACACGTCTATCCGCGCGCGCATGTGAAATGGGACCCACTGCGTGCGGCCCTGGCGCATGACGCGCAGATCATCGGCAGCGGCATCACCACCGTGTTTGACAGTCTGTGCGTCGGTGCGACCGTCACGAAACCGGAACGGCGCGAAGTGCTCGGACCGATGGTTGACGCGATTGAGGAGGCCCAGGCGGCCGGGCTCTTCCGCGCAGAGCACCTCGTCCATCTGCGCTGCGAGATCACCGATGCGGAGACGGCGCGCCTGACGAAGGAGAACATCGCCAAGCCGATCGTGCGCATGGTTTCCGTCATGGAGCATTTGCCGGGCCGCCGCCAGAGCAAGGATATCGAGGCCTACATGCAGCGGCGCATGGCCGACACCGGCGAAACACGCGCCGAAGTGGAGCGGACCACGCAGGAACTCCTGAATTTTTCCGACGAAATCAGCGCGAAGGTGCGCCCGGCGGTCATTGCGCTCGCACGCGAACGCGGCCTGCCTTTGCTCAGCCACGACGACACCGAACTGCATCACGTCGACGAAGCGCTCGCCGAAGGCGTCACTGTGTCCGAATCCCCGTGCACGCTGGCAGCGGCGCGCAAGGCGAAGAGCCACGGCATGTTTGTGGTCGGCGGTGCGCCCAATGTGCTGCGTGGCGGCTCGCAGTCCGGCAATGTCGCCGTCAAGGACCTGATGGCGGAAGGGCTGGTCGACATTCTTGCGTCCGACTATGTGCCCCGGTCGATGCTGGACGCCGCCTTCATGGTCGCCTTCAATGAGGACTTCAACGAAGATCTTCCAACGGCCATCCGGACGGTGACAAAGACGCCGGCCGACGTTTCCGGCCTGGCGGACAGGGGAGAGATCGCAATCGGCAAACGGGCGGACCTTCTGCAGGTCGGTCTTCATGCCGGTCATCCTGTGGTGAAACAGGCGTGGCTAAAGGCGCAACGCGTTCTCTGACAAAAGCGGCCTACACCGGTTGAGTCCCGGCATCGCTTCCCTCAGGAAGCGGTTTCCAGCGCATTTTCTGCTTGATCTCAAGTTAACCTGAGGTCCTAGAACCAACGGCTGTGGGCAAGACCGGCGCGTTTGGCATCTGGTCTTGGCACGCGTTTCACGACCGACAGTCAAGACCGGAGAATGCCTGTGCACATACTGACCGTTCTGGATCATCCCAACCCCAAATCCTTTTCTGCAGCCGTGGCCAGATCCTTCATGGAAGGGGCGCAGTCCGTCGGAAATTCGGTGGAACTTGCGGATCTGCATGCCGAGAAATTTGACCCGCGCTGGACAATGGCCGATGTCGAAGC
>JBCBUA010000278.1:0-7206 GCA_039818365.1 Pseudomonadota bacterium
AACACCCAGACCGCGACAAGCAGCAGCGATGCGACACCGGCTCCGTAAAGGAGCGTCATGGTCCACAGCCCAATGCCGGGCGACGCCTGCGCCGACATTCCATCGCCCTGCCCGATCCGATCCAGGACCGCCACGAACCCGGCGCTAATGCCGATCCACGAGACACCCAGCCAGAAGGGCATGTGAGAAAACCGCCGCTTGGTTCGCCAACCGATTGCAGTACTCACCAGGCAAAGAACCGAAGCGGCCAGAGCGGCCCACAACGCAGAGTCCAGCGATGCGGCTGTCTGCCAGAAGTCCAGCGTATCGAAACTGTGGATTCCACCGTTCAGATAGGCACCGGTGATGTGACCGTTTTCGTTGCGCCGGAACCCCAGACGCGTGTCGCCTTCCGGGCTTTCAAACCTGTCTTTGCCAGTGGCCTCAAACCGGCGGGAGTGGCCGAGCCCGGAGACCAGAAGCGCGTTGTCCTCCATGGCCGTAACCGTGAAGGTGGGTTGATACGGCACCAGGATACGGTCCACACCCGTCTCGTTGCGCCGCGTTGTGATGTACCGCCCCTTGTACGATCGAAGACACGCCCTGTCGCAATTCACGCGTTTGGCAGCAGGTCTTTCCATGGGGGCAACGATCTCGCGAAGGACGCGGCGCGGCAGCGCCGTCAGAGAGCTGCCGTTCGGACCATTTGCCGCGACAAAGATCCCGATATCCAGCGCGGGAACAAGTGTCAATTGGGTGTGGAAACCGAAATGGGTGCCACCGTGATGAAAGACCTGCTGCCCGGCCCAGACCTCCGTCCAAAAACCGAGTGTTCGCCCTGCAAATGCCCGCCTGCCCGGCCAGGCGGCGCGTTGCAAATCCGCGATTGCCCTGTCTAATGACGCGGCACCGGCGTCGTCAAACCCCTTGCCCAACAGACCTTGCATCGCATGTCTCATGTCGGTGCCGGTCAGAGCCAGCCCTCCGGACGGCGTGTGGATGGCGGGGAACGGTTCCGGATCGACCGCCGTGTAGCGGCCGCCTTGCCAGACGTGAAACGGGTTGATGACGCCCGTGTCATGGCGTTCATGCATGAAGTGCGGGGCAGTCACACCCAGCGGTGCCAGGACCGATTCCGCGAGATAGGTATCGAACGACTGACCCGCGGCCTGCGCGACGATCGCCCCGAGCAGGACAAAACTTGCATTGGAATAGGAAATCACATCTTCCGGCGGGCGGATCTGAGCCGGCAGTATCGCCGAAATACGGTTCAGCACGGACATGGCCGCGCGTTTGCCATGGTCTGCAAAGTAGCCCCGGTAGCGATCTTCCAGCCCGGCCGTATGGCTCAACAGGTGGATTATGCGAATGTTCCCGAACCGCTGGTCCAGTTCCAATTCCGGCAGGTGTCTTGTAATCGGGTCGTCGAGAGCGAGCCGCCCTTCCCGCGCAAGCTGAAGGACAGCGAGCGCCGTGAACACTTTCGTCACCGACGCCAGTGGCAACACGCTGTCTTCAGGTGTCATCAGGTGCCCGGTTCTCGCGTCGGCCAGTCTGTAGCCCTTCGAAAGAAGAACCTCATCGCCCGATACAATGACCACGACTGCACCGGCCACCGCCTCCTGATCCAGTCCGGTCGTGACCAAGCCATCCACGAACCCTTCCAGCGCCGGTTGCCAGGACCGGGTTGCTTCGGCGTTGGCGGCCTGGACCCAAAGACACGCTGCCAGAACAAGCCAAAGGAGAAGGCGCACGAAACGTGTTGTGCGTTGATCCGTGCGGCAGATCAGACCGATGGTAGGTTGATGCATCGTCGGTGCGTCAGGCGTGTTCGTGACATGTTGCCGGGTGAGGCGCGCACCTACACCGCAGGGACCTGCGCGCGTCGTCCTGCCGTATCGGCTGGGACAACATTTTCGGTGTCAAAGGGATTGCCGGCAGATCCCGGCCGGGCCTCACGTTGAGCGTGCGCGCAACGGCCTGGCCGCTTCAGCTCGGTCCGATCATTTTTTCCGGGCGCACGAGACGATCGAATTCCTCTTCGGTAACAAAGCCGAGTTTCAGCGCTTCCTCGCGCAGCGAGGTGCCGTTCTTGTGGGCTGTCTTGGCGATTTCCGTTGCCTTGTCGTAACCGATTGCAGGCGCCAGCGCGGTAACCAGCATCAGGGAGCGCTCCATCAGGTCCGTGATGTTGTCCTCGTTCGCCTTGATACCTGCAACGCAGCGGTCGGTGAAGCTGAGCGATGCGTCTGCGAGGAGCCGGATCGATTGCAGCATGTTGTAAGCCATGACCGGCTTATAGACGTTGAGTTCGAAATGCCCCTGGCTGCCGGCAACAGATAGTGTCGTTTGGTTGCCGAAGACCTGCGTGCACACCATGGTCATTGCCTCGCACTGGGTCGGATTGACCTTGCCGGGCATGATCGACGAGCCGGGTTCGTTTTCCGGCAGCGACAGTTCACCCAGTCCTGAGCGCGGCCCGGAACCGAGCAGACGGATGTCGTTGGCGATCTTGAAGAGCGATGCAGCCACCGTATTGAGAGCGCCGTGCGCATACACATAGGCATCGTGTGCGGCGAGCGCTTCGAACTTGTTGGGTGCCGTACGGAACGGAAGACCAGTGATCCCGGCAACTTCAGCGGCGAACGCTTCCGCAAACCCTGTCTTCGTGTTGAGACCGGTGCCGACGGCCGTGCCGCCCTGCGCAAGGTCGTAAAGACCGTCCGAGGCCTCGGCAACCCGCTTCAAACCCAACTCCAGTTGCGCGGCATAGCCGCCGAATTCCTGCCCGAGCGTGAGAGGTGTGGCGTCCTGCGTCTGCGTCCGGCCGATCTTGACAATGCCTTGCCACTCTGCCGATTTGGCGGCAAGCGCCGATCTCAATTGCTCCAGTGCGGGTATCAGCCGGTGATGAATCTCACGTGCCGCCGCGATATGCATGGCGGTCGGAAATGTGTCGTTCGACGATTGGCTCATGTTGCAATGATCGTTCGGATGAACCGGTGACTTGGTGCCGATTTCCCCGCCAAGAATCTCAATGGCCCGGTTGGCGATGACTTCGTTGGCGTTCATGTTTGACTGGGTGCCCGACCCGGTCTGCCAGACGACCAGCGGGAAATTGTCGTCGAACCTGCCCGCCGCAACTTCTCCGGCTGCCTGGTCGATGGCGCCCGCGAGGTCCGGTGCAAGCTTGCCCTGATCCCGGTTGACCCTGGCAGCGGCCTGCTTGATCACACCGAGCGCGTGAACCAGCGGCAGCGGCAAGGTTTCACCGCCGATCGGAAAGTTGATCAGCGAACGCGCTGTCTGCGCGCCGTAATACTTGTCCGCCGGAATTTCCAGGGTGCCAAAGGAATCGCTTTCTGTGCGAACGGGCGTGGACATCGTTACCTCTTGACGTTTTCGGGTTCAGTGAGAGTTGAACAATCCCGGGAAGACATTTCAACGAATAAGAGACAGCTGCCATAAGGATCTGAGCGCAGGAACCGTTTCTGGCCGGCACCACGCACGCTGCGTGATCCCAAGGCCGAGGACAGGAAAAACATCCAGGCCTGTTCGCGCAAGGCGCTTGTCGTCCTGATACCCCAAGTTCGTTGAGTGTCCCGCTGGCCATGCACTACGATGCCGGCTGGCTCCGGACCGTGTCCTGCGTATTTTAGTTGAGTTCTGGTTTCAAGTTTTATTTGACCCAAACGCCGCTCGAAGCCTGCGTGCTCCGGTGACCATTTCCGGCTTTTACATCGAGAATACGGAATGCAAAAAAGGCCGGGAATTTCCCGACCTTTCCACCCGTCCTATCAGTCCGTGCCAGTATATCCGGGGTCACGGACCCGGGACGATCATCAGGCTTCTTGCAGGTTATCTGCGGCAGACTTGCCGGAACGGCTGTCCTTCACCACGTCAAAGCTGACCTTCTGGCCTTCGACAAGTGAATGCATTCCGGCGCGTTCAACGGCAGAGATGTGGACGAAAACGTCCGAAGCGCCATCGTCCGGCTGGATAAATCCGTAGCCTTTGGTTGTGTTGAAGAATTTCACGGTTCCGATGGTCATAACGACTTCCTTTTCTGATCGGTCATGAGAATGTGCACAGCGCGTCTTGGGACGCACCGCAACGAATAGGTCGACGTTGAGAGGGAAGATCGTTCGAGGCGCAATTCGCGCAGAGACAAAGTTCATCAAGCAAAATCGATCCCGAACCAATACTCAGGAATAGGGTTTAAAACAAGGCAGGCCGCGCAGAATTTGTCAGACCCGATCACGTCCGTGCCCGTTGCACCCAAAATGCCAGGTGGTCGCACACGAACACGAAAAGGCCCGCAAGCAGCGGGCCTGATTGTGTTGATCCCTGTTTCCAAGCTCAGGCTTCTGCCGCACCGCGTTTGCAGCGCGCGACAAAACCGAGGAGGCCAAGCCCGCCGGACACTTGCTGCTTGCATTTCAACTGCTCTGATCTTGGTGCTCTTGAAAGCCGGCAGGCAACACAGCGCAGCTTGCGCCAGCGTGCGACTGTCGGGAAGTCGTCCGCAACTCTCGAAAAGCGATGCGGCGAGAAACGAATTACATGCTGTGGCTTTGAAAAGTGGTCGGGGCAGCAAGATTCGAACTTGCGACCCTCTGGTCCCAAACCAGATGCGCTACCAGGCTGCGCTATACCCCGATCCGTTGATTTGGGGGGTGTACAGAGGTTCTCAGATTGCGTCAAGCGGGAACAGAGCGTGATGCCATGGCCCGTGTGGACAAAATGATCGATGTGTCCAGCGACGGTCCTTAACCGCGTTCGAGGCACGTTGCTGCTCCAGAGCGGTTTATCTCCGAAAAGTGCAACCCGGAGAAAGGGTTTTCACGCGACACCCCTCTAATCGTGTCTTTTGTGACGGACATCATAACGGATTTTCCGCCTTCCTCTTACTTCATGAGCCAAGCGACGCCGGCATGTGGCCGGCCTATATTTTATGGAGTTTGATCATGAGTTCGGTAAAAGCAAAACGCGGTTACAAGGGTCCCTATGTCGAGCAGCTGCAACGTCAGCTCAACCGGTCCGCCATCGGCATCACGTTGACGCCGGACGGCGATTTCGGATCCAACACGGAAGCTGCGGTTTATGCGTTTCAAAGCCAGGAAAGCCTCATGGTGGATGGTGTTGTCGGTGCTTTCACGGACGCTGTCCTGTTCGACAAGGTCCACCAGAAACTGCGGCGCCAGCCCACGGAAGTCTACCAGGGGGCAACGTCCAATTGCTGGGCCGCTGCGACGGAAAGCTGGCTGACCACGCAATCCGGCCGCCGCAACTACACACAGGAACAGATCATCTCCGGCATGATCGAGGAAGGGGGCGCAAGATCGAACGGCGCCTTGCGGATCCCGAGCGGTCAGACACTTTGGGAACTTTACTACGGTCTGCGCCCGGTCTCAGTGGCAGCGGAAGATTTCTACGCTGAAACGGCCTTCACCCGCATGTCCTGGCACGGTCCGCTCATGATCGGCTACAAACCCTCCGGTTCGGAAGTCGGACACGTCGAAGTCATGTGGGGGACCACGATCCACAAGGGCAAACCCGCCGTGATCACAATGGATCCGCTCAAACAAAACAACGCCATGAAAGTGATCATGATCCCGGAACTGCACGGTATGGGCGGACGCGTGACCACGTGGATGCCAAAGGTGCCGCTGCTCATTTAGCGGCCTGCAAAGGCCTGCCCGGCCGCGTCCTCGATTGCATGACCACGTCCGAGACGCAACTAGCAAGCGCACGTAAAGTGGCTCGCCACCAGGCCGGTCGGGGATCCGGCACATGTTCAGCCGACCAGTTCTTTCAGGAAAGGAACGGCAACCTCGCAGGTAAACATAGGGTACGGAGGATCACGCGCGAGGCTGCCAGGCGATATTTGGGATCGCAAAATTACGTTACGTAATCTTTATTAATGAACCGTTTCGTCTCAAAATTTTTACATTATGGAAAGTCAGCAGCAAATACGACGCTCTTGCGCTACCGGCTGCCCTTACGTCAATAACACCTTGCCAATGCCGTTAATATTTGATTTACTTTTAATTGAATTCGCCCTGGCTAAACGCGCAATGGTTTCATTTCTGGCGAGATCATGCCGCCTAAGCGTATTCATTTTTTTGTTTATTTTCAAAGGATTATATCATGTTCAGAAAATTGGTCGGAGGCTTGTCCTTCGCGTCCTTGATGATGCTGACCGCGACTGCTCAAGCGGCATCGGTTTCTCCGACATTCGTCGATGTCGGCATCGACACGACCGGTACGGCGACAGAAACGCGCATGTTTCGAGCCGACCTGATAGGTCTGGGTTTGACCCAAGTGGGTGCCGTTACCCTCAGAGACTCCAATTCCGGTTTTGGCGGTTCGACGGGCATCTTCTCGGGCTTCGACCTTGATGCGGTGTTTCTTGACGTGGACGGGCTGCTGACCACCGACGGTGACCGGTTTTTCGCGGACAGTTTCCTGTTCAGCGCAGGAACGACACGCCCCGGCTCCTTTCAAGGACCATCGACATCCGGAGGACCAACCAACGGTTCCTCCAGTGCGACAATGGTTGACGAGGCCTTTGCCACCCTCAATACCATTGACGGTATCTTTTTTGGTGCCGGATCGCTGACATTCGGTGATGGCGGAATTCTGACTGCCATTTTCAGCCCGGAAATCACGATTGGCTCATCGCTCTTCCTGTTCGCCGGTGAAGTCAGCGGCGACCCGGGGGAAACCCTGACAGGTCTTGTCGAGATATCCGAAAAGCCTCCGGCGGTCGTCCCCCTGCCCGCAGCCCTGCCACTGCTGCTCGGCGGACTTGGCATTCTGGGGCTCGCCGGTTATCGCCGCCGCGCCTCCGCATAGTCTGCACAAGCTGTCTCAGACCTGAAAAGCGGCTCTCGAGCCGCTTTTTTGTTGCACAGGATTGGACGTTTTACAGGGTCCCATTTGGAACCCGGCCCGTCGAGAAACTGCATCCAACCGGGTTGCGTGGCAACTGCCTTACCGGGTCATTGCTGTCGTTCAACCCGCTTGACCTGAAGATGAAAAGATTGCCCGACGGGTTGCCACTGATCGTCTTATCAATACCAATTGCCGCTTCTTGCCGGTCGGCTTGTCAGCCACCGGACATGGATGCGCTCGACACCGTGTCGCCGACATTGATCCCGCGATCTGCCGACGTTCCGGCGTTGAGCTCCAGGACGTATTTCGCCGGAGCACCTGACGGAATCG
>JBCBUA010000279.1:0-7181 GCA_039818365.1 Pseudomonadota bacterium
AACCCGGCCGTGAGCTGCGCGATCTGCTCAAGGTCGGTCGCCGGGTCGAGCTTGATCTTCTTGATGTGAACCTCAAGGATCGCCAGGCGTCCCGACTTGTCCGGCCGGTCGACAAGCACTTGCCGGTCGAACCGGCCCGCGCGCAAAAGGGCAGGGTCGAGGATTTCCGGACGGTTGGTCGCCGCCAGCAGAATGATGCCGCTGGAAGGGTCAAAGCCGTCCAGTTCGGTCAGCAGCTGGTTGAGCGTCTGTTCCTTTTCGTCATTCGTGCCCATCGCTCCGCTGGAACGGGCGCGGCCAAGGGCATCCAGTTCGTCGATGAAGATGATCGCCGGCGCGGACTTGCGCGCCTGCTCGAAAAGATCGCGGACGCGGGCAGCGCCGACACCGACGAACATTTCGACGAATTCCGATCCGGAGATGGAAAAGAACGGCACGGCTGCCTCGCCGGCGACGGCCCGGGCGAGAAGGGTCTTGCCGGTTCCCGGCGGTCCGACCAGCAGGATGCCTTTGGGCACATGCGCGCCGAGCCGACCATAGGATTTCGGATCCTTGAGGAAGTCGACCACTTCCTTCAATTCGCGCTTGGCTTCATCGACACCGGCCACGTTGTCGAAGCGCACGTCGACATCGGTTTCCACGTAAACCTTTGCCTTCGACTTGCCGACGGTCATCATGCCGCCGATCCCCTGTTTTTCCGCAATGCGGCGGATGAAGAACATCCACAGTCCGAAGAACAGCAGGACGGGAAGCACCCAGGACAGGAGGTCACGGACGAAGGTGCTTTGGACAATGCCGGTGAATTTTACGTCGTATTTGGTCAGTTCCTCGGCGAGCGGGATATCGACACGCGTCGTCACGAAATACTGTTTGCCGTCCTTCAGGGGTTCCTTGAATTTGCCCTCAATGGTGTTTTCCCGGATCGAAATCTCTTCGATCTTCTTGTCTTTCAGGTAGGTCTCGAACTGGCTGTAGGGGATCGCCTCGACCGTCTTGTAGGTCGTCCACCAGCTCTGGAACATGAGCACGAGCATCATCGCGATGAAGGCGTACCAGAGATTGATCTGATGTTTCTTTTCCATACGAGAACCTGTTCCCAAAAGCATTGCGGCCGATGCCGCCATTGGGACGATTTGGCTTCGCGCTGTCAAGGCGGCGCAAACACGGTCCGGCAATTATGGTGTTGCCGCGCGAGCGTCCTTGTTCCTGCGTGCCGAGATGTTTTAGTGGCTGAGATGTTGCCCTTCGATCGAACAATCCATGAGACTCAGAGACCGTTGAAGTGATGCATCTGATCGGTGAGAAGCGCCCTACAAATTCATGGCGCAGCGCCTTCTGTAATTTTTTGCGATGCCGCAACCAGAAGAGGCTTAGGTAGAAACACGTAACCTCATGTTCACAAAATCGTGAGCGCAGGATCTAAGTATCTGGGGCGCAAAAAGCAAAAATCTTGAGCTTTTTATTCCGATTTAGCTTGACCGGGCTGTGAAATGCGATACCTGAGTGCTGGGATCAACTTAAATCCCGTGATCTTTATAAGGGGAGTCTCAAATGTCTTCGTTACGTTCAGCCCTGACCAGCTCAGGTCTTGCCGCAGCCCTGTTGCTCGCAGCTTCACCGCTTGCACTCGCAGATGGCGAACTGAACCTTTATTCCTCACGCCATTACGATACAGACGATCGTCTTTATTCCGACTTTGAAGAACTGACCGGAATCAAGATCAACCGCATCGAAGGCAAAGCGGACGAACTGATTACCCGCATGGAAGCGGAAGGCGCAAACAGCCCTGCCGACGTTCTGCTCACAGTCGACACCTCGCGTCTGGAACGCGCAAAGCAGGCAGGCGTTCTTCAGTCGGTCGAGTCTCCGGTTCTTGAAGCACGTATCCCGGGCTACCTGCAGGACGACGACAATCAGTGGTACGGCTTTTCCCAGCGTGCCCGCATTCTTTTCTACGACAAGGACAAGGTCTCCGAGCCGCCGCTCACCTACCAGGATCTTGCTGATCCGAAGTACAAGGGCATGATCTGCATCCGGTCGTCCTCGAACGTCTACACGCAGACAATCACGGCAGCGTTGATCGAGCACCTTGGCGAAGACGCTGTGAAGGACTGGGCGACTGCGGTCGTTGGCAACTTCGCACGTGACCCGCAAGGCGGCGACACCGATCAGCTTCGTGGCATCGTCTCCGGCGAGTGCGCCATTGCCATGTCGAACACCTACTACTTCGGCCGTGCGATCCGTAAGCCGGTCAAAGGTCTCTCCGACAGTGTTGAAAAAGTCGGTTGGGTCTTCCCGAACCAGGAGAGCATCGGTGCTCACATGAACCTGTCGGGTGGCGGTGTTGCCAAGAACGCGCCGAACAAGGAAAACGCAATCAAGTTCCTTGAGTACCTCGCGTCCGATCAGGCACAGCAGTACTTCTCTGCAGGCAACGATGAATACCCGGCTGTTCCGGGTGTCGGACTGAGCCCGTCCGTTGCACAGCTCGGTTTCTTCAAACCCGATGATGTTGACGCATCCAAGATTGCCGCCAACGTTCCGGCCGCACAAAAGGTCCTGAACGAGGCTGGCTGGAAGTAAATCCCAGCCGCAAGCGTTTGACACAAGGCTCCCCCGTGAACGTCTGTTCACGGGGGAGTTTTTTTGTTGTGCCTGAACGCGATGCTGTGCGGCTGGTCGATTGCGTTGAGGATCACGGCCGGCCGGATGGTCTTGGTGTCACACCGGCATTTGCGGATCTTTGGCAAGGCTCCGGGAGGTCACGCGCCGCTTTGCGAGCGACTTGCAGACGATGATTACGGGCAGCAGTCCGACAGCCACGATCACCAGGGACGGCACGGCTGCACCTTCCAGTCTTTCGTCGGTGGCAAGCCGATAGGCCTGAACCGCCAGCGTGTCGAAATTAAAGGGACGCATGATCAGCGTTGCGGGCAGCTCCTTCATGACATCCACGAACACCACCAGCAGAGCCGTCAGGACGGTTGGGCGCAGGATTGGCACGTGAACGCTCCAAAGCATGCGAAGAGGAGATCGTCCCAGCGTCCGTGCGACCGCATCGGTCGACGGGTTGATGGTCGACATGCCCGCATCGACTGTGTTGAGCGCAGCTGCCATGAACCGGACCATATAGGCCATCACGAGCACAGTGATCGTCCCGGTGAAGATAAGCCCCGTTGAGATGCCGAAGGCCGACCTCATGTAGGCATCGATCGAATTGTCGAGAAACGCGAACGGGACCAGCAGACCGACGGCGATGACACCGCCCGGGACTGCGTAGCCGATCCGGCTGATATGCGCCGCAGTCCTGGATAGCCTTGAGGGATTAAGCCGCACATTGAAGGAAAGCAGAACGGCTGACCCGACGGTCACCACGGCTGCCACCGAGGCCAGAATGAGCGAGTTCTGAATAAAGCCGATATAGCGGCTGGAAAAAAGATCCTGCTCGGACTCGAAACTCATCGTGAACAGAAGCACAAGCGGCAGAACGAACCCGAAGAAGACGGGTGTGGCGCAGGCCAGCATCGCGCCAATGCGTGGCCATCCGGTCAGGCTTGCAGGCGGAATGCGTTCGAATCTCTTGCCCGCGTGGTAGTTTCTGGCCGCGCCGCGCTGGGTGCGTTCCAGCACGGCAAGACAGAGCGCAAAGGTCAGAAGGCACAGGGCGAGTTGCGCGGCCCCGGCGCGGTCGGCAAGCGAAAACCAGCTTGTATAGATGCCGGTCGCAAATGTCTGGATGCCGAAATAGCTGACTGTCCCGAAATCGGCGATCGTTTCCATCACCGCCAGCAGCACACCGCCCGCGATCGCAGGCCGGGCCATGGGAAGCGACACCGAAAAGAATGCACTCCAGGCGTTTCGCCCCATGGACCGCGCCGCGAGATTGGCCGTCGCCGATTCCTGCAGGAATGCTGCCCGTGCCAGGAGATAGACATAGGGGTAAAGAACCAGCGTCAGCATGATCGCCGCGCCCTCGACGCTCCGGATTTCCGGGAACCAGTAGTCTCTTGGACCCCAGCCGGTAACGGACCGTAGCGTTGTCTGAACGGCGCCGGGGTGATCCAGGAAGTCGGTATAGGCATAGCCCATGACGTAGGCGGGAAAGGCAAACGGGAGCGCAAGGGCAATTTCGAAAAAACGGACGCCGGGGAAGCGTGTCATCGTGACAAGCCATGCGGTCCCGGTTCCGACAATCGCGGTAAAGATGGCAACAAGGACCACCAGTGCGAGCGTGGTCATGGTGTAACGAAACAGAACGGTGTCCGCCAGATGCCGGATCGTGTCCAGCGACCCTGTGGCCGCGGCAATCGCAACCGCCACCATGGGCAACAGGCACAGGCCTGCAATCACGGCGGCGCATACGCTGAGGGTCCGGCTCGAAGACGCGGACTTTCTCCATCCGTTTGTCCTGGCGGTTCGTCTGGTGCTCACTGACAGATCAGCCAGAGCTCGTCTCCCCGGTGCATGCACCCCTCAGGTCGACGCTTTGTCGGGCGGGTGCAATGATTGTTCTCAACGTGAATTACAAAACTTGTATGGGTTGCTCAAGTATTCTGACGCAGATTTGTCCGCGTCTGGAGGCTCAAACACCTTCAACGGCAGGATGTTCATTGCTAAGTGGCGTGTCGCGCGTCCTGACGCGGCAATTTGCGCCGACAGAAACATCTCCATTCAGAGGCAAAGCGGCGGCCCGCGATGCCTCTTACTCCGACAGGACCCGTTGCGTCGGGAAGATGATCTCGACCAGCGTGCCCTGGTCGGGCGTTGAATCGATGTGAAAGCTTGCGCGGTTCGCTTCGACAAGCGCTTTGGTCAGCGGTAGCCCCAGACCCGTGCCGCCACCGCGGCTGGACGTGTGAAGCTGGCGGAACGGTTCCAGCGCCGCACTCAGCTGTTTCGCGCTCATGCCGGTGCCGGTATCGCGAACCCGGAGCGCAACTTCGCCGTTGCTTTCAAGCGCGGTCGACAGGATCACCTGGCCGCCGGACTTGTTGTACTTGATGGCGTTCGACAACAGGTTCAGCACGATCTGACGGAGCGACCGCTGGTCTGCGACGACATCCGGCACGGAATCGGGAAGGCTGGCCCGGATAATCACACGTTCCCGGTTCGCCTGCGGCTGCATCAGGGCGACGCACTCATTGATCACTTCGTTGGTCGAAACTGCCGTGAATTTCAGGTCGAGCTTTCCCGCCTCGATCTTGGACAGGTCGAGAAGGTCATTGACCAGGCTCATGATATGCGAGCCGGATGTGCGGATATCCTTCAGGTAGTCCTTGTACCTGTCATTGCCGATCGAGCCGAAGCGCTCCTCCATCATGACTTCCGAAAAGCCGATGATCGCGTTGAGCGGCGTGCGGATCTCGTGGCTGATCTTTGCCAGGAAATCGGATTTCTGGGAACTGGCATTCTCCGCCTGCCGTTTGGCCTGCGTTAGTTCCTCTTCGGCCGTCTTCCACTGCGTGATGTCGCGCAGGACGGCGCAATACTTGGGATCGCCGTCGCGGTTGGTGATCCGGCCCATCGTCATAAACAGCGGAATAAGCCCGCCGGCCGGAACCTGTCCGAGAACTTCCCGGCCATCGTTGAGGATGCTGGCAACGCCGTTGCGAGACAGGCCGTCGAGATAATCCATCGCGGCGCGGTTGCTTTCGGGCGCCAGATACTGGGTGAAGGGCGCGCCGATCATGTCGGCGCGATTGGCACTGAACAGCGCTTCGGCAGACCCGTTCACTTTCACGATCGTGCCATGCTGATCAAGCACGAGCACGCCATCCGTTGCAGTTTCCAGGATCGTGTCCATTTCGGCGATCTGGTCTTGCGCATTGTCCAGTTCCGACCGGACTTCCGCGAAAAAGTTTGGCGAGGCCGGCGCGGCGCTGCCCGGCGTCTGTTTCGTTTCGCGTTTGCTGATGGAAATCATCAGGCCGCGGGTGCCGTTCCATGGGACGGAGTGCATGTGTGCATCCACAGTGAGCACACCGCCATCGGCGAGGCGCATCTTCATGGCTTCGTCGACTTCGCCGTCGACGCCCACAGCGTCGGCAAATTCATCGGTATCGTCGATAAAGAGGGCTTCAAGTCCGCCCGCCTCCGACAGCGCCGCGATCGTTGTGTATCCAAGCATCGAAAGGAGCGCCTTGTTGGCGTAAAGCACTTCCCGGTCGTGGACGATCGAAATTCCGATCGGCAGCCGGTCGAGCAGGCTCGGATCGATTGGTCCGGCTTCCGGCACCTCCGGCGGAAGGTCGTCGGCGAATGCTTCCTCTTCCGGGTCCGGGGCCTCGAATTCCTCAAGGTCGCCTTCCAGGCGCGCTCCGAGTGCTTCCGCGATCTTGCGGAAAGCCTGGCGTTCCGGGCGCGACAGGCCGGACGTGTCGACCGGGACAACGCGCGGCCGCGCCGTTGCAAGCGGAATGACCTCGCCGGTCTTCCGGTCAGGCTCCTTGTTTTCCGGAGCTGAGCCTTCCGCTTCCGCGGCGCGTTCCTCATGCTCAAAAGCGGCAGTTTCCTCGAAAAACTCGCGCTCCTCGTCAAGTGCGGGGTCTTCGTCGGTTTCCGGCAGCAGATCGGCGCTGGGCTGATCCGTGCCGTCTTCGTCTTGCTGAGGGTCCAAAGCGTCTTCGTTGGTCACGGCACCGGTTTCCGTGTCGGACCGGGTCTCCTGAACCTCATCTGAAGGGGTCGCCGTGCCGTCATCGCTTGCCGCGGCGGCCTCGGTTTTCTCCGTGCCGTTTTCTTCCAGGTGTCCAGTTTCCGCAGCGGCCACCGTGAGATCGGCCTCCGCTTCGCCCGCGGCCTCCAGCGTGTCTGCAGCTTCCGCCTCGTCCGGGGTCACCGTGTCGGCGCTGTCTTCAAACAGATCCGGCGAGCGGCGCTCCGGCGGCTTGTAGGACTTGGCGAGGGTCTTCACCGCACTTTCGATCTCCGCCGGTTTCAGGGGAGCCGACCCGGCGATCCCGACCGGTTCGGGAGCCTGAGACTCGTCTGCATCAGTAACAGCATCAGCGTCGGGGCCGGACGCCTTCTCGTCGAGCCCGTCTTCGCTTTCGTCGGAAACCGTGACTTCCGCGATGTAGTTTCCGTTCTGGTGTTTGAAAGCCGTCTCAGGGAGCACTGCTTCCACTTCGGTCGGTTCGGGATCTGTCCCGTCAAGACGCGCTGCATCAGCCTCTGCCGCT
>JBCBUA010000280.1:0-7103 GCA_039818365.1 Pseudomonadota bacterium
AGATGATGCCGCCCATGGACCCGCAGGCGACAACCACCTTCGCCCCCGGCGACACCTGTTTCTGATACTGGATCAGCGCGGCGACATCCGCCGTGCCGCGCTTGTCGAAATTCTTGATGTCGACCGTCAGGTAGGCGCCGCCGTTGCGCACCATCAGGTTCTGGATCCGATTGAAGTTGCCGCCAAAGGAGACGTCATTCATGCCCTGGAACCGGTTGCCGCCCTGGCCGTGAATGTAGATCACGACCATGCGCGCGCCGCCCTTCCACTTGCCGGTCCCCATATAGGTGATGGTCCGGCCGTTGGCCTGAAGCTCCGCACTGCCCCTGCCCCGCTTGGGTTTGTAGGAGACATAATTGCCGAACACCTTGCGCTCGTCGACTTCGTCGCGGTCGCGCAGGTCGCGCTGCTTGGAATATTCAACGACGATGAAATCGCCGTCGTAGAGCGTTTCGGTGACCTTCTTGTATTTGAAGAGGCGGTCCTTGTAGGGCTTCAAGGCATCAGCCTTTGCCACCCCTGCCCACGCCACGAGTGTTCCCAGAACAACGGCCCTGGCCAATCGGGCCGGAGCAACTGACATCAATCGGTGCAGCATTCTGGGTCCTTCATTCGGTCGGCGCGTTCGGTCGATTTGCTGGCAAGACTACGCGCCACCCCGGATCAGCGCAATTGCGCAGAAAGCAAAAGCGGCTGTTCATCCCCGTCGAAGATCTCAGATATCCCAGAAGCGGGATTTCCGGTTTCGGACCGCATGCGACTGCCGATCACGGAAAAATCAACTCGACAGGCCGATTTTCACAATCTGTCACTGCAAGAATTACCGAGGAATTCCTTAAGGTTATCCACACGTTAGGGCGTGTTTTGAATAAGTTGCTCGCAAATTGCGAATTTAAGGAATTGGTAACCATAAAAATCCAAGACTGCAGGACACAAAGGTCCAAAAGAGGCCCGACCGCAAGACAATGCACGGCGAGTTCAGGAGAACACAGATGCCAGTCATTTCCTTTGCAAATGCAAAAGGCGGCGCAGGAAAAACCACGGCCGCCTTGCTGCTTGCGACAGAAGTCGCGGCGCGGGGCAAGCGCGTGACGATCTTCGACGCAGACCCGCAGAAATGGATCTCCAAATGGCACGATCTGCCCGAGCATTGCCCCGGCATCTCGGTCGTCAGTGAAATGTCACCAGCCTCGATCACCGAACAGATCACCCATGCAAGCGAAACCTCCGATTACGTGATCGTCGATCTGGAGGGCACAGAAAACCTGATCGTCGCCAACGCCTTGTCGGTCTCCGATCTGGTTGTCGTTCCGATCCAGGGGTCTTCGATGGATGCGCGCGGCGGGGCCAAGATCCTCACGCTGATCAAGAAGCTGGAACAGATCGTCCGGCAGGACATCAACCATTGTGTCGTGCTGACACGCACCAATGCGGCCGTGACGACCCGCGCCATGAAGGCGGTGCAGGACTTTCTGGCCGCCCAGGACATCGATGTCCTGATGACCCCAATTGTTGAGCGGGCCGCGTTCCGGGACCTGTTCGAATTTGGCGGCGGACTTGCCGGTCTCGACCCCAAAGTTGTTTCGGGTGTCGCAAAGGCCAGGGAAAACGCGGCCCTTTACGCCGCAGAGATCCTGGAACGGGCCATCAAGGTTCCACAGAAACGCTGGTACAACATCTTCAGGCGCGCCAGCTGACGCATTGCCCTCATGACAGCAACAAGCCGGGCTCTGTCCCGGCTTTTTCCTCGCGCGCTTTTGCGCCCTTGCTGTTCCGGCAGGATCATCGCCATTTTCATCACTTGGTTTCCAGGCGGACGACACATTAAGGTGGCCAGACGACTCGCGACATGCCGCTGATCGACTGGAGGACCTCATGTTTTCGTTGCTCTATCGCGCTGCCCCCATCTGCGCGGCCTGCCTGTTTCTCGCCGGGTGTTTTGGCGAAGACGGCAATGTTGCGCTCGGAACGATCGAGAGGGACCGGGTCGCCCTCACGGCGACCGCCAACGAGATCCTGGTTGACCTGCCGGTCCCGCAGGGCACCTTTGTCGAGGCCGGCACCGTCCTTGCCCAACTGGACCCGACCCAGCAGCAGGCCGTCGTCAACCAGGCCAGGGCCGAGGTGCAAAAGAACAAGGCGAACCTGGACAAGCTGATCAACGGATCGCGGCCCGAAGAAATTGCCCAGGCCCGCGCCAGCGTTGCCAGTGCAAGGGCAAATCTTCTCAACGCGGAGGCTTCTTTCGAACGCTATGACGACCTCACGACCAGGGGCACCACCAGCCAGGCGCAGCTGGACAGCGCCCGTGCCAGCCGGGACGCGGCGGCGGCCAGCCTCGACGGTGCAAGAGAGAACCTGAAGGAACTGGAGATCGGTTCGCGGGAAGAAGACATCCAGATCGCCCGGGCCGAACTTGCCGCTGCCGAGGCCAATCTGCAAACCCAGGAAACGATCCTCTCCGACCTGACAATCACGGCCTCCCGGAACGGCGTGCTGGATAGCCTGCCCTGGAACCTCGGCGAGCGCGTCACGGTCGGCAGTCCGGTCGCTGTCATGCTGGCGGGAGCGGCACCTTATGCCCGCGTCTACGTGCCTGAGCCCTATAGGGTAAAGGTCAAGGAAGGCGACAGTCTGCAAGTGCGGATCGACGGCCTCGACAACACGATAGAGGGTGAAGTCCGCTGGATCAGCTCAGACCCGTCGTTCACACCCTATTACGCACTCAATCAATCGGAACGCGCGCGGCTGATGTATGTCGCCGAAATCCAGTTGCCGGACAGTGCGTCCGATCTTCCCAACGGCGTGCCGGCGCAGGTTGTCCTGCCGTGAGCGATCCGGAAAGCGAAATCGTCGTCAGGGCAACCGGGCTTGTCAAAAAATTCAAGGATTTCCGGGCTGTCGACGGGCTCGATCTCGTGATCGAACGCGGCATGATTTACGGTTTTCTCGGCCCGAACGGATGCGGCAAGACAACGGCGATGCGCATGCTGACGGGCCTGCTCACGCCGACGGAGGGCAGCGTTGAAGTGCTGGGGCTGTCCGTGCCAAGGGACGCGGAAACGCTGAAATACAAGATCGGCTACATGACCCAGACCTTTTCGCTCTATGGCGATCTGACCGTGCAGGAAAACCTCAACTTCATGGCGACGATCTACGGCCTCACCGGCGCGCGGCGAAAGGCGCGGATCGGCGAGGTGATGGAGCGCTACGACCTCACCGACCTCAAGGGCCGCTTCGCGGGAAAGATGTCCGGCGGCCAGCGCCAGCGCCTCGCGCTGGCAACAGCCGTCCTGCATGAACCTCAGCTTCTGTTTCTGGATGAACCGACCTCGGCAGTCGATCCGGAATCGCGTCGGCACTTCTGGGAACAGCTGTTCGATCTTGTCGAAGGCGGCACGTCTATCGTCGTGACGACCCATTTCATGGATGAAGCCGAACGCTGCCACAAGATCGCCATTCTGGAGGCCGGCCAGAAACGGGCGGACGGTGCTCCGAAGGAGCTTATGGCGGCCATGGGCGCGAATGTCGTGGAGATCGAAGGGCCTAACCTGCGCGACATCCGGCGGCGTTTGCTCGGGTCGGACGGCATCATGGCCGCGGCCCAACTGGGCGCGCGGCTGCGCGTGCTGGTCAAGGACGACGTGCCCGACCCGGAGACATTCCTGAAGGACAAACCGGAGACGGACGGAGCCACCCTGATCGAACGCGTCCGGCCCAATCTGGAGGACGTCTTCGTGACCGCAACCGGAGAAGGCCGGCAATGAGACCGCTATCGCGCATTTCGGCAATCTTCTTCAAGGAGCTGGCGCAGCTCAGACGGGACCGCATGACCTTCGGCATGGTGATCATGATCCCGCTGATCCAGCTGATCCTGTTCGGTTATGCCATCAACACGAATATCCGCGACATTCCGGTCGCCGTCGTCGATCAGAGCCAGACCGGCCTCAGCCGCATCCTGATCCAGATGGTCGAGGCAACACGGGTCGTGAAGGTGACAGAACGGCTGACCACGCCGGAAGAGGCAGAGGCCGCGATCAAGGCCGCTCGGGTGCGCGCCGCGTTTATCCTGCCGGAGGACCTGTCCCAGCGCATTGCGCGCTCCCCTGCCGTCGGTCTAGGCACACCGCCGTCAACGGATGAGGAAACCAGCCGGCCGGTTGCGCAATGGATCGTCGACGGCTCCGACACGATGATCGCCGGGGCCATCAAGGCGCTGCGGTCGATGCCCTTGTCGGAACTCAACCGGCAAGCGCCCAACCGTTCCACGCCGACCTTTGAAGTCGCCCTGTTCTTCAACCCGGAGCAGATAACGGCGATCAACATTGTTCCAGGTCTCGTGGGGATCATTCTCACGATGACGATGATCATGTTCACGTCGGCCGCGATCGTCAGGGAACGCGAGCGCGGCAACATGGAAATGCTGATCAACACGCCCGTGCGCCCGCTTGAGCTGATGATCGGCAAGATCATCCCCTATATCTTCATCGGCCTTCTGCAGACGGTGATCATACTCGGGCTCGGACACGTGCTTTTCAATGTGCCGTTCGGCGACAGGACCTTCGATCTCTTTGTCGGCACGCTCTTGTTCATCGGCGCGAGCCTGTCGCTTGGCCTGGTTCTGTCGACGATCGCGCAAAGCCAGCTGCAGGCGACCCAGATGACGGTCTTCGTGCTGCTGCCGTCGATCCTGCTGTCGGGTTTCATGTTCCCCTATGAAGGCATGCCGGTGATCGCCCAGTACATCGCCGAGGCCTTCCCCGCGACCCATTTCATGCGCATGGTCCGCGGCTTCGTTCTCAGGGATGCCGACCTGATCGACCTGCATCGCGACGTGATCTGGATGTGCGGTTTCTTCGTCCTCGGCATGATCGTTGCCGCGCTGCGGTTCAAGAAACGGCTGGATTGAGGATGCCATCGCGTGTCCGCAACACCGGCCTCATCCTGAAGTGCGCAGTGCGACGAAACTTCGAAGGACCGGCGGCGGGGGTATGAGTATGCCGCGCATCCTTCGAGACAGCGCATTCGCGCTTCCTCAGGATGAGGCGACATCGCGGCGCCGCTGTTGCCCTGCTTCGTCTTCATTTCAAGGTGTCACCAATGTAGAGCGAGTTTATCCCGGGTCTTACCTGTCGCCGGTCATTGCAGCGCTCAACCCCGCAATCCACGCCATTGCCTCTCCGCGAAAACCGGGCCAACGGATCAGCATGGCTCCCCGATCAAGTCGGGAATGACATCCGAGGGGGCGGTCAAGGCAGCACCCGATGCGTCAGTCCCGGACAGGCGCAGCATCAGCCGTGCGTTATTTGGGCTGGGGGCCGGTGTCGACGCGCGGGTTGGCGGTGCGGAGGACGGGCGTCTTTTCCGAGACGTTTTCGCGGCTTTCGCGCCAGACAACGAACATGCCGGACAGGATGATCACCGATGAGCCGATGGCGACATAACGGTCCGGCGTTTCGGCAAAGAACAGGGCACCAAACAGGGTCGCCCACAGGATCTGGCTGTATTGCAGCGGCGCGACAAAGGCGGCGGGCGCGGCCCGATAAGCGCCGAGAATGCAGAGCTGAGCCAGGATAGACAAAAACCCGACAATAGCCATCAAGCCGAGGTCCGGCAGCGTCACCGGCACATAGACGACGGGCAAGGTCATCGACATGACGAGCATCGACAACAACATGGGGAACAGGATCAGGACCGCCGGCCGTTCCTTGCCGCCGAGCTTTCTGGCGAGAATGGACGACATGGCGCTAGCCGCGGCGGCGGTCAGTCCCGCGAAATGGCCGGCTGTCAGCTCGGTAAGCCCCGGCCGCAGGACGATGAGGACGCCTATGAGGCCGACGACGACAGCGCCCCAGCGCTGCATCCGGACCGTCTCGCCGAGCATTGGAACAGACAGCGCAGTGACCAGAAGCGGCGTTGCGAACAGCAGCGAATAGGTTTCGGCGAGGGGCAGCACGGTGAAGGCATAAAATGCGCAGGACATGGCGACGATCGAGAGGCCGGCACGGCACAGGACCAGCACCGGATAGTGCGGGCGGAAATTGTCGATGGCCTTGTCAGCCAGCATGATGATCGACATGGGCACGAAGGCGAACAGCATCGAGAAAAAGATGATCTGAAAGACTTCATAGGTCGCGCCGAGCGACTTGATCACCGCATCGTGTGTTGAGAACAGGGCGAATGCGCCGAGCGCGGCAAAGAGTCCCTTGAGCGTAGCCGTCATTGCCAGAGCCCTGTTGGATCGTTCTGATCTGGTTGCTTGTCGCGCAGACCCGGATTTCAAGATGGCGCTTGCGCAGCTGTGAGGCTGGCGCGCCGGGTTGTCGGGAAAAACGCTTGGATATCCGTCAATACCAGAAATCAGCCGTCTGCAACAGGGAGACTGCGGGCCGGACCGGACAATTCACCGGTGATGCGCCCTGAAAGGCACATCGGCCAAAGCTGCTCAAACGAACACCCGCGCAAGCGTTGCCACGGCAAGGGCGGTCGCGGCACGTTTCGGACCGTCAAATTCGGAAGCGGCCTGTCCAGGGACAGTCAGACGGATGCTGTTGAGGTCGTCAGCTTCAAGATGATCAAGATCGGCGGACTTTGCTGCTTCTTCCGCGGACAACCGGATCTCGTCGAGCATGCGCAGCAGGCCTTGCCAGATATGCAGCGGCGGCGCGTCGTTCGTTTCGCACCAGCGAACAATTTCATCTCTTGAAACGTCGAGAGCAGCGGCTGCCTCGTCTGCAGACAAGCCGATATATCGAACTATATCACTGAAATTACTCATTTTTTACCCCAAGCGCCGTACGCCGGAAAACTACTTACATCTTATAGTGCGCTGCAATATGGCGAAAATCCAGCACTTTACCAGTTTTTCGTTAAATCCTATCCACACCAGGGCATTCCGCGCCGGGTTCACGCTCTGATTCTCACCGCAAGGCTCGGTAGATCTGGCGAGCCCTTGCGGCACCGATCCGCGATTGGGATCGGTTGAACAGTCAATTGACTGAATTTGTTCGAAAAAATCGATATCGGTGGAAAACGGACCGCTCATCGGATGCAAGGTCCGGTTAATGCTAGGTTTATTCGACCAAATCACCTGACCAGAAGCG
>JBCBUA010000281.1:0-7073 GCA_039818365.1 Pseudomonadota bacterium
GCTGCGAACGCGTCATTGACCGGAGCAAAAACAGTAAAAGGACCCGGTCCCTGCAGTGCATCAGCCAAACCGGCTGCCTGTACTGCGGCAACCAAAGTACTGAAACGCTCATCACCTGCAGCGATATCTACGATTGTATTTGCGTTTGCCTGACCGGCAAAAAGACACACTGCTCCCGCAAGGGCCATAAGGCTCTTTTTCATGACAACTACTCCTGGTGTTGATTGAATTACAGGGACATTACGCCGCATTGACTGGCGTAGATCTTATGGATTTGGAAAAAATCGATTTTTATTATTGCCGCAAAGGAAATGGAACCCGTTTTTACCCGCTAACCAGTTGTGATTGAACTCACCAGTCAATCCGCTTTCGGTCGCGAAAAAAACTGCCCGTAGGCCCATCCGCATCAAGCGTCGCAAGCCAGATGGCGGTGTCGGCTCCCTCTTCCGGAGACCTTGACGCCGCCGCACCGCCCATGCGCGTGCGCACCCAGCCGGGACACATGGCATTGACCTTGACGCTCTTCGGCAAAGTTCTGGCAGACGCGACTGTCAGGGCATTGAGGGCGGCCTTCGCCACCCCGTAAGCGCCCGGTCCCGCGACGCCGTCCGAAAACGCCCCCCAACCGGACGACACATTGACGACCCTGCCATAGCCACTACGCACCATTGCCGGTGCGAGCAGGTGCATCAGTATATAAGGCCCGTGAACCATGACGGACATCGACCGGTCGAAGTCTTCCGGATCATCGAGCAATCGGCCGGAACCGAGAACCCCGGCATTGTTGACGAGGATGTCGACAGAGCCGATCGCGTCGACAGCACGGGCGATGCTGTCTCGGTTTGAAACGTCAATCTCTACAGTTTCCGCGCTAATATCGTGCGCGATTTTATTAGACGCCGAAAGATCGCGCACGCCCAATATGACGTCACAGCCCCTGTCCGCGAGGCCCTTTGCGATCGCAAGACCTATCCCCCGGTTTGAGCCGGTAACAAGTGCGCTTTTCTTCATCATCTCGCCAACCTTTCAGGCACTGGCGCTAGCCTGTACTGGGACCAGAAAAACGTGTTCGCCGCGTCCTGATCCGCGCTCAGGTTGGTTGCTTCCACGATCTTGCCGTTTTCGATGCGGTAAACCAGTGCCCACGTCGTATCCACATTGGGCTTTCCTTCGGCATTGGACCAGCCCCGATGTATGTCGACAACATGGGTTTCATCCGCCCCGAAATAGATTGGCTCGGCCTTGAAACCCGCCGCACCCAACTCCGAAAAGAAGGCGAGAACCTCTTCGCGGCCATGTTTCGTGCCGGAGAGCGGATGACGGCCAGGAATGTGCCAGGTCACGTTCTCGTCCATGACGGTGGCAATTCCGTCAAGGTCACCGGCGCCATAAGCTTCGAAGAAGGTCTGAACAACCTTGATGTTCTCTTCCGGGGACGCCGCCATGACCGGATTACCCGCCAAAAGGGCTGCGGCAAAAACGGCACATCGAATATCTGTCTTCATCGTTCAACTCCTTGGGGTCTTTAAAACCGGCCACACCTGTCATTCGCACCGGTTCAAGGCGGCAGGAAACCAGCTCAGATCGCGCAAGAGCGCGGTCCGAAGGGACACAAGACAAGAATAGGATGCTGCACCGTAGGTGATAATTACCCCGATTTTCACTATATTCATGTACGAAAACGAATAATCAGTCAAAAGGACGGCTCCATGCGGCTGCCGCTCACAACTCTTGAAGTCTTCACCGCGATTGCGAACCAGGGTTCGCTCAAGGGGGCCGCGCATGCGCTGGGCATAAAGCCTTCAACCGTCAGCCACCAGCTGAAGAACCTGGAAGACAGGATCGGAACAACACTCTTTATCCGAACAACGCGGTCCCTCAGCCTGACGGATGCGGGGCGCGCATTGCTGCGCGGCACGTCGCCTGCATTCGAGCAGATCGCGGAGGCTGTCGAGAGCGCGCGCACGACCGGCCACGCAGCGCGCGGCAGCCTGAAACTCGCAATGCCCGAATACGCGTATGATCTCGTCGTTGCGAACCTGTTGCCATCCTTTCGCAAACGCTATCCGGAGATACAGGTCGAACTGTCGTTGACGGACGCCTTGCAGGACATTGCAGACACAGGCTTGCATGCCGGAGTACGGCTCGGCGATTTGATCGCACAGGATATGATCGCGATCAGACTGACGGACCCGCTCCGCCTCGCAGTCCTAGGCTCGCCGGCGTATCTCGAAAAAGCAGGAAGTCCTCGCACGCCTGAAGATCTTCTGGCGCACCAGTGTATCCGGTACAGGTTTCACAGTTCCGGCAAGTTCGCGGCGTGGGAGGTTGAACAACCGGCGGGCCGCTCGGAAGCCTGCGTGACCGGCACGCTGGTTGTGAACTCACTGTCCGTGGCGGTGGATGCAGCACGGCGCGGCGAAGGCCTGATTTACCTCTTGCAGGATTATGTTGCGAAAGACGTTCTTGACGGCAGCCTGGTCCCGGTCCTGACGGAGTTCATGCCGCATGTGCCAGGCTTTTTTCTGTATTTTCCGCGTGCCTATCGGGACATGGTGCCGCTTAGACTGTTTATCGACCACATGCGCCAGTACGGCGCCAACTGAAAGGCGCGGATTTCCGTCAGCGAAAACCCGCGCCGTTGCCGTTCTCTGTTGCATTCATTTCTTGCAGGGGAAATCCTGCTTCATGGTTTCCATGAGCGCCTCCCCTGCCATCATGGCCTTGCGCTTGGTGAAATCGCTGTGCACCCAGCGCATGAACGCCCAGCGCACTTCGTCCGGAATGTTCTGCTCCGGTAGACAGATGTCCTTGCCTTCGCCGACGGCTCCGGTCACCTCGAGGGCATCGACGAAACCGATAATGTACTGTTCGCACTCGATCTCGGCGGCCTGTCCCCAGCGCGCGTCGTTGTCGGCTTCCTGACAGGGAGACAGTAGTTCCGCGGCCGTATAGTTCGAGTGGATCAGCAGAACCGACCCGGGGGCCGCGGCAGCAGGTGCAGCCATCAGCATGGCTGCAATGGGGAAGATCAGTTTGAAACGCATTTGTTCGCTCCAAGGATAAGCCGGAATGTCTCCCGCACGTTTCGGTGCGGGAGACGTTTGCGCATCATTGCGCGCTCTTCTTCTCGCCAAGGGCGTGGACTGCCTGATCCATGACGTCCTGGTGTTCCTCGTTGCTGAGGAACGCCGGGCTGTTGACCTTGTTCCAAAGGTCCTCGTCCGTCATGTTCTGGTGGCAACCCATGCACAGTCCCGTGCGCTCCATCTTCTCGCGCATGTCCTGCGGCAGCGGACCGGTCAGCGGCCAGTGGGATCCCACCGTGACCAGCTGCTTGCCGTCCTCCGTGACGATCCGGCTGAGATCATGATCGAGGCTCGGCACGGCTTGCGACTGCATCTGGGTCTGCTTCGGGATGATTTCACCCGTTGCCGTTTCCAGATCGACCACGAAGCCCTTGTCATAGCCCTTCATGAACCGGCCACCGGAGATGCCGTAACCCAGTGCTTTCGGGTTGTTGTGGCAGCTTTCGCATGTCCGCGCTTCACGGCCTGCCGTGTGCGGCTGAACGGCGGCGTGATCGAGACCCTTCGTTCCGCCGGCATCGGGCGTCATCCAGGTTTCGTTATGCGCGACCGTGTTGCCATCCTTGTCGATCACAGTCGTGATCACCTGGCAGCCGGGCATCAGCGGGCTGACGCGGCCTTCGCCGTTGATACCGAGGGTCGGCTCTTCCCAGCGCAGGTAGGAGCGTGTCTCGGCGACCTTGCCTGGGCTGGTCAGACCATTGGTGCCCATCGCATTGTCGGCGGTCAGGCCATCCTCGCCGCGCGAGTTGGCATTGTTGATCCAATCGACATCGGTCTTGCCTTCCGAATAGTCCACGGTGATGTGGCAACCGTAACATTGCGGTGCCCAATCGGCGTGACAGGCATAGCACTCCATGCTTTCCATGTGCTTGCCGACACTCATCATCGCGACTTCCGCATTGGGCGATTTCCAGTTCCCGTCGAGCGCAAGCTGGCGCAGGACCGGCACTTCGAAGTCGAGACCGGAGGCCGAGTGCAAGATGACCTTGTCGCCCCGGCGGATGACATTGCCCAGCGGATTTCCGCGCGCGCTGAGCAGATAGCCGTCTTCCGGATCGTAGACTTCCGCCATGTACTGCTCGGCGGTTACGTCGTCGGCCAGGCCGCGCGCCGTGTCGCCGATATCGGTGGCGTGTTCTTCACCGTAGCCCAGCGGCAGTTCCCAGGGAAACTTTGAGACGGTTCCGTGGCAGTCCTCACACTCGATTTCCACCTGAGCCAAGGTTGTTCCCGGCAGGTTTCCGTCTCCATGCATGTCGATCGAAGTGTGGCAGTCCTGACAGAGCATGCCGCCCGCCGGGTTACCATCCCGCGATTCGATGGAATGGTGCAGGTCGTCTTTGACGTAAACGTAGTTTTTGGTGTGCAGCTTCGGTTGTTTGCCACCCTTTTCATTGTAAGGCGATCCGTAGGGGAACTCCATGATGCCCTGGTAGCTCACGCCAATCCGCTTGCCGCGGTTGTGGCAGGAGTTACAGGTTTCCGACGGGATGCCGGAATACTCGACCTCGCCGACCTTCACCTTGGACTTGCGCGTGCCCTGCATCTGGTGCGTCAGGAGCTTGCCCGGCTGGTCTTTTGCGATTGTCGGGTCGCCGCCCTCATAGAAACCGTCATTCGAATAGGGAACATGGCAGGACGAGCACCCGGCACCGCGGAAGTCACCGCGTTTCTCCCGTCCGGTCACACCGACATGGCAACGCTGACATTGCTGCCGGGAATAGGTGATGCCCGCCAGATTGGGATGTTCGGAGATCGCGTTCACATCCACTTCGGGCACCTGTTCCATGGAACTCGGCATCTGGTCCGGATGGGCCTCGATGAAGGCAACCATGTAATCCTTATAGGCATCTGTGCCGACCGACGGGACATTGCCGTCCTCGTCGACCAGGTCATAGTTGCCGTAGACAGAGCGATGGGTGTCGATCACACCCCAGGACCACAGGTTACCCTGCAGCTTGCCCGCTTCCGTGTTCATGAGAGACTTGGTCAGACGCTCTGCGTAGCCATCGTGACACTGGCCGCACGACTTGTCAGCGATCCACAGCGCCCCGGGATCGGCATAAAACGTGTGAGGCCCCCCGGCATCGGCCAGATCGGCCGGTGTGCCCTTGTGGGCCTCCTCGGCAGTCAGTCCCTGGGGATTGCCGCCATGACAGACCACGCAGCCGGCAGGGTCACCCAGATCGGGACCCATGGCTTCGATGGATTCCATCATTGCGCCGGAGGTGAATTTTTCGATCCCCTCGTGACAGGACATACAGCCCTTTTCGGCCGCAACGGCCTGATCGACCGTTTCGGGAACCTCTTGTGCATGGGCCGTTCCACACAGCAAAAGGCCCATTGCCAGAATGAATGATCTCACGGACCCGACTCCTTTTGAGCTTAGTCGTAGCCTTGAGACGGTAGGACGGGAGGTAGAACCGGTTCTCTGACAATTCGCAGGAAAGTCCGATTCCCCGCCATAAGTTTCACTTGCGAATATTCACAATCACGAAATGATCTAGGTCATGGCCCGCCTGGGCCAGCTTTCCTACCCTCCGCACAAGCTGAGTGACAGGCCGGTGGGAGAGACCGCGCCGCACTCACGAGCGGGGCGCGTATGAACAGTCACGACATCTTAATAGGTGGCAAGCTGGCATGCAGTGAAGCCATGTGCCGATCGAGACTTTGCCAGCACATCACCGGCGGTCACCTGGACAAGAAGCACAAGGTCCTGCAGCGAGGCGACCGGCTCAGTCTGGGCGACGGGGCGTGCCGGAAAGTCTGGATCATCATCTACGGCATGGCGGCCATCTGTTTCGGTCTTTCCGATGGCCGGCGGCAAATCCTCGGGCTGGAAACAAGCGGCCACATCATGTGCGGCATGAACAACGGCGGTCAGAACGGCTCCTGGATCGAAGCCCTTACCGAAACGGTTCTATGCGAAATAGATCTCACCAGCCTCGTGTCCCCGGCTTTTGCCGGAGAAACGGGCGGGGATGGACACCGGCTGGTGACAGAGCTTTTCGCCGTCATTCATCAGCGGCTGGAAACCTGTTCGGCTCATCTCGTTACTCTTGGCCGCTTGGACAGCACGGAACGGGTGACCCTGTTCCTGGCTGACATGGCCAGGCGCATGGGGCGTCCCGTCGGTCAGTCGCTTTATCTCGAGCTGCCGATGACGCGTGAGGACATCGCGGATTATCTGGGCCTGAACACGGAAACGATAAGCCGTGTCTTCTCCCGCCTGAAGAAGAACAAGCTGGTTCAGTTCCCCTCACGCAGCGCAATTGTCATTCCAGACCCGAAAGCGCTCGAACGGCGCTTGCCAGTCGACATTCCCGACCTTTCCTCAACCAGCCATGTCAGCAGCTTCCTGACAGCGGTCAACGCACCTTCCCTGATGCGTGACGGAGCACTCCCATGATCATTGAATTCGGACATTTCTGTCTTGTTCTGGCCCTGATCGTTGCGGTCTTGCAGTCGGTCGTGCCGATCTGGGGGGTTAGAACCGACAACGCCGCTGCGATGCGCTTTGCCGACCATGCCGCCGAGATACAGTTTTTGGCGACAGCCACGGCGTTCGCCGTCCTGACCTACGCATATGTCGTATCCGACTTTTCGGTCCTGAACGTGGCCCTGAACAGTCATTCGGCCAAACCCATGCTCTACAAGGTCACGGGCGTTTGGGCGAACCATGAAGGCTCCATGCTGCTATGGGTGTTGATCCTGACACTTTTCAGCGTGCTGATCGCCTTTTTTGGCAAAGGTATTCCGGTGAGTATGCGCGCCATCGTTCTGGCTGTGCAGGCGATGATTGCCGTCGGGTTTCTTGCCTTCATTCTGCTGACGTCCAATCCGTTTGAACGCATCGCCAACCCGCCGCTGGACGGCCAGGGCATGAACCCGCTTCTGCAGGACCCCGGCGTTGTCGCCGCCTCCCTTTGGAGCCTTGAGGAAATACAAACCGTGACGCCGGGAACACCGGTGACCGTGGGG
>JBCBUA010000282.1:0-7028 GCA_039818365.1 Pseudomonadota bacterium
TCCTGCACTTTCGCTTCTCGCAGTTGGTCAAAACGATCCAAACCAAATTGACTTCTTTTATGAGTCCGTACCCTAGGGTAGCGCCGATGCCAGAGTGAAGTGAGGGGACCTGATCATGACGGTAGCGCGGGTTGTCTTGTCATTCCTGTGTTTGGCCTGTCTTGTGCTCTCTTCGCAGACAGTGGCCGCACAAGGGACCATTTTTGCACCGGGCTGGACGCTCCAGCCTGACGCATCGACTGTTCGTTTCCAGTCCGTGAAAAACCTGACGAAGGTCGAGAGCAGCGGGTTCGTTCAGTTCCAGGGAAAGATCGATCCGGACGGCGCGGCCGAGATCCGGATCTTCCTTGATTCCGTCGATACGAAGATCGACCTCAGAAACGTGCGCATGCGTTTCCTGTTCTTCGAAACCTTCGAGTTTCCGGAAGCCGTGATTTCCACCAAAATCGATCCAACTTCGCTTGCCGATCTGGCCAAGCTCAGGAGGAAGATCATGCCGCTGACTTTCGATCTTCAGCTGCATGGCGTGACCAAGTCGCTTGAAACCGAGGTCGCCGTTACGCTTGTCGGTGAGGATATCGTTGCGGTTTCATCGACCGCTCCGATTTCGATCGCGACCAGCGACTTCAATCTGGACGGCGGCATCAAGAAACTGGAAGAGGCTGCGAATGTCGCCATTGTGCCGTCCGCGACGGTGACCTTCGATTTCCTGTTCTCCAAGAATGCCGACGAGCAGGTCGTGGCGGAGGCGACGCCCGCAGCGACACCGGCGGCGGCCACGGCAATCGAACCGGAAGGCAATCTGGACGAGGAAGCCTGCAAGGGACGTTTCGAGATCCTGTCCCGCACGGACAATATCTATTTCGCCAGTGGCAGCGCCCGGCTTGATGCGAGAAGCTCACCGCTGCTCGACAGCCTGGTCGACATCATCGCGCGGTGCCCGGATCTCAAGATCGAGGTTGGCGGCCATACGGACAGCGATGGCAGCGCGGCGGGCAATCAGCGTTTGTCCGAACGGCGCGCGGCTGCTGTCGAAGACTACATCGCCGCCCAGAATGTTTCCGCGTTGCGGATAACCAGCGTCGGATACGGCGAAACCAGACCGGTTGCCTCCAACGACACACCTGACGGCAAGCGCCGCAACCGCCGTATCGAGTTCACCGTTGTCGAATAAGACCAAACTCAGCTGGATCATTCTGTTCCTTCTTCCCGTCCTCACCCTGCTGTCGCAGGCACGGGCCGATGAGGAAGGTGCCCGGCTGGCGCTGGTCGTCGGCAATTCGTCCTATGCGTATGTCACGCCGCTCGACAATCCCAAGAACGATGCCGAACTCATGGCGGAATCGCTCGAGGCGGTCGGCTTTGACGTGATGCTGGTAACGGACGCCTCCCGCGACGAACTCACGCGGGCCATTGCCGATTTCGGGCGCAAGCTGCGGGACGCGGACGACGACGCGACCGGCCTCTTCTACTATGCCGGACACGGCGTGCAGTCCTTCGGGGCGAACTTCCTGCTTCCTGTCGATGTCAATCTGTCGGACGCGGCCGATCTCAGTCTGGTTGCCGTCCCGGCACAGGCGCTGCTCCGCCAGATGTTCTCTGCAAGGAACCAGACCAACATCGTGATCCTCGATGCCTGCCGTGACAATCCGTTCGAGGCCATTCCGGACCTCAACGAAAACGGGCTCGCGGAGATGAAGGCGCCGCGCGGCACGTTCCTGGCCTATTCGACAGCACCGGGCGAAGTCGCCCTGGACGGCGTGGGCGCCAACAGCCCCTTCACCGGGTCGCTTGCGCGCCGGATGTCGGCACCCGGTGTTCCCATCGAAACGCTGTTCAAGACTGTGCGCCGCGATGTCCTGGAAGCAACCAACGGCGCTCAGACGCCATGGGACACATCCTCCATGACCGCGAACTTCCAGTTCGTGCCGGCCGTGATGCCCTCTCCCGCGGAGATCCAGGAGCGCCAGCTTTGGGAAACGGTCAAGTTGAGCAAGGACCCGATCCAGGTGATGCTGTTCCTGCGTGCCAACCCCGACAGCCGATTTGCCGGCGAAGCGCGTTCGCTGCTGCAGGATCTCGTCTCCAGCGAAATCCAGGAAACCGCTGCCGCCGATGAGCCTGAAGTCCCGGCACAGGCTCCGGTTTCCGTCGATCCGAGCGATGCGGAACGCGAGCTTATCGAAGCCGCCCGCCAGGCCGGATCTGCCGAGGCCTACAAGACTTATCTGGATACCTATCCGAACGGACATTTTTCCGAGCTTGCGCGCTTGGAATTGCAGACGATCGAACGGAACGAGCCGCGGACGGACCCGATCTCCGAGCCGATCGTCCCGGTCGTGCCGACGCCTGAGGTGGCGGCTGACGAAGGCTCCGGCGGTCTGCCGGATGTCGTTGCCTTCAACACCCCGCTGGGTGCCGGCGATCCGGACATCGCAACGCGCAGCATTTCCGATCTGATTGCCGCAAGCCCCCGTTTCCCGCCGATCGAGGGACTGCCGGAAGCGGCCTGGAAAGACAAGACCTGCGCGTCCTGCCATCAGTGGGAACAGGCGAACCTGTGCACCCAGGCCAAGACCTACATGAACGACCAGACACGTGCCGTCACCAAGGAGCATCCTTTCGGCGGCGTCTTCAAGCAGCTTCTGCGGATCTGGGCCGAAGGCGGATGCCAGTAGACACTCCAGGCGCCTGAACAGACCGACCTGATCGACACGGACCTGAACGTCTTGCCACCTCAGCCGCGGCGGATATCCGAAAGCTTGCGCGGCGCGCTTATCTCGCGAACGCGACCCGTTTTCACGTCGTAAAGCAAAGCGGAGACGCTAAGCCCGCCGGGGATCACCGGTGCGTCGGCGAGCCTTTCAATGTCACGTCCCAGGTCTGTTTCCTGGTCAACGATCGCGGAGGTCGAAACGTCGATCCCGAGCCTTGCCTGGAGCGCATTCCGGAACTCCGTATTGGCAAAGTTCTGTGCCCCGCATTGCGTGTGCTGCATAAGGACGAGGTTGAAGTCCGGGTCGGGGTTCCCGGTCATTTTGCCAACCATGAAGGCGAGGGTTGCGATCTCGTCGATGACGGACGCGGTGACCCGCCCACCATTGTTGCGCAGAACGACAGCATCGCCGAGATCGAGGCCGAGAACATGGGCGGGGTCGACCCTGGCGTCGATGCAGGTGAGGATCAGTGTGCCGAGCTTCGGCAAAATAGGAAGATCTGCGGCTTCGAAACGATCCGCGAAGCGGCGGTTTCGCTCCAGTATGGCCGTGTTGTTGGTCATGGTTCCGTATTCCTTCGGTTTCAGAAAATCAGGCGACTTTTGCGGTGGCGGAAACCGGCATCCTTGGCGCATGTGTTGCGGTCCATTCAGGTGCGTCCTGGCTGAACCTTGGGGCAGCGAGCCTGACATGGTCCCGCTGCGACTGAATGCGTTCAAGGTCGAGGGCAGGCGTCAGCAGGATCTTCAGGAAACCGGTGAACGCGCGCATCGTGGACGGCAGACTTCTCCTGAGGTCCGGTCGCGCTGCGACTGTCCGGCGCACGATGTTCTCGAAGGTTTCGGGAGCGCGGCCTGCCAGATGCAACACGTCGCCGGTCGGCGCGTTGACGGCGAAACTGCCGCGCCGGTATTCCTCGGCGTAGATCGCGAGCTGTGAAACGGCGGCTTCCGAATAGTTTGACGGCGGCAAAGCGCGCAGGGCCTTGGTCATCATCTTCTCGGATATGTCCATGTATCTGACACGCCGCCCGAGCGCCCGTCCCATCGCGGCGGCAATGTCATTCGGTGACAGCAACTCCGGTCCGGTTGGACGGTAGCTCTTACCCGCATGCCCTTCCGGATCTATGAGCGCTGCAACGGCGACGGCTGCGATGTCTTCATTCGATGGTGGTGCGTTTTTCTTTTCGTCTCCCGGTCCGAGCGGCATCGTGAAGAGCCCCAGATGAGCGGCCATATCGATGACCATCAGATAGTTGTCCGCGAACCATCCCGGATCAACCGAGGTGACACTCATGCGCTGCGACAGCCGGATCAAGGCATCGGAGAGATAGACTTCCCTGGTGAACAGCGACGGGTGATCGGCAGAGGTGAGCCATTGTCCGAGCGTGACCACATGGTCGAGGTTCGCCTCGTTTGCGGCGACCGTGAAGACGGCGTTGAAATGCAAACCGTTGGGAGCCGTCGGTGCGCAGTGATAGGCGCGTTGCACACCGTCCATTGCCTCGCGCATGTCCGCCAAGGCGTATTGATTGCCGACAAAGATATCCGCGCCGGCCCGCTCCAACTGAGCCGAACGGTGGTCGCGCTTCCTGACGAATGCCCTGACCGGATAGCCTCTTTCAAGCAGCCGCAGGGCGGTGGGGAGGCCAGTCTTGCCGGCTGCGCTGGTCACGAGAATCTTCGGTTTCATGTCATGCCTCAATAATAGATGATGCTTGTAATCTAAAAATATAGATGATAGATGAAATCTATAATGTCAACCCCCGGAGAAAACCTCGCAAATGCCGAGAATGTCGGAAGCCGAAAAGCGTAAATCGCACAACAGGATATTGGAGAAAGCCGCGCAAATTTTCCGAGAGCGGGGCATTGAGGCAACCAGCGTGTCCGACGTCATGCAGGCTGCGGGCCTCACGCATGGCGGGTTCTACCGGCACTTCAAATCGAAGGATGACCTCGTTGCAGCCGCGTTCAAGACGGCGGTGGACGGAGTCCTTGCCACGATGGAGAACGCTGACAGTGGCGACGCGCAGGCGGCAGCACGGCGCGACTATATCGACACATATCTGTCGCTCTGCCACGTCGGCAGCAGGGGAGACGGGTGTCCCCTGGCGGCGCTGGCTGGAGAGCTCAACAGGGGAGTACTGGATGCTCGCCGCGAAGGCTATGATGCCCTGCAGAGAACATCGAAGCAGCTCACGCCCGGGGAGGATCCGGCCCAGGGGCTTGCAACGCTGGCGCTGATGCTGGGAACCGTCACACTCGCGCGTTTGGCGGAAGAAGACGCTGACGCGCAAGCCATCCTCGACGCGGGGCGTAAAGGTACGGAGCTGATCCAGAAGGACTGGCGGGAGTGAGGAGAGAGGCGAAGCCGGAGAAAGAGAGGACGTTTGGTTGTCATTTTCCGTTTATCGGAACACGGCCCACATCCTTCGAAACGGGCTTTGCGCTCCTCAGGATTACGTTGTCTTGCATGCTTTCGGTTCGTGATTGCATGGGTCCGTACCCTCGAGGCTACTGGATCCCTGCCTTCGCAGGGATGACAAGAATAAGATCAGACGTTGGTTCCTGAAAGGTCTAGAATTTACTTCGCAGGCTTGGCAACAAAAGTTGTTGCCTATCGCTTCGTCTTCCGCGCGGTTCACGGGCAAATCAAACCAGGCCCAAAACGAAAAAGCGCGCCACAAGGTGGCGCGTTCTTTTCAGGTGGGCGTAGACCGCCCTTATAGTTGGACTTCCTCTTCTTGTTATTCAGGCATTCTGTTGTTTTTCAATCACGTGCAGCATGGCAACCATGACGATACCGTAGAGAACGTGACCGATCAGGGCGACCCAGACGATACCGGTGAAGTTCAGGAAAAAGGGCAGGCCTGCGAGCGAAGTGATTCCGCCGATGGCGAAGATCCAGAGACCGAAGCCGTAGATCGCGGACGGGATGAACCAGTGGGTGTTGCCGACAACGCGCTGCCACAGCGGTGCGAAGATGAACATCCAGCCGATGGGGTAGCCAATCAGTCCGACGACATAGAAGTGCACGAAGTAACCGGCAAATGCGTTGTTGGGAAGTCCGAGGCTGCCGAGCAGGCTCTGCGCCAGACCATGCGGGGAGAGTTTGGCAAAGCCGAGTGCCGGGCTGATCACCTGGCCCCAGAGGTCGAATGCGACCGTCGCGAAAAAGCCGGTGACAAACATCAGTCCGAGCGTTGCGAAGTTGATGGTGGGCAGTGTGCCGACCAGCCTGTTTTCAGAAGTAAGTGTCGTCATGTTCATTAGCCTTCCAGATTAGAAATCTTGTTGCGCCCTTGATTTAGGAAGGCCGTTGGTAACTTGCATTCAACTGGGTGTTCCCCGTTCTGACGTTTATTTCAACGCCTGCTCGCGGGATTTCACGCGGATGCGATCTTGTCGTTATGACCCTCAGGGGGGCAACGGCGCGGTGGGCAGGATCCTGTAACCCTAGCTCTCTTCTGCCGTAACGGACGCCCAGTTCAGGCTGAAGCGCTCAAGGTATTTCTTCAGGCGGTCGGCGTCGTTGCGGCTTGTCCTTGTTGCGCGCGAAGCCGCGAACAGGGCCCTGCCGGCCGCGCTCAGGGAAGCGCTTTTGCGGCAGATGCGGATCACATAGGCCAGCTGAACCTTGTCGAACGCGTCGATCTCCGTGACCCTGTCACCAAGAAGATCCTGCAGCAGGACGTCATCGGGGTTCACTTCGGCGCTGGTCCACTGACGCTCAAGCGCCTCGACCTCCTGTTGCACAAGGGACAGGGTAATGCGTCCGCGCGGGGCCAGGGTACACAGGCGCTGAACCGATGCACCAAGGTCGCGGAAGTTTCCCGGCCAGGGCGTTGCCGGAGATGCGGCAAAATCCAGGTACCGGGTGCGCGCATCCGCATTGAAGCCGACCCGGTTGCCAAGCAGTTTTTCCGACCGGTCGAGTTCAAACTCGATATTGGGTTCGATGTCCTCGCGCCGCTCGGTCAGGGACGGCAGTCGGAAGGTCCACAGGTTCAGCCTTGCATAGAGGTCCGGCCGGAATTTTCCCTCCGAGACAAGCTGCCCGAGATTGCGGTTGGTGCCCGCGATCAGCTGGAAGCGGCTGGTGATCTCGTGATCAGAGCCGACCGGCAGAAAGCGCCCGGTCTCGACGGCGTGCAGGATCATGGCCTGCTCGTCGAGGCCGAGTTCGTTGATTTCGTCCAGGAACAGCACGCCGCCATCGGCTTCACGCAGCAACCCGCGCCGGTCCGGGCTGCCTGTGCCCATCGATCCCCGGCGGTGACCGAAAAGGCTGGACATGGCGCGCTCGCCCTTC
>JBCBUA010000283.1:0-6963 GCA_039818365.1 Pseudomonadota bacterium
AGAGTACGAAAACATCCGTGTTCCCTCGGTCGTCGACGCGTTGTCCACGCGCCGGCTCCTGACCATGGGCTGGCTCACCGGCAAACCGCTCCTGGATTACAAGGAACACGATCAGGAAGACCGTAATCTGCTGGCGAAAACCATGTTCCATGCCTGGTGGCACCCTTTCAGCCACTATGGTGTCATCCATGGCGACCCGCATCTTGGAAACTACACCGTGTTCGAACAGGATGGCCGGCCGGCCGGTATCAACCTGCTCGACTATGGCTGTATCCGCGTGTTCCCGGAATCCTTTGTCGAAGGCGTGGTCAATCTCTATCTCGGCCTTCTGGAAGAAGACAACGACCGGGTCGTGTCGGCCTACGAGCGCTGGGGCTTCAAGAACCTCAAGAAGGAAGTTGTCGAGGTTCTGAATATCTGGGCGCGGTTCATCTACGGTCCGCTGCTGAGCGACCGCGTGCGTTCGATCGCGGACGGGGTCTCCGCTGCCGAATACGGCCGGAAGGAAGCCTTCAAGGTGCATTCCGCGCTGAAGCAGCTCGGCCCAGTGACCGTGCCTCAGGAGTTCGTCTTCATGGATCGTGCGGCCATCGGACTTGGCGGGGTTTTCCTGCACCTGCGCGCACAGCTGAATTTCTTCCAGCTGTTCAACGAACAGATCGAAGGGTTCGAGGCGGCAAAGGTGCGCCAGCGGCAGGATGATGTCCTGCGCGCGGCCGGTCTTGCGGGGACCTCGAACGCGGCCTGACCTGCGTGGCGGGACAAAATCCTCCCTGGGCATCGCTGTGTGTGCCCGGGAGACACCTGTCTGTGAAGTCCGTCAATCGTCACAGCGGACTTCAAACAAACTTCAGATTCACAGACTAGGCCAAAAAGTCGCGTCAAACCTGTCGGATTATGTGTTCGCCGACATTGCGGACCCCGAAGTCTTTATTGTATGAAGTCCTCCAACTGTTGTTTTTCCTGGGGATCTGAATGTCTGACGAAAAAGCGCCCGCGATGGACTATGACGCTCACGAGCGGACTTACGAAGGCTTCATCAACTTTTCCAAAGTCGGCACGATCGCCGTCATCAATATCGTCATCTGCCTTATCCTGTTCGGATTTGGCGGCACCACCGCCGTCGTGTTCGGATGGCTGATGCTGATTGCAACCATGGTGGCCTCCGCGATTGGGCTTGCGCTTGGCGATTCCGGCTGGATCCCGCCGACCGCCGTGACCGTTCTCACGATCGTCCTGGCGATTCTGACGGTCTGATCCGGGTTCCAATTCCGGGCGCATTTGCGCCCGACTGATTGCAAAGGCGCGGTCCGGAACTGCGCCTTTCGTTTATCCTGAAAGGCGCGGAAAACGGCCATGACAAGCGCGGTGCCCCGGTCTTTCGACTACAAGCCTCCTTTGGTCCCCTATCTGCCGGTGATCCATTCGGACGCTGATCTTCTGGTCGTCGACAAACCAAGCGGCCTTTTGAGCGTTCCGGGCAGGTCACCCGACCATGGCGACTGCGTGGAGAGCCGGTCGCAGGTTGCCTATCCCGCGTCCCGTATCGTGCACCGGCTGGACATGGACACGTCCGGCGTCATGGTCCTTGCGATGAACCCGGCAGCGCATCGTCACCTCGGCCTGCAATTCGAGCGCCGCAAGACCCGCAAGAGCTATGTCGCCGATCTTTGGGGTCATCTGGCGGGCGATGCCGGCGAAGTCGATCTGCCGCTGATCTGTGATTGGCCAAACCGCCCGAAACAGATGGTTTGTTTTGAAAACGGCAAGGCGGCACTGACGCGATGGGAGGTGATCTGCCGGTCCGACAGGACGACCCGCGTCCGGCTCTTTCCCCATACGGGCAGATCCCACCAACTGAGAGTTCACATGCTGGCGCTGGGGCATCCGATCCTGGGAGACCGGTTCTACGCCGAGGGCGATGCGTTGGCAGCCTCGAACCGTCTGGCGCTTCACGCGGAAAGCCTCGAGCTGCATCACCCTACCGGCGGGGAACGAATCGCATTCCGTTCGCCGTGTCCGTTCTAGCCTTTTGCCGGCTGCCGTCGTCAGATCGCTTTTTCCCCCAACATCTCCATCGTCTTCAGCCAGCGGCCGACCTGCGCTGGTTCGGCGTGTTCGACCATGCCGAAGACCGTTGACCTGACCGGCCTGAAACCGACAAAGCCGAGGATGTTCCGCTTCAGGCTTTTCAGGCTGTGCGCGCCATACCAGAATTTGTAGGCAAGGGCAGGCATACCGGCGGTCAGGACGATCCGTGCGGATTTTCCGCGCATTTTGCCTTTCGGCCAGCGGTCTTCCTCCGCGCGCTCGAACGCCGTGTCGTAGTGAAGGAGCTGTTCCAGGAACCCCTTGGTCAAGGCCGGCAGCGTGCCCAGCCACAGGGGATAGATCAGCACCAGATGATCGGCTTCCAGCAGAGCGTCGCGCACCGGCCTGACGGCTGCCGGGCTTGGCTCGTGCGTGAAATCCGACGGTTTGCGCAGAAGGGGAAACTCAAGATCCGCGATGCGAACGAGGGTCGGGCGGTGTCCGGCTTGCTCCGCACCATCTCGATATGCATTCGCAAGCGCGTGACACAGGTGGGCGCCGTCGGGATCGGGGTGGCCGTCCAGTATCAGAATGGTTTTCATGGGACCTTCCAACGGTATCGAAACGGATGCAGGAAGGTCTCATTGATAGCTTGACGTTATGGTCGCGCGTTGATCTGGATCAGGCGCACACGCTGCGCGTTCGCGTTGATCGTCAGCCCTGGCCGACGCGGCCCAGGCCCTCGCGGGCGATCTTGTTGGAATTGTCCAGCGACATGGCGCGCGAATAATTGCGGCGCGCGTCTTTCGGCTTGCCGAGCAGTTCCAGCGCAAGGCCGCGATTTGCCCAGGCAATCGCCGATTCCCTGTCGAGATTGACCGCCATGGAAAGGTCTTCGAATGCCGCGTTCGGGTCGTTGACCGCAAGGTAGGAAATGCCCCGCGCGATATAGGGTGCGCTTGCCTTCGGGTTCAGACCGATCGCCGTTGCAAAATCCTCGATCGCAAGGCTGTCCTGCTTCTGTGCCTGGTAGATCAGGCCCCGGTTGTAGAAGGCGCGGGCGTCGCTGCTGTCGCGGGCGATCACCGAATTGAAATCGGCAAGGGCGGCGTTGTAGTTGCCCTGCTGGCGGTAGATATTGCCGCGGCCGACATAGGCGACGTCGTAGTCGGGCTTGATGTTGATGGCGCGGGTGTAGTCCGAAACGGCAAGATCGTTCTTGCCCTGGCGGCGGTAGACGAGCGCCCTGTTGGCATAGGTCTGGTAGGACTGGGGATTGAGCTGCAGGGCGCGGTTAAAGTCCTCGATCGCCTGGTCGAGTTTGCCGGCCTGTCCGTAGGCGATACCGCGGGTGCTGTAGGCGGTCGCGTCAGAGGGGTTCGATTCGATCACCGCAGTCAGCGAGGCGATGTTGGTCGAGGACCCGGCCGACTTGTTGACCGGAACGTCGTCATAAACGCCGGCGGTGTTGCACGCAGCCAGGAGCGTTGCGAAGGCGAACAGGGTCGCGTGTGGCAGGAAATTGCGCATGCGGCACATATGCTCTCTGACAAAAAGGCGTTTGGACATGCCGTTCATCGACCTCCAATAGGGCGGTAATGTGGCTGCCGTTTCCATCCGGTGTTTCCGCCCGGCAATTTCTTTGTAAAAACGCCAAAAGCCGACCGTGAACCCGGTCGGCCTTACGGCAGATTTGCGAAAAGAAGAGGCCTTTCAGCCGGGTGCACTCAAGCCGCGATCAGCGGCGAGCGGACTTGCCCGGAAGCAGACCTTCACGCTGTGCACGCTTGCGGGCCAGCTTGCGCGCGCGGCGCACGGCTTCGGCCTTTTCACGGGCTTTTTTCTCGGACGGCTTTTCGAAGTGGCCGCGAAGTTTCATTTCACGGAAGATGCCTTCGCGCTGCATCTTTTTCTTCAGCGCCTTGAGCGCCTGATCGACATTGTTGTCGCGAACCAAAACCTGCACGCGTTTTTTCCTGTTCTCGATGCCCTGCGGCTGATCCGCGGGCAAATTAAAACCTTGATTAAAGACGCTTTGCCAGCCCTTCAATCGATCGTCCCGAACTCACAGCGTGAAGCGCCGATGCAGCAACGGGCTGCCATGCATTCACTTGTGTAAAGAGACCTGATCGCCGCTGACGCGTCGCTCACATGAGGGCGGTACATACCAGAGGCGGCATCACCTGTCCACAGCCATTCGCAAATAATCCGGGCGAAATCCGGACTTACACCATGTGCCGGACCAGAAGAAAGATGGACAGGCGAGCGATAGAGGACTAGAGGTGATTTTCTCACCAGAACCCAAATGCCTCAGTCAAGAAGGCGGTTCAACGCCCCGTTTGTTGGAGGAAACAATGGCGCATCCCGCGTCACGGGAACCTGTTCCTGCGCAGTCGAAGTCGTTGTGGCAGAGCGATATCCTGCCGACGCTTTCGCTCGGCATGCCGCTTGCCGGTGCCCAGCTGGCGCAGATCGCGATCAACACCACCGACGTGCTGATGATCGGCCGTCTTGGTGCCGTGGAGCTTGCCGCCTCGGTTCTGGCGTTCAATTTTTACATGCTCCTTTGGTTCTTCGGCATGGGCATCCTGCAGGCGGTCATCCCCCTTGCCGCGCTGGCGCGCGGGCAACGCAGACCCCGCGACTTGCGGCGTGCGGTGCGCATGGGCTTCTGGATCTCCGTGATTTTCTGCGTTCCGGTCTGGATCATCCTGTTTTTCACCGAATCGATTCTGCTTCTGCTCGGCCAGGAACCCGAACTGGCGCGGCTTGCGGGCATTTACATGCGGGTGTTGCAATGGACCATGCTGCCGGCCCTGCTGATCATGGCCATTCGCGGTTTCCTGACGGTCATGGAGCGCACCCAGGTCGTCCTTTGGGCGACCATCGCCGGGGCGGTCGCCAATGCCATCCTCGACTATCTGCTCATATTCGGTCATTTCGGCTTTCCAAGGCTTGAGCTGGTCGGAGCGGGTTTTGCATCCGTCCTCAGCGCGACGACCACCTTCCTGTTCCTGCTTGGCTACGCGCTGCTGCATCCCAAGCTCCGCCGCTACAATCTTCTCGGCCGTATCTGGCGCTCCGACTGGCCGGTCTTTTTCCAGATCCTGCGGCTTGGCACACCGATCGGGCTGACAATCGTGGCGGAGGGATCGCTGTTCACCGCCTCGGCCATCATGATCGGCTGGCTGGGCACGGTACCCCTGGCTGCACACGGGATTGCGCTTCAGATCGCGTCGATCACCTTCATGGTGCCCGTCGGGCTTTCCATGGCGGCGATGACCCGTGTCAGTCTCGCGGCCGGGCGCGGCGACCGGGCCGGCATCGGCCGTGCCGGGTGGACATCGCTTTGGGTCACCACGTTCTTCATGGTGTGCTTTGCGGTCGTGTTCTGGACGATTCCGGAGACGCTGATCGGGCTTTATCTCGATTTCGCGGACCCGGAAGCACAGGAAGTCCTCACCTACGGCGTATCCTTCCTGCTGGTCGCGGCGCTGTTTCAGCTTGCCGACGGCGGGCAGATTATCGGAGTGAACAATCTGCGTGGCCTTGGCGACACGACAATCCCGCTGTTTTACGCGCTGTTCGGCTACTGGGTCGTCGGAATCAGCCTGTCGCTCGGGCTCGGTTTCCTGGCCGGATGGGGCGGTGTCGGCGTGTGGCTCGGACTGGCCGGCGGGCTTGCCAGCGTTGCCCTTCTCGCCAATGTCCGGTTTGCGCGCCGGGAGGACCTCGGCCTGGTCAGGATCTGACTTTCATCGGGCCATCGGAGCGATGCGATTGACGTGCCCCATCTTGCGGCCGTCCCGGGTTTCGGACTTGCCGTAGAGATGGAGCCGGGCTCCGGGGTCTTTCAGCACGTCCGTCCAGGTGTCGGCCTCGAAGCCGATCAGGTTTTCCATGACGGCATCAGAATGCCGTTCGGCGGAGCCGAGCGGCCAGCCTGCCACGGCACGGATATGCTGGTCGAATTGCGACGTCAGGCAGGCGTCCTGTGTCCAGTGACCGGAATTGTGAACGCGCGGTGCGACTTCGTTGACGAGGAGGGTTTCGCCGGTCCCGTCCCGGACAAGGAACATCTCGACACCCATGACACCGACATAGTCCAGGCCGTGGACGATCTGCTCGGCCATCTCGCGCGCGGCCGCCGCCGTCCCGGCCGATACGCCGGCCGGGACCGTGGACGTCTTGAGGATGTGGTTTTCGTGGTGATTTCGCGCGATGTCGAAGCTGCGCGACGTGCCATCGAGATCGCGGGCCACAATCACCGAGACCTCGCATTCAAACGGGATCAGGGCTTCAAGGACCGCAGGTACGGCACCGATCCGATCAAACGCGCTGTGGGCATCACTCGCTTCGCGGATCATCAACTGGCCCTTGCCGTCATAGCCGAACCGCCGGGTCTTCAACACGCCTTTGCCGCCGAAATCCTTCAGGGCGCTGTCCAGGTCCTGCTGTGAGTTGATGTCGGCAAAACCGGCGATGGCAATGCCGGTCTCCGACAGGAAGCGTTTTTCAAAGAGACGGTCCTGGGAGACTTCAAGGGCGCGCGCGCCCGGACGAACCGGAACCTTGGCGCCCAGATGCGCGGCGGTTGGGCCGGGTACATTCTCGAATTCGTAGGTGACGACCGAAACGGCGTCGGCGAACCGGTTCAGCGCATCGATGTCCTCGTAAGGTGCGATGGTGAAGGTCGCACTCACGTCGAAGGCGGGACTGCGCGGATCGGGGCAGAAGATATGGGTCTTCAGACCGAGACTTGCAGCCGACTGGGCAAGCATGCGGCCAAGCTGGCCTCCGCCAAGAATGCCGACGGTGTCGCCCGGGCTTAGCCGTTTGTCGCTCATCTTCGATGTCTCGTGTTTCTGGTTTCAGATATCGTCTGCCGGAAATTCGGCGACAGCGGCTGTGCGTTCAGCGCGATAGGCGTCA
>JBCBUA010000284.1:0-6946 GCA_039818365.1 Pseudomonadota bacterium
AGCGTGTTGGGGGTCGGCGCGTGTCTCTGGGTGGCGGTGTCACACGACAGGCTTTCGGACCAGTACGGGTTTCTGGAAGGCGACTTCCAGTTTTGGGTCGCCGCCCTCCTGCTGATTGTCGTTCTGGAGGCTGCCCGGCGTGCGATCGGCTGGCCATTGCCGCTCGTGGCCCTGCTGGCCCTCCTTTACGGCCTGTTCGGTCAGCATATCCCGGGCGAATTCGGCCATTCCGGTACCCCGATCGCAAGCTTCCTCGGAACGCTGACGATTGCCGAAGGAGGAATCTGGGGCAGCCTGACCGGTGTTTCGGTCAACGTGGTTGCGATCTTCGTCATCTTCGGTGCGGTCCTGAATGCAGGCGAGGCCGGTCAGGGTTTCATGAACATCGCTTCGGCTGCCGCAGGACGGCTCAAGGGCGGAGCCGCCAAGGTGTCCGTCCTCTCGTCGGCGCTGTTCGGTTCGATATCGGGGTCGGCATCGGCGAATGTTGCCTCCACCGGTGCGATCACCCTGCCGGCAATGACACGGCTTGGCTATCCCAAGCGCCTTGCCGCCGCCGTCGAGGCCGTCGCCTCTTCCGGGGGCCAGATCATGCCGCCTTTGATGGGAGCCGGCGCTTTCGTGATGGTCGAGCTGACGGGCGTCCCCTACACGTCCATCATGGCCGCGGCGCTGCTGCCCGCCATCTTGTACTTTCTCGCCGTCTGGATCGGCGTCAACGCCTATGCCAGCCACCACGATCTCGCCGGGCTCGACGAAAAAGACCAGCCGTCAGGCCGGGAGGTGTTCGTTACCTCCTGCTTTTTCCTGATCCCTTTCACGGTCCTGCTTGTCGGCATGTTCTGGATCCGGTTCACGCCGCAATATTCCGCGTCGATGGCGATCCTTGCCAGCTTTCTGCTGCTGTTTTTCAACGCAAGGGGTCTGGGAACCCTGAAGGAAAGCCTGGCCCGGATCGAGCGCGCCCTGGTGAATTCGGCACGCCAGGTGTCGATGATCGCCGCCATCATCGTCTGCGCGTCGATCATCATCGGCGTCCTGTCGATCACCGGTCTCGGCGTGAAGATTACCTCGCTGATCCTGTCCGGCTCCGGCGGCCTGCTCTGGCCGTCCCTTTTCCTCACGGCGCTTGCCTGCATGGTGCTCGGCATGGAAGTACCAACAACCGCCGCCTATGTGATCTGCGTGTCCGTGGCGGGACCCGCCCTCATTCAGCTTGGCCTGGAACCTTTGCAGGCGCACCTGTTCGTCTTCTGGTTCGCGCTGCTGTCAACAATCACGCCGCCCGTTTGCGGCGCGGTGTTCATTGCAGCCGGCATGATCAACGAGAACTGGCTGAAAGTTGCCCTCACCGCGATGGCACTCGGCATCGGCCTCTACATCATTCCGCTTGCCATGATCGCCAATCCGGAACTGATCCGGCTGGAAGGCAATCCGCTCGGTGCGTTGCTGGCGGCCGTTCAGATCGGACTGGGACTGGCCCTGGTCTCCTATGCGATCATCGGCTTCCGAAACCCGGCGTATCGATTGCTCGCAGGCGGCGCTGGTTTGGCAATCATATTCGGGGCCCTGTTCGTGTCCTGACCCCTCTGCCGCCGGTTTTCGGATCTACCGGCAGTCTCTGCCGGTGCCCGCCAGCGGTCTGCGCATGACGAAATCGTAAACCTGTCCCTCTTGATGCCCTCTGTCACTGCCCCTAAAAGGGAACAAACAGTAAGGAGTGGGCGTCATGCTCGGCAAAATGTTCAAATCTCTTTTCGGATCGTCCGAAGGGGGGCAGGCCAAGAGCACTGCCAAAGCCACCATCGTTGACCACGAAGGCTTTCAGATCATCGCTGAGCCGCAATCCTCAGGCGGCCAGTGGCAGGTCGCCGGCCGGATCGAAAAGCAGGTCGGCGAAGAAACCAAGTCCCACCGGTTCATACGGGCCGATGTGATGCCGGGGGAAGCGGACGCCGCCAACGAGATGATCCGCAAGGCGAAAATGATGATCGACCAGCAAGGTGAGCGAATATTCGATTGAGGCGAACGGCACACCAATGCTAAGCGAAAGCGAAGAGCGATCCAGATCAGACTGAAACCGCTGACCGGTCCCCAACCGATGCAGACCGGCCCGGCGGTCCGGACTGTCCCCGAATTGAAAGCCGACATGAAACGTAACGTAGCCCTAAGCCTGCCCAACCTCTTGACCTATGGGCGCATTCTGGCTGTGCCGGCAGTCGCTTTCTGTTTCTATTTCGAGGGAACGACCCCGCGCTGGATCGCGCTCGGCATTTTCATCGTGGCGGCGATCACCGATTTCTTCGACGGCTATCTTGCCCGCGCCTGGCAGCAGCAATCCGCGCTCGGGCGGATGCTCGATCCGATCGCCGACAAGCTCCTCGTTTCCGTCTCGCTGCTCATGCTGGCCGCCGACGGCACGATCGGAGGCTGGTCACTCGTTGCCGCAATCATCATCTTGTGCCGCGAAATCCTGGTTTCGGGCCTCAGAGAGTTTCTGGCCGAGCTGCAGGTCAGCGTTCCGGTAACCAAACTTGCCAAGTGGAAAACGACGGTCCAGCTCGTTGCCATCGCGGTTCTGCTCGCCGGACCTGCCGGCGACACGATCTTTCCATACACGACCCTGACGGGACTGACCGCGCTTTGGATCGCCGCCGTTCTGACCCTATATACGGGATACGACTATTTCCGCGCCGGGATCGGTCATCTCATCACGGAGTAGGCGATCATTTCCTTTGCCGCCAAGGCAGTGCATAAGAGGTCTCATGAACATTCGCTATTTTGCCTGGGTGCGGGAACGTGTCGGCAAGGAAGAAGAAACTCTGGAGCTTCCGGCCGATGTGAAGACGGTTGCCGACCTGATCTTGCATCTGAAGGGGATCGACGAGTATCACGCCGCCGCATTCGAAGAGGAGGATGCGATCCGCGTGGCGCTTGACCAGGAGCATGTGGAAACGGATGCCGACCTCGGGAACGCCCGCGAAGTCGCCTTCTTCCCCCCCATGACAGGGGGATGAAGATGCCGGTCAAGCCCAGGATCGCGGTACAGGCAGACGATTTCAGTGCCCAGGACGAAGCCGCCCGGCTCACCGAGGGCCGCAAGGATGTCGGCGCCCTCGTAACCTTCACCGGGCTTTGCCGCGATGAAGCCGGTACCTTGACCGCCCTGGAGCTTGAGCATTATCCCGGCATGGCGGAAGCGGAACTGACCCGCATCGCCGAAGAGGCCATCGACCGCTGGCCGCTCACCGGCCTGACCGTCATCCACCGCCACGGCAAGATACCGCCCGGCGAAAACATCGTCCTCGTGATTGCAGCCTCGTCCCACCGCCGCGCGGCCTTCGAGGCGGCCGACTTTCTCATGGACTACCTCAAGACGCGTGCGCCGTTCTGGAAGAAGGAGCACCTGGTTGCCGGCAGCGCGGGCACGTGGGTTGAAGCCAGGGATTGCGACGACAAGGACGCTGCACGCTGGACCTGAGCGTTCCGACAGCATAGACTGGGCCTCTCTCAGCCCGGCAGCCGCTCCGCTTTCGAAATTTCCGCGGCGGCGCGTCAGCGGCCTACATCTTTGAACTGGTTCCGATTAAGTGAAACACGACATCGAGCATTCCGATGCTGCCGTTGCTGACTCGTCCGCAGGCGTTGCGCGGACCGCCGGCGAAGTCCTGCGCGAGCCCGGCATCCCGTTTACGGAATTTGTCGCGATCATTGCCATGATCATGGCGCTCAACGCCATGGCGATCGATGTCATGCTGCCGGCCCTGCCCGCGATCGGCGATGCGCTCAACATCATCGAGGAAAACAACCGCCAGCTCATCCTGACGATGTATCTCGCCGGTTTTGGCGGAGCACAATTGTTCTTCGGCCCGCTCACCGACGCCCTGGGACGCCGGAAGGTGCTCATTGGCGGGCTCACGCTTTACAGCCTCGCGAGCGTCTGGGCGATTTTCGCGGCGGACCTCGATACGCTTCTGGTTGCCCGCGTGCTTCAGGGGGTCGGCTGCGCCGGTGCCCGTGTGGCCGCACTGTCGGTGGTCCGGGATTGCTACACCGGGCGCAGCATGGGCAAGGTCATGTCACTGGTCATGATGGTCTTCATGGCGGTTCCCGTCATTGCACCGTCCGTCGGCCAGGTGGTTCTTCTGATGGCGGGTTGGCACTGGATTTTCGCCTTTCTGCTGATTTCCGGTCTGGCGGTTCTGGCCTGGTCGATGATGCGCATGCCCGAGACGCTGGCGCCCGACCGCCGCCGCCCCATCGAGTTTTCGGCCATCGCCAATGCCTACGGGACGGCGGTTACGACGCGCGTCTGCGTCGGCTATGCAGTCGCGACCGCATTCGTTTTCGCCGGACTGTTCGCATTTCTTGCCATGTCACAGCAGATCTTCGTCGATATCTTCGATCTGGGAAACCTGTTTCCGGTCGTCTTCGCGTCGATCGCGGTCGCAATGGCGATATCCTCCTTCACCAACGCGCAGCTGGTCGAAGCGATGGGCCTGCGGCGCCTGTCGCACGCGGCGCTTCTCGTCTACACGGTCTTCGGCTTCCTGATCTTCGTCGTGTCTGCCCTTGGCCTGGAGAGCCTGGCATCGTTCTTCATTCTGACGACAATCGTCATGATGTGCTTCGGCTTCGTCGGTGCCAATTTCAATGCCATGGCCATGGAGCCACTCGGAAAGATCGCCGGAACGGCGGCATCCGTGATCGGTTTCATCACGACACTTGGCGGCGCGCTTCTGGGACACGTCATGGGCCAGCTGTTCGATGGCACCACCGAACCGCTCGGACTGGCATTCGCTATCTATGGGCTTGCGGCCATCGCCTGCGTCCTGTTTGCGGAAAAGGGCCGCATGTTCCACGCCCTGCATGACACAAGGTCATGAAAAAGGCGGGCTGAAAGGCCCGCCTCGCAAATGCGTCAGATCTCGTCTCAGGCCGTGATCAGCCGGCAGCGGCCTGAAGCGCAGGCGCATCGGGTCTGACGGCCGCATCGTAGTCCTGCATCAGCGTCTCGATGATTTCGCCGACCTTGAACGTCGTCCCGGCAATTTCGGAAACCGGCGTGACTTCCGCAGCCGTTCCCGTGACAAAACACTGTTCGAACCCCGGAATTTCCTCGGGCATGATCACGCGCTCGATCACTTCCAGGCCACGCTTTCTGGCCAGGTCGATCACGGTGCGGCGGGTGATCCCGTCAAGGAAACAGTCCGGCACCGGCGTGTGGATCTTGCCGTCCTTGATGAAAAAGACGTTGGCACCGGTGCATTCCGCAACCTGCCCGCGCCAGTCCAGCATCAGGGCGTCGGTATAGCCCTTTGCTTCGGCAGCGTGTTTGGACACCGTGCAGATCATGTAAAGACCCGCGGCCTTGGCCTTGAACGGGGCCGTTGCCGGATCGGGACGACGGTATTGCGCCATGTCGAGGCGAATGCCCTTGAGCCGTTCCTCGGGCTTGAAGTAACTCGGCCATTCCCAGGCCGCGATAGCAAGGTGGATCGTGTTGTTCTGGGCGGAGATACCCATCATCTCGCTGCCGCGCCAGGCAACCGGGCGGATATAGGCGTCGGTGAGCTTCATGCGCGCCAGGGTCGCGTCCTTGGCTTCGTTGATCTGGTCGGCCGTCCAGGGGATCTCGAACCCGAGCGTGCGGGCGGATTCAAGCAGGCGCTCAGTGTGCTCCTCGGATTTGAAGATCCGCCCTCCATAGGCTCGCTCGCCCTCGAAGACGCTGCTGCCGTAGTGCAAACCGTGACTGAGGATATGGAGTTTCGCATCCGACCACGGCACGAACTCACCATCGTACCAGATGTCACCGCTGAGCTGATCAAAAGGCGCTCCCGCCATGTTTCTTCTCCCGCCCGCTCAAAGAGCGATTATTGATTTCTTTCAACAGACGCAAATAACGCCAGAGACTTGCGCCTGTTTTGCTGCTGTATCTTTTGCACAGCACGCGAACTATCGGTATCCTGATGACCGCAGCGGCGTTGAACGGATTCGGTTGTCGGCGGATGCCCAAAAATGCATCTTTGAGACCGATCATTTCGCGCGCGGCTGCTGACAAGTAACAATCGACCAGAATTATGTCAATATGACTGACGTAAATTTCAAAACTGCTCTTTCCGCGGCATTGCGGGACCAGGATGGTGCCCTGCCTGAACCGGCTCAGCACCCGGCTGAAGACAATTTGCCCTATGACCTGATTGAACTTCTGTTCTTTGCCTACAAGGACTTTACAGGCGATCCGGACGACGTGCTCGCGAAATTCGAATTTGGCCGCGCGCATCACCGCGTGCTGCATTTCGTCGAACGCAATCCCGGCATCATGGTGACGGATCTTCTCGGTATCCTGCGCATCACCAAGCAAAGTCTTGGCCGGGTTCTGAAGCAGCTTGTCGATGCCGGCATCATTGAGCAGCGCGAAGGCATGAACGATCGCCGCCAGCGTCTGCTCTACACGACCGAACGCGGTCATACGCTGGCGGAAAAACTCGCCCGGCTGCAGCAGGAACGCCTTGAACGCGCCCTAATTGGATTGCCTGATGGCAGCGAAGAAATCGTGCGGCGGTTTCTGCTGCAGATGATCGATCCCGATGCGCATGCAGACATTCTGAAACTCGTCAGAAGCCCGTTTCATCTCAAGGATTGAACGCCGCCGATAGCAGAAGGAACGAGCCTCCGACATGAAAGTCCAGGTGCCCGACGACAACGCCAATCACATCCTTCTCGTCGATGACGACAAGCGCATCCGGGATCTGCTTTCCAGGTTGTTGAAAGAAAACGGCTATCGCGTCTCCGCGGCGGCCAATTCAGCGGAAGCGCGAAAGTGCCTGTCCGGGCTGGAATTCGACCTGATCATTCTGGATGTGATGATGCCCGGGGAAACCGGCCTGGAACTGGCGGCTTCTTTGCGCGAAGAGTCCGAAGTGCCGATCTTGATGCTGAC
>JBCBUA010000285.1:0-6931 GCA_039818365.1 Pseudomonadota bacterium
ACGTTCTGGCCGGAAAGGAAGACTATGAAATCACCGAGGGCGAAGTGCTCTTCAACGGTGAGAACATGCTGGAAATGGAACCGGACGAGCGGGCAGCGGCCGGCATGTTCCTGGCGTTCCAGTACCCGATCGAAATTCCGGGCGTTGCCACGATGGAATTCCTGAAAACGGCCATGAATGCGCAGCGCAAGGCGCGCGGCGAGGATGTCCTTTCCATTCCGGACTTCATGAAGCGGGTCAAGGCGGCGGCAAGCCACCTCAACGTTTCCATGGATATGCTGAAGCGGCCGCTCAATGTCGGCTTTTCGGGCGGGGAGAAGAAGCGCGCCGAAATCCTGCAGATGTCTCTGCTGGAACCGAAGCTGTGTGTTCTCGACGAAACCGATTCCGGCCTCGATATCGATGCCCTGCGGATCGTGTCCGAAGGCGTCAACAAGCTTCGCGGTCCGGACCGGGCCATGGTCGTGATCACGCACTACCAGCGTCTGCTCGATCACATCGTTCCGGACGTCGTGCATGTTCTGTCCAAGGGCCGGATCGTCAAGACCGGCGACAAGGATCTGGCGCTCGAGCTTGAGAAGAACGGTTACGCAGACTTCGTCGAAGCAGCTGCCTGAGGGAAGAACGCACTATGAACGCCAGCATGCCTATCAGACACACCCAGGCCGAAAGCGACCTGTTCGACCGTTTCGAGGCCGCGAAACCGGACCTCGCCGGGTCCGTCGCCGTTTCCGCATTGCGCGAGGCAGCGGTTGACCAGATCCGGGATCGCGGATTGCCGCATCGCCGCGTCGAGGAATACAAGTATTCGGACTTGCGCGCGTTCATGAAATCCGCCGCGCAGCTCGTCTCGAAGGCCGACCTCGCCAACGCGAAGGATCTGCTGGCAGCCCAAAACCTGTTCGGCGACCTTGAGCGTCACAGGCTTGTTGTTGCGAACGGATCTTTCGTCGCCGAACTGTCGGACATCGAGGCGCTCTCAGCCGAGGGTGTCACGGTGACGGATCTGAACGAGGCTCTTGCCGGCGAACACGGCTCGCAGCTGCTTGCATCTCCGAAAACAGGACCAAGTGACGGCGTTGTCGCACTCAACACGGCCTTCGTGCAAGGCGGCGTCGTTGTCGAGGTGGCCGACGGGGCCAAAGTGTCGAAACCGGTCGAACTGGTTCATGTTGCGACATCGTCCGGTGCCCAGGTGACCCGGAACAAGGTGCGCGTCGGGGCGGATGGCAGCCTGAGGCTGCTGGAAACCTTCATCGGCGAGACCGGCGAGGGCGAACTCAACGCGGTGTTTGACTATGACGTGGCGGACAAGGCGTTCCTGGCTGCAACCCGTTTGATCGTCGGGTCGAACGATGCCGCGCGGCTCTTGACCTCGATCGCGACCATCGGCGCGGAAGCGGAGTTCAAGTCGCTTGGCTTCATGGCAGGCCCTTCCTTTGCCCGTAATCAGCAGTTCATCAATTTCACCGGTGAAAACTCGGAAGCCAAGATCTACGGCGTCACCATGGCTGGTGGCAGTGATCTCGCGGACCAGACGCTGATCGTCGATCACGCGGTCCCGCATTGCAACAGCCGCGAATTCTTCAAGACCGTGCTCGACGGCAATGCCAAGGGTGTGTACCAGGGCCGGATCAACGTTGCGCAGCATGCGCAGAAGACCGACGGCGAAATGATGACACAGGCCCTGCTTCTGTCGGAAGACGCCGAGATGGCGAACAAGCCGGAACTCGAAATCTTCGCTGATGACGTACTCTGCGCGCATGGTGCGACCAGCGGTCAGATCGATGAGGACCTGCTGTTTTACCTCCGCGCCCGCGGCATTCCGGAGGACGAGGCAAAAACGCTCCTCGTTCTCGCCTTCCTGTCGGAAGCTATCGAGGAATATGGCGAAGACGACGTGACCGAGGGCCTTGAAGCGCGCGTGCGCGACTGGCTTGCCGGTCACTAGGTCTGGAAACAAGGATCAGCGCCGAATGACCGTCGCGACTGCAGAAAAAGAGCCCGTCACAACGGGATATGACGTGGAAGCCATCCGCCGGGATTTCCCGATCCTGTCGCGCGAAGTCTATGGCAAACCGCTGGTCTATCTGGACAACGGCGCGTCGGCGCAAAAACCGAACGCCGTGATCGATGCCGTCTCCAAGGCGTATTCGGAAGAATATGCCAACGTGCATCGCGGGCTGCATTACCTGTCGAACACGGCGACGGACAACTACGAAGCTGCGCGCGAAAAAGTGCGCCGGTTCCTGAACGCCAAATCCGTCGACGAGATCGTCTTCACGAAATCGACCACGGAAGCCATCAACCTGGTTTCCTACGGATTGGGCCCCGATTTCTTCGGGGAGGGCGATGAAATCGTGCTCTCGATCATGGAGCATCATTCCAACATCGTGCCGTGGCATTTCCACCGCGAACGGCACGGCTCCGTCTTGAAATGGGTGTATGTGCGCGAGGACGGTACGTTCGACCTCGATGCCTTCGTGGACACTCTGACGGACCGGACAAAACTTGTCGCCATCACGCACATGTCCAATGTTCTCGGCACCGTGGTGCCGATCAAGGAAATATGCGAAATCGCACACGAACGGGGCATCCAGGTTCTGGTCGATGGCAGCCAGGCCGCAGTCCACATGCCCGTGGATGTCCAGGACCTCGGCTGCGACTACTATGTTTTCACCGGCCACAAGGTCTATGGGCCGTCTGGTATCGGCGTCCTGTGGGGCAAGCCGGAGCGCCTGAACGCCCTGCGTCCGTTCAATGGCGGCGGTGAAATGATCCTCGATGTCACCGAAGACGTTATCACCTACAACGACCCGCCGCACCGGTTTGAGGCGGGAACACCGCCGATCGTACAGGCGATCGGCCTGGGCGCGGCACTCGACTACATGGACATGGTTGGACGCGAGAATATCGCGCGCCACGAGGCGGACCTGAAGGACTACGCGCACAAGAAGCTGCGGGAGATCAATTCTCTCAGGATCTTTGGAAATGCGCCCGGCAAGGGCGCCATCGTGTCTTTCGAGATGGAGGGCGCCCACGCGCACGACGTTGCGACCATCATTGACCGCGCCGGCGTGGCGGTGAGGGCGGGCACCCACTGTGCGCAGCCGCTCTTGGCAAGATATGGTGTAACCTCTACATGTCGTGCAAGCTTCGGCCTCTACAACACGCGCGAGGAAGTGGACGCGCTTTATGAGGCCTTGTTGAAGGCACAGAGCTTTTTCGGGTAAGGACGGACCCACTATGGAAAACGCAACCACGATTGATACGGCCGCGGACGGCGCGGAACTTCAGGCGGAAGTATCGGCGAAAACGACGATCCCTGAGGCTGAGCTCGACAGGCTGACGACGGACATTGTCGGTGCCCTGAAATCGGTCTACGATCCGGAAATCCCTTGCGATATCTACGAACTCGGCCTGATCTACAAGGTCGATATCGAGGATGACCGCTCGATCAACATCGACATGACGCTGACCGCACCGGGCTGTCCGGTGGCCGGTGAAATGCCGGGATGGGTCGAAAATGCGGTCTCCGCGGTTGCCGGCGTTGGTCCGGTCAATGTCGACATGGTGTTCGATCCGCCCTGGACGCCGGACCGTATGTCGGACGAGGCGAAAGTGGCACTGAACTGGTATTGAGTTCGAAACCTTTTTTCCGATAATCTGAATACCTATATCAGGTTTCGAACCTTAGAAGCAGACAGAGGACCGAATGGCTTCCGCCGGAAAATTTCAGGTCATGAGCATGACCGACAGCGCCGCCGAACGCGTCAGGGAACTTGTCGAAAATGCCGACAAGGATGCCATCGGATTGCGCGTCGGGATCAAGAAGGGCGGCTGCGCCGGCATGGAATACACCATGGACCTGGTGGAAGATGCCCAGCCCGGCGATGACGTGATCGAGGACAAAGGCGCGAAGCTCTTCATCGATCCCTCTGCCGTCCTGTTCCTGCTCGGAACCGAGATGGACTTCGAGGTTACCAAGTTCCGCTCCGGTTTCGTCTTCAAGAATCCGAACGAAGTGTCCGCGTGCGGCTGCGGTGAATCCGTGTCGCTTCAGGCCGCCGACGCCGGTGCGTTGCCCCTCAACTGATTGATTGCCCGCATCAAGCTGCGACGAGAGTTCCCATGACATTGTTTGAACGGCTCAAGACGCACGCCGCGTCGCAATGGGCCGACTACACGCGCCACCCCTTTGTCGAACAGCTTGGCAGGGGAGATCTGCCGATCGAGTGTTTCAAACACTACCTCGTCCAGGACTACCTGTTTCTGATCCAGTTTGCCCGGGCCTATGCCCTTGGCGTCTACAAAAGCCCGACCCTTGCCGATATGCGGCATTCGCTTGAAGGCGTTAAGGCAATCTTGGATGTTGAACTCGAGCTGCACATCGAGATTTGCGGGCGCTGGGGAATGCAGCGGCAGGAAATCGAGAATGCGCCGGAAGACACGCCGACCATGGCCTACACGCGCTTTGTTCTTGACGCCGGCATGTCCGGAGATCTTCTGGACCTTCAAGCCGCCCTGGCTCCGTGTATCCTCGGGTACGCGGAAATCGGCAAACAGTTGCAGCAGGACGGCTGCGACAACGCTGACAATCCCTACCAGCGCTGGATTCAGGAATATGCCGGTGAAGGTTATCAGGACCTGGCCAATGGCTTCGAGGCCTGGTTTGAAGCAACTTCGGACTTGGTGCTGACCGACCACAGATATCCGCGCGTCCTGTCACTCTTTGAAAAAGCGTGCCGGCTGGAAAGCGATTTTTGGCAGATGGGACTTGACGCGAAAGCGTGATCGGTCAGGCAGATCAGGAAGGGTGTGTCCGCGAAATCACGAACATGGCTATCGGGCGCTTGAAGCGGTCAGGCGACGTTTTCGGCGGCCTTGGCAGAGGGCAGGTCGAGCTCGGTTTTCACGAGGTTGCGGCCGGCATTCTTCGCCGCGTAAAGAGCTTCATCGGCGCGGGAAACGATCGAATGCGCCGTATCGATCTGGTCGAAAATCGCAATGCCAACCGAAATTGTCACACGGCCGAGATTTTCGCCGGTGGACCGCTTTACCAGTTCCTTTGACATTACCGCAGTCCGGATACGCTCGCCGATTTCGCCCGCTTCCTCAAGGTTGGACTGCGGCAGGATGATGGAAAACTCCTCACCACCATAGCGGCATGCAATATCCTGCGTCTTGATGTTCTGTTTGACCGCCAGAGCAACGAGGCGAAGCACCTGGTCACCCGTCTGGTGTCCATAGGTGTCGTTAAACTTCTTGAAGTGGTCGATATCCGTCATGAGCAGCGCGAAGCTGCGCTTGCTCTCCTTGGACTGGTCGACGATCTTTTCCAGAGAAACTTCGAAGTGCTTCCGGTTGTTGAGGGTCGTGAGCTCGTCAGTTAGCGATTCGTAGCGAATCGCTTCCAGGGAAGACTGCAGATTTTCGATGTGTTTTTTCGACTCCAGCAGCTGGCTCTCCAGCTTCCGGTTCGAAGCCACGGCGTTCTGGGTCGATTTCACGAGATGCGTGACATAGAGCTGGAGTTTCTGCGGGTCGTCCAGGCGCTTTATCTTTTCACCGGCCTGCTCAAGCGAACTGCCGTAGTCAGACGTTGCATCCGCGCTCAGCTTGAGCGACTCGATCAGTTCCTCGACTTCTCTGGAAACCTTGGTGCCAACTTCGTCAAGGCGGTCGCCCAGGCGGGTAGGGGACAGAAAACGGCCGTAAAGGTTCAGCATTTCATCGGTGCTGACCCTGCCTTTTTCCTTGATTGTCTCGTTGACGGCCCTGTTGAGCCCCTGATTGTAACCGGCAGCATACGTGTACCAGAGCTCATACGAGCGCGGATACGCGGGCAGCGTGTTTTTTCTTATGTATCCGACAGCGGACTCACCATACTTGATGGTCCGGCTATGGTCGTCTTCTTCAGACATAGAACTTCTCTCACCTTCACCCTGCGAATCCGCCCCACACGGTCACAAGATATAGATCCCAAGTTCTGATGGAAGATTTAAGGAGCGGTTAAGCTTAAGGGAAAACCCTGTAAAAAGTGACGTTACGAAGCCTTTTTCGGACGCGGTTCGCGCAGAAGGAAAGCCGGGATGTGAACACCCGGGCTGAAAGCAGGCTCGAGTTTCTCGTTTCTGGACTTTTTGCTCGCGGGTTTTTGCGGAAGTTCGGAAACTGATACCGGGCTCATTGCGTCTTTCTGCTCCTGTCTGCCGTCCGTGTCGGTGTCGCGTTGTTTGGATTGTGAACGGCGCCTGCCAGAGGATTTCGTCTGGGGAGCGTCGTTGTCGTTGCTGGATTCGCTCTTCGAGGTTTTGCCCGATTTGCGGCGCGCCTTGCGTTCCTTCGCAGCGGCCTCGAAGTCAATTGGCTCGCCGAGCCAGTCGATTGTCTTGTTGATCAGCGTTTCGATCGCATCGAGATACTTCTTGTCTTCGCCGGTCACGAGCGTGTAGGCGGTCCCGCTGCGGCCAGCGCGGCCCGTACGGCCGATGCGGTGGACATAGTCTTCGGCGTTGATCGGGACGTCGTAATTGAACACGTGGCTGACTTCGGGAATGTCGAGCCCCCGGGCCGCCACATCGCTGGCAACCAGAAGCTTGATGCTCCCTTTGCGGAAATTGTCCAGCATCATCATGCGCGTGCGCTGATCCATGTCTCCGTGAAGAGTGCCGACATTGTATTCGTGGCGCTCGAGCGAGCGGAAAAGGGTCGAAACATCGCGCTTGCGGTTGCAGAACACGATTGCGTTCTTCAGTTCCTCCGCACCGTCCAGGAGTTCGCGCAAGGCAGCGCGCTTTTCATAATCCTTGGACGGAGACGCTTTCAGCTGCTGGCTGACATTGTCTGCCGTGGAAGACGTCGGTGCGACTTCGATACGCGACGGGTTCTGCAGGAACGTGTCCGTGAGGCGCTGGATCTCCGGCGGCAT
>JBCBUA010000286.1:0-6835 GCA_039818365.1 Pseudomonadota bacterium
CGCTGATGCGGTAGCTGTCCGGCGCTTCGACGTGCCGCAGATATTGCCCGAGGCCAAAGCCGACTTCAGGTACATTGCTCCGCGATAGATGACTGACCAGCGTCGTGTTGCCGTGATAGGTCGCGTCTGTTGCGACAATGCCCCGTTTTCCGGTCATGGCTTCCGCCATTCTGAGCGCAATGTCATTCGCCTCAGAGCCGGAACAGGTCAGGATCGACGTTGACAGGCTTTCGTCGAACGTACCGGTCAGCCGCTCGACATAATCGAGAATGCCTTCATGCAGGTATCTCGTGTGGGTGTTCAGCCGGGCAGCCTGACCTGCAATCGCATTTATGACACGCGGGTTGCAATGCCCGACATGCGGGACATTGTTGTAACAATCCAGATATTTGCGCCCGTCCGCGTCCCACAGCCAGACACCTTCTCCCTTCACGATATGAACCGGTTCGTCGTAAAAGGTGGACACATTCGGACCCAGGAGACGCTGGCGGCGTTCAAGAAGGTCCTCTGTCCCGGAAGGGCGATGTTCATTCATGGCGAGACTGTCCCTCACAGCTGGATCCAGGCCGTCTTGAGGTCCTGATACTTGTCGAGCGCGTGCAGCGACTTGTCATGACATTGCCGGACTGCTTGACGCCGCCGAGCGGCACGGTCAGGTCCGCGCCGCCATAAGTGTTCACATGGACGACTCCGGCCCGGACGGACGAAATCATGCGGTGCGCGCGGGCGAGATCGCGGGTCCAGACACCGGCGGCCAGACCGAGGTCGGTTCCGTTGGCGATCCGGATGGCCTCCGCCTCATCCTTGAAAGGCGTGACCGCGAGGACGGGGCCAAAGACTTCGCTGGTGGCGAGCGTATCGGAGGGTTTGACGTTGGTCATGACGGCCGGTTGCATGTAGTAGCCACCGGTCTCCTGGAGGATCCTTGCGCCACCCGTGCGCCGTTCAGCGCCCTCGTCTTCCGCGATCGCAACAAACCGCAGATCGGCTTCCAGCTGCGGCAGACTGTGGACCGCTCCGATCTGTGACGCCAGATCGAGCGGGTCGCCGACACGGAACGCTTCGGCATGCCTGCACATCTCAGTCACGAAGTCGTCGTGTATGTCTTCCTGCACAAGCAGCCTTGAGCCGGCGACACAGACCTGGCCCGAATTGCGGAAGATCCCGGCAGCAGACACTTTTGCCGCCTCTGCAAGGTCCGGCGCGTCATTGAAGACGATGTTCGGGGACTTTCCTCCCAGTTCCAGATAGCACCGTTTCAAGTTGGATTGTGCCGAATAGGTCAGCAGGCGGCGGCCCGTTGCCCCGGACCCGGTAAACGCCAGCACATCGACCTCCATCGACAGCGCGAGTGCTTCGCCCGCTACTGCCCCGGTGCCGGTCACCACATTGAAGACGCCCTCAGGCACGCCTGCCTCGAGCGCCAGTTCCGCGACCTTGAGCAAGGACAGAGACGCGGTCTCCGCCGGTTTCAAGACGACCGCATTTCCGGCGGCAAGTGCCGGGGCGATTTTCCAGGCTCCGATCATCAGCGGAAAGTTCCAGGGAACGATGGCCCCGACCACACCGACAGGCGCGCGATGCACAAGGCCGAGCACGTTGCCGGCAGTCGGGGCGATCTCGCCATAGACCTTGTCGACGAGTTCAGCGTAGTAGCGGAATGTTGCCGCTGCCGACAATGCCTCGGCCTTGTAGGCCATGTTGATTTCCGTGCCGTTGTCCCGGACGCCGAGAACGGTCAGTGCGAGCGCGTCCCGTTCGATCAGGTCGGCAAGCTTGTGAAGGACTTTCTTGCGGTGTGCCGGTGCCGTCCTCGACCAGCGGCCATCCTCGAACGCAGCGCGCGCAGAGCTGATGGCGCGTTTCATGTCGGCGGCGGAACCGGCGGCAAGTCTGCAGAGGCGCGCGCCGTCGATCGGAGACACAACATCCAGGGTCTCGCCGGACCGCGCGGGTTCCACGCGGCCGTCGATGAGATGTCCCTGGTCGGCAATGGCCGTCATCCTCAGGGTGTCGATTTCGCTCTGATCCAGCATTGAACCCTATCCTTGCTGCGTGGATGCTTCTGAATTCTTTGATGTTTCCTGCGCGCGCCGCGCCTTGTGCTCCCTGATGATGGTTCGCACATGCAGGATCAGGATGAGCAGGATCATCGCGAACAGGATGGCGGCGATGGGCCGGTCGACGAAGTCGAGCGGCGACTTCACGCGCGCCATCGCGCTGCGCAGTTTCACTTCCATGATGCCGCCCAGAACCATACCGAGGATGATCGGCACGATCGGCAGATTGAGACGTTTCAGGATAAGGCCGAAGACGCCGAACGCGGACGCGACTGCGCAGTCGGTAATCGAATTGCGGAGCGAATACACACCGACAAAAGACAGCGTCAGGATCATCACACCCAGAAAGCGTGTCGGGATCTGGATGATCTTCAGGAGCAGGTTCGTCGATGACAGAAGAAAGGCCAGAACGATGACATTCAAAAGGATCAGCGCGATGTAGATCGCGATCACGAAATCGAGCTGTCCCTGAAAGAGCTGGGGCCCCGGAATGACATTGTGGACATAAAAGACCGACAGCATCATCGCGGTCAGGGCTTCGCCGGGAATACCAAGCGCCAGCAGCGGGATCATGGCCGCGCCCGGCACGGCGTTGTTGGCGGCTTCCGAGGCGACCAGGCCTTCGGGTGACCCGTTGCCGAAATCATCCGGTTTCTTCGATGTTTTCTGGGCATAGGTGTAGGACAGGAACTGCGCCGTGAATTCGCCGACACCGGGGATCATCCCCATGAGAACGCCCAGGCTGGACGAGACGGATGCGATCCGCTTGAAGCGGAACAATTCGCTCAGCCCGGAGAAAAGATTGCCGTCGACATGCGCCTTGCCCGGCTTGTGGTCCTTGTCGACCAGCAGCAGCAGCGCCTGGGAAATCGCGAACAGGCCGAGCACGACAACGATCAGGTTGATGCCCGATGTCAGCCAGGTCATGTCGAAGGTGAAGCGCTTGGTGTATTTCACCGGCTCCAGCCCGATCGTGCTCAGGAAGATGCCGAAGGAGGCGAGCATTCCGGCGGCGAAGACCTGGCCGCGATGGGCCAGCACCACAAGGATGATCCCGAGAAGCGCCGCCAGGAAAATCTCGCGGCTGCCAAAATGCGGGGCAATCATGGCCAGAAGCGGCGACAGCAGGATCAGGCAGACAACGGAAAAGATCCCACCGAAGAAGGAAGCGGAATAGGCGAGCGACAGCGCGCGATGGCCCTCCCCGCGCTTAGTCATCGGATACCCGTCATAAGTCGTCAGCGCGTTTACGGCGGTTCCTGGCGTGTTGATCAGGATCGCCGGAATGGCGCCGCCATACATCGACGAGCCGTAGACGCCGAGCATCAGCGTCAAACCGACGATCGGCTCAAAGGCGAAGGTTGCGGGCAGGAGAATGGCGATGGCGACGGCCGCGCCCACACCTGGAAGTGCGCCGATTATGACACCCCCGATCGAGCCCAGAAGCAGGGCGACCAGCACCTGCCACTGGGACAGGATGGCGAGGCTTGAAAGAAGCGTTTCCATCGTCACCTCACAGGTAGGTCAGCGCGAAGGCTTTGAGGGGATCGGGGAAAGCTTCATAAAGCTGTCCGGCGGGGATCTTCACCTGCAGGAATGCCCGGAAAATCACGGCGACACAGATGGCAAACGCGCTTGCCGCCAGGAGAAACCGGGGCGTTGCCAATCCGACACGTGTGGTCAGGAAGCAGGTGAACAGGACCGTGGATGGCAGATAGCCAAGCAGGGGCACGGTCGCGACATAAAGAAGAAAATAGAGGACGAATTCGAGGGACCGGAGCCAGAAAACGACCTCCAGCCATCGCCCGAGAATGCGCGGCGAACACAATGAGCCAATGAAGTGGAGCAGCGCAAAGAAGGTCATGAAGATCAGCGACACCGCTGGCCAGAAACGCGGTTGCGCGAACCATTTCGTGCGCTTGACCCAGGAGGTCTCGCCATAGACCTGCGACAGCAGAAAGATGGAGAAGGCCAGAAACAGGAGTGCGAAGACAATGTCCCCGGGACGCCTGTGCCGCCGGAAAAGTTCCTGAAGTGTCTTGATATGCGCCATCGACCCCAACCTCTTGCCGTGCAATTGCCGGGCGGCACTGACATGCGCCGCCCGGACGGAGGAGCGTCTTATTCGCCGAGCAGTTCGGAGATCTTGCCGTTGACCTCTTTGTCGGAGGCAATCTGGGCGTTGGATGCATCCGCGTCCTGCCAGTAGATCAACACGCCCGTCTCACCGATCAGCTTCTGGGCTTCCGGCTTTTCAAGCGCAGCCTTGGCCGCGGTTTCAATCTTCGCACGCGCGTCCGCCGGAACGTCCTTGTGCACGAAAAGACCGTTCCAGAGCGCGACATCCAGGTCCGGATTGAGTTCGGAAACCCTTGGCACGTCCGGAATGATCGAAATTCGCTCCGTGCCGATGCTTGCCAGGATCTTCAGGTCATCCTTGCAGGGCAGAACCTGCTGCAGGGTGGTGTTGATCACGTCGACATCGCCGGAGGCCAGCGTGTTGCAGTTCAGTTCGTCGAAGGCGGCATCACTACCGAAATCAAAGTCCGAGGACGCGGCAAGCGCCAGCGTGATGCGCGTGGGCGGAAGAACCGAGCCAAAGTGGCCCAGCGCGACGTCGTTTTCCTTGGCATATGCGACCAGTTCTTCCCAGGTGGAATACGGCGCGTCGCTGCCTGCCGCAATCACGAAGGGATAGGTCATGAAAATGCCGACCGGCTCAAACGGGTTGGGCGTCAGTTCCGGAATTCCAATGAGTTCACCGGCAATCGGAACGGCAGGAACAAACGAGCCGATGGTGTAGCCATCCGCCGGTGCCGTTGCGACCTCGACCGCGCCAGGGAACGGGCCACCGCCGCCGCCTGGCTTGTTCACAACCGCCGCCGGAACGCCGTACATTTCCTGAAACTCGTCTGCGATCAGCCGGGTCAGGACGTCCTCCAGATCACCTGGAGGCCACGGAACAATGAAAGAAACGGGTTTTTCCGGATAGTCGGCCAAAGCAGCGGTGACGCTCATCAGGCTTGCCGCGGTCAGGGCAATTGCATGCTTTCTCATTTGCTGGTCCCTCATCTGGTGTTTGCGCCGATCTTGCCGACCGGTCTCGATGATTTTTTATTTGCTTTGTTAAAAGTTGTCATATTAAATAAATGCATGTCAACCTTTAAACGTGCAGCAACAGGGATATTCTCGCCTTGACCAAAGGTTCAAATAATGAACCAATGGTCTCAAAATAATTATTGTTTCATTTGTAACTATCTGTCAAGATAAATGCATCATCCCACCGACGGCACCGATGCCGCTGAGGACTGGAACAGGCCGGAACACCGATGGGCACCATCACCAAAGCACTCAACCTGCTGAACCACTTCTGCCCGGGACGGGCGGAGATCGGGCTGACCGAGTTCAGAACGCTGAGCGGACAGGACAAGGCGACCGTCCACCGGCACCTGATCGAGCTGGCGGCCAACGGTTTTCTGGAACAGAACCCGGTTACGCGCGGCTACAGGCTTGGCCCGGCGATCCTTCGGCTGGCGGCCGTGCGCGAGCGGCTCTTCCCTGCACGAACCATTGTCGCTCCCATCGTTGAAAGACTGGCATCGGAGCTTGGCGAGCTGGTTCACGTCTCGCTGAGGGAAGGTCTGCATCTCTCGCCGCTCACCCACCACGATGCGCTGATCCACGGCACACGTGTCTATTTCGACGAGGCAGAGCTGCTGCCGCTGCACGCAACCGCGTCCGGTCACGCCATGCTGGCCTTCGGGCCGGAACAGCTGCTTCCCGACGTCCTGAAAGACGACCTTCCGGCGACAACCGCCCACACGATCACCGACCCTGTCCGGCTCACGGAGATTGTCGACGACGTTCGGGTCTGCGGCATCGCCTTTGTCGATCAGGGCTTCGAGGCAGATGTGTCCTCCTTTGCGGCGCCGCTGTTCGGTGATCAGCAGGAGGCAATCGGAACGATCGCGGTCGCCGTGCCGACCCTGCGGATGACAGACGACATGAAGCGCAGGATCAGGGCCGCGCTGCCCGGAACCGCAGCCGAAGTCACCGACAAGCTTGGCGGCGTGGTTCCGGCTCATTTGAAAAGGATCTGGGCCGATGCCGCGTGAAGGCGACGCCCTCGTTCTCGATTTCGGCGGCGTCGTAACGCGCACGCTGTTCGAGACCCATGACCTGACCGAAAAAGCGCTTGGCCTGCCGGGCGGAACGCTGACCTGGAAGGGGCCTTTCGATCCCGAAAGCGATCCGCTCTGGCGTTCGATGCAGGCCGACGAGATCTCCGAGCGCGACTACTGGCGCAAACGGACCGAAGACGTCGCAGGACTGACCGGACAGCCGTTCAAGGAGATGTCCGATTTCGTCAAGGCGGCCCGAGGGGCCGATCCGGAGGCCGTCATGCGCCCGGAAGCCCTGGCGGCGATCGCCAGCGCCCGGAAAGCCGGCAAGAAACTCGCCATCCTGTCCAATGAACTGGATCTGTTCTATGGTGCGGACTTCCGGGAAAGACTTCCCTTCCTGAAAGACTTCGACGTGATCGTCGATGCCACCTACACCAAGATCCTGAAGCCCGATCCGCGCGCCTACGCGCTCTGCCTCAAGGAACTGGCGCTTCCCGCACACGCCTGTGTCTTTGTCGACGATCAGTTCCGCAACATTGCCGGAGCCGAAGCCGTTGGCCTGCAGACCGTGCATTTCGACGTGCTTGATCCCGCAGCCTCGTTCGCAGACGCCCTGCGCCTGCTCGCCCTGTCATCCAGTTAAAGGAGTTC
>JBCBUA010000287.1:0-6816 GCA_039818365.1 Pseudomonadota bacterium
TCGAGTGTGAACGACAGGAGTTCTGCTCCGAGATCCGGTATCTCGCTCATGGAGGTTGGCTCATTCCGATGGTCAATAAGCGACGGGACCGCGCCTTTCTGGGGAAGGCTTCCATCTTCTGGAATCGCGAATGCGAACTCGGGCGCGTCAAAGGGGAGGGCAACCTCTTCACCGAAAATCTGCCGATCCTGTGGATCGACAAGATCGAAAGACGTGCTGCTTGCAACCCAGCCCCGCAACCGGCGGCCATCGTCCCAGTCTTCCCTGACCTTCTTCTGGTCATCCAACCCGAACCAGCGTGCCCGGGGCGGCGTGACGCCGTCTGGGTCGAGAGCGACGATTTCCAGATAAACGTTCTTGCCGAGCTGCAGCCTGTGGTTATGCGTGCCCATATAGAGGTGGCGTGTGCCGAAAGGCACGTCCAGATCGAGACACGCCCGCACATGTGCCGTGCCCTCAGACAAGGTCGGGGCAATGACGGTGATGTGGTCGAGCTTGAGCATACACAGAAATCTCCGTGGAGAGCCGGGGGGATGCGAAGAGAACGGACTTTCGGCGTCTTCGGCGTTCGAAAGCCGTGACCGTCGGATAGCGATAATCGTCGAAAGCCGGCAGGCAGGCAATCCGCTTTGCGCTTTTCAAAACAGCCCCAACGACGGAAAATCAGCGCATTTAGTCGAAAACCGACAAAAACGCGTCGCATTTGTTTCCCTTGCTTGCATCTCAAATCAGATTGATATAAAGATATCTTTATATCGACATTGATGCCGAACAGATGCAAGGCAAACGAATGACAGACGATGCAACCCTTTCCGTGGAAGACACTCTTGCAGCCGTGCGCGCTGTGGGGGAGGCGACGCGGCTTCGCCTGATTGCGTTGCTTGCCGAGAGCGAACTCACTGTCAAAGACGCAACAGCGATCCTCGGGCAGAGCCAGCCGCGCATCTCCAGACACCTGAAACTTCTTGCCGAGGCGGACCTTATTCAAAGGTTCCCGGAAGGGTCCTGGGTCTATTACCGTCTTGCGGATGGGCCGGAAGGGCAACTCGCCAAAGGCCTTGTCGAGCGCATCTCCAGAGAAGATCCGGTGCTTGCAGCCGATCAGGAGCGTTTCAAGGCAATCCGCAAGGCCAAGGCGGAAGAAGCTGCTTCCTATTTTGCCGCGCGCGCGCTCACATGGGACCGGGAACGGTCCCTGCATGTCTCGGAAGAAGATGTCGAGGCGGCGATGCGCGCTGCGCTTGGTGATAGGCCGTTCCAGTCGTTTCTCGATCTTGGAACCGGGACCGGACGTCTGCTTGAGGTCTTTTCCGATCAGTACAGTTCGGCGCTCGGCATCGATGCCTCACATGACATGCTTGCCGTTGCGCGCGCCAATCTTGCGCGCGCCCAACTGACCAACGCGCAGGTGCGCCACGGTGATGTTTATGCGCTGAATGTGCCGCCGCGCTCCTTCGACGTTGTCGCGATCCATCAGGTGCTCCACTTTCTCGATGAGCCGGCACGTGCGTTGACCGAAGCGGCGCGCGCGCTGCGCCCCGGCGGGCGCTTGCTGATCATCGATTTCGCCCCGCACGAGCTGGAATTCCTTCGCGAAAGCCACGCCCATCGACGCCTGGGATTCGCCCATGACCAGATGGAACGGTGGCTCGAAGAACTTGAACTTGATCTGGAACAGGTCACTGACCTTGTTCCGGGAGACGATACCGAAAACAACCTTACCGTTACGCTTTGGCTTGCACGTGATCGCCGCGTCGTCACCGATTGGCCCGCGCGCGACACGTCCCGAGAGGTCGCCTGACATGACTGATTTTTCCGCCCGCCGTTCCCACCAGGCCGCCTTGTCGCCGATCACGGCGTCTTTCGAGTTCTTTCCTCCGAAATCCGACAAGATGGCCGAAACGCTGTGGAGCACGGTCAAGCGACTGGAAACGCTCAGCCCGTCCTTTGTTTCGGTTACCTATGGTGCCGGCGGGTCCACGCGTGAACGGACACACAAGACCGTTGAGCGGATCCTGAAGGAAACCGATCTGCTGCCTGCGGCGCATCTGACATGCGTCGGGGCATCCCGGACGGAAGTCGACGACATCGTCCGCGAGTACTGGGACCTCGGGGTGCGCCATCTTGTTGCGCTGCGCGGCGACCCGCTCGAAGGGATCGGGTCGCGGTATTCGCCGCACAACAACGGCTACCCCTATGCGTCCGACCTTGTTGCCGGCATCAAGAAAATCGCCGACTTCGACATTTCCGTCTCCGGTTACCCGGAAAAGCATCCGGAAAGCGGCAGTTGGCAGAGCGAGATCGACAATCTGAAGCGCAAGGTGGATGCCGGTGCGGACCGGATCATCACGCAGTATTTCTTCGACAACGACCTGTTCGATGATTATCTCGACCGGATTGCGGCCGCCGGGATCAACATTCCCGTCGTTCCTGGCATCCTGCCGATCCACAATTTCGAACAGACCATGGTCTTTTCCGCCAAATGCGGCACCAGCATCCCGCAGTGGCTTGCGCGCCGCTTTGCCGGTCTCAACAACGACCCGGAAACCCGCAAGCTGGTCGGTGTGTCTATTGCCTGTGAACAGGTGATGGACCTGGTCGACCGTGGGATCAACGATTTCCACTTCTATACGATGAACAGGGCCGACCTGACCTACGCGATCTGCCACATGCTGGGCATGGGCCGTCAGGCGCCTGAAAACATGGCGGCCTGACAGCCGGTTACTCCGGCGGCTGCGCGAAAAACACTGCCGGAACAAGCATGTAACGGATGGACAGCACCTGGGTGGCAGGTGCCCAGCAAGATTCGACTTAGACACTCCGGAAGGAAGAACCCGTGATCAAGTCCGACGCCTTTGAGCGCCTTCGTGACCTCGCCAAGACCCGTATCCTCGTGCTTGACGGAGCGATGGGGACGGAAATCCAGGATTTGAAACTCGACGAGGCCGGCTATCGCGGAGACCGGTTTGCCGACTGGCCGAGCGATGTAAAGGGGAACAACGACCTCCTGAGCCTGACCCAGCCCGATGCAATCCGGAAGATCCATGTCGATTACCTTGAGGCTGGGGCCGACATCATCGAGACCAACACGTTTTCGTCCACGACGATCGCGCAGGCCGACTATGGCATGGAAGAGCTGGCCTACGAGCTCAACCTGGAAAGTGCGCGGCTCGCGCGTCAAGCCTGCGACCAGGTGATGAAAACTGATCCGGCGCGCCAGTGTTTCGTCGCCGGTGCGCTTGGACCGACCAACCGGACAGCCTCGATCTCGCCGGACGTCAATAACCCGGGCTACCGGGCGGTTTCGTTTGACGATCTGAGAATTTCCTACGCCGATGCGGTGCGCGGCCTCATTTCAGGCGGTGCTGATATTCTGCTGGTCGAGACGATCTTCGACACGCTGAACGCCAAGGCGGCGCTGTTTGCCATTGACGAGGTGTTCGAGGAGACCGGCAGGACCTTGCCGGTGATGATCTCCGGAACGATCACGGATCTTTCCGGCCGCACGCTGTCCGGCCAGACGCCGGAAGCCTTCTGGAATTCGGTTCGCCACGCGCAGCCCCTGACCGTCGGTCTCAATTGCGCGCTGGGCGCAAAGGAAATGCGCGCCCATGTCGATGAGCTCGGCCGGGTCGCCGATACGCTCGTGTGCGCGTATCCGAATGCGGGGCTGCCCAACGAATTCGGTGAATATGACGAAAGCCCGGAGCATATGGCGGGGCTGATCGAGGAGTTTGCGTCCGCCGGTCTTGTCAATGTCGTTGGTGGCTGCTGTGGCACGACGCCGGACCATATCCGGGCGATCGCGGCGGCGGTCGCGGGCAAGTCGCCACGCGTGATCCCGGAGATCGACCGGCACATGCGCCTGTCCGGCCTGGAGCCGTTCGTGCTGACCAAGGAAACCAACTTCGTCAATATCGGCGAGCGGACCAATGTTACAGGGTCCGCCAGGTTCCGGCGTCTGATCAAGGAAGGCGATTACGCAACCGCGCTCGATGTCGCGCGCCAGCAGGTCGAAAACGGCGCCCAGATCATCGACGTCAACATGGACGAGGGCCTGCTCGATTCGGAAGAGGCCATGGTGACCTTCCTGAACCTGGTCGCCGCCGAACCGGATATTGCCCGGGTTCCTGTCATGATCGACAGCTCCAAGTGGAGCGTCATCGAGGCAGGGCTCAAATGCATCCAGGGCAAGGGCGTGGTCAATTCCATTTCGCTAAAAGAAGGCGAGGAAGCCTTTATCGAACAGGCGCGCCTGATCCGCCGGTATGGCGCAGCTGTCGTCGTCATGGCCTTCGATGAGACGGGACAGGCGGACACGCAGACGCGCAAGACGGAAATCTGCGCCCGGTCCTACAAGGTCCTGACGGAAGATGTCGGGTTTCCGCCGGAAGACATCATCTTCGATCCGAACATCTTCGCGGTGGCAACCGGGATCGAGGAACACAACAATTACGGCGTCGATTTTATCGAAGCGACGGGCTGGATTCGCGAAAATCTGCCGCATGCGCACGTCTCCGGCGGTGTTTCGAACCTGTCCTTCTCCTTCCGCGGCAACGAGGCCGTGCGCGAAGCGATGCACTCCGTGTTCCTCTACCACGCCATTCAGCGCGGCATGGACATGGCCATCGTCAATGCCGGTCAGCTTGCGGTCTACAACGATCTGGATGCTGACCTGCGCGAGCATTGCGAAGACGTTGTGCTGAACCGCCGCGATGATGCGACCGACCGGATGCTGGACGCGGCCGAGCGCTGGAAAGGCGAGGGCGGCAAAAAACGGGAAGCCGATCTGACCTGGCGCGGCTGGGGCGTTGCAAAACGTCTGGAACATGCGCTGGTTCACGGGATCGACGACTTTGTCGTCGAGGACACGGAGGAGGCGCGTCAGGCGTTCGACCGTCCGCTCCACGTGATCGAGGGGCCGCTGATGGACGGCATGAACGTGGTGGGCGACCTCTTCGGGTCCGGCCAGATGTTCCTGCCGCAGGTGGTGAAATCCGCGCGCGTCATGAAAAAGGCGGTCGCCTATCTGATGCCTTTCATGGAAAAGGAAAAAGCGGAGCTTGGGCTGACCGGACAGTCGTCCGCGGGCAAGATCCTGATGGCGACGGTCAAAGGCGATGTGCACGACATCGGCAAGAACATCGTTGGCGTCGTGCTTCAGTGCAACAATTTCGAGGTGCTGGATCTTGGGGTCATGGTTCCGGCTGCGAAGATCCTGGAGACCGCGAAAGCCGAAAAAGTCGACATGATCGGTCTGAGCGGGCTGATCACACCATCCCTGGATGAGATGTGCCATGTGGCGGCGGAGCTTGAACGCGAAAACATGAACCTGCCGCTTCTGATTGGCGGGGCGACCACCTCCAAGATCCATACGGCGGTGAAGATCCATCCGAACTACGAGCGCGGCCAGGCGATCTACGTCACCGATGCGGGCCGGGCTGTCGGGGTTGCCACCAAACTGATGAGCGAAGGTGGGCGTGAACCCTATTTCGCGGATGTGCGCACCGAATACGCGGATATCGCGGAAAAGCATGCCGCAAGCCGCGGAAACCAGCAGCGGACCTCGATCGCCAAGGCGCGCGAGAACGCATTCCGGTGCGATTTCTCGGGCAAACCCCCGGTCGCGCCGAAAAAGCCCGGTCAAACGGCGTTCGACGATTTCCCGCTCGAGGAACTGGTGCCGATGATCGACTGGACGCCGTTCTTCGCGACCTGGGAAATCAAGGGACGGTTTCCCGGTGTTCTGACGGACAACCGATACGGCCCGGCCGCAAAGGCGCTTTATGAAGATGCCCGGCGCATGCTGGACGAGATCGTCGAGAAGAAGCTTTTGACCGCGCGCGGCGTTGCCAGCCTCTGGCCCGCCAATGCGGTCGGGGATGACATTCGCCTTTACACCGACGAAAGCCGCACGGAGGAACTCGCCACCTTCCATACATTGCGGCAACAGATGGTGCGCAACGCAGGAGGCCGCGCAAATGTCGCCCTCAGCGATTTCGTGGCACCTCATGAAAGCGGCATTCAGGACTGGGTCGGCGGTTTCGCGGTCACCTCGGGCCACGGCGAGGATGAACTTGCGGCGCGGTATGCCCGCGAAAGCGACGACTACAACAAGATCCTCTCCCAGGCACTTGCGGACCGGTTGGCGGAAGCTTTTGCCGAGAAGCTGCACGAGATCGTTCGAAAGGATCTTTGGGGCTATGCCGCCGATGAAACCCTCAGCACCGACGACATCATCGCGGAGAAGTATCACGGGATCCGTCCGGCCCCCGGTTATCCGGCCCAGCCGGACCATACGGAAAAGGATACCCTGTTCCAGCTCCTCGATGCGGAGCGCCTTACCGGCATCCAACTGACCGAAAGCAGGGCAATGCTGCCGGGTTCGTCCGTATCCGGTCTTTATTTCGCGCATGCGGACAGTCACTATTTCGGTGTCGGCAAGATCGAGAGGGATCAGGTCGAAGACTATGCCGCGCGCAAGGGCTGGGACGTTGCGCTTGCGGAGCGCTGGCTCGCCCCGATACTCAATTACGAACCGGCGCGCATGGTCGCCGCAGAGTAGATTTCTTCGGAAAAATCGATCGGTTCTTTTCAACCTCCTGTGGTTCTTCCACAGGAGGTAAACTTTTTTGTCGAGCGAATTGAGCGGTTTACGGATTTTATTTTCATGTTTTTGAATTATGCACACAGTGCGCTCTTGAAATGTGCACACAGTGCGCTAACATTACTCCCATCAAATGGATTCGAACAAAACAGAATCCTTTAAGGAGAAAAAATGACTGTGCACGTAGCCAGGGCGATCCTGGTAAAGCA
>JBCBUA010000288.1:0-6768 GCA_039818365.1 Pseudomonadota bacterium
ACGTTCCTTGCACTGGACCCGCTGTGATGTCCGGTAGTGGATGAATGCTCCGATCCACTCGTCTCAATCCGGAAAGGCGCACCGGCATGCTTGCACTGTAACGCGCGTCACAGGGAAAGCCGCGCCCACTCCTCCATCTTCAGGTCACGAACTGAACACGGAGCGATCAAATGGGACTTCATCGGAACTTGCAAACCGTAGTTGACTGGACATGGCAAAACCGTGCGGAACTGATGCGCATAGCCGTTGAAAGTACTCATAAACCGAAAGGACTAACGCATCTGTCACAGCAAAACCGCGCGATCGGTAAAATCTACGGGTACATCAGCAGCGAAAACCCCGCAAACCCCGAAGATCGTGTATCCCGGAGTACGATGGACAGCTTCAGAAGAATGCTTAGCAATAAGCTGCAAAACAAACTCCCCGGTGTCACTAGCATAATCCAGAGCCATGAATGGAAAGCAATGAAAAGCGTGAGCGACTTTCCGAATTGGGACGAGTGGATCGGAGCATTCATCCACTACCGGACATCACAGCGGGTCCAGTGCAAGGAACGTGTATATATCAACCTGAAGGAAAAGACGCGCGCCAGTTCGTTCACCACGATCCTGAAAAAGATCTGGGACATACCAGGGTTGTACGCTGCGAAGGTCGCCGCGCCAGGTGCAAGAAAGTGCGACACCGTCGTGATTTACTGTGACTCTTCAGAATCGCGGAAAGCAGTCATCGAGGTAGTCAAGAAGCACCAGAGAAGGCGCCAGAGCCATTTTGCTTCAGAATTGCCAAGATTGGTCGCGCCTGTTGGACTTGGCATCGGACACGGCGCTGAACCACCGATCGCACATCCGAAACGCGTGACCAGCCAGAGCTTCGAATTAGTTCACGCAAAAGAGGGTCAGAGTTTCGGACTTTATCGAGCAGAACTCATCTTCGTTGCGCTTGAGCGCACGCAGTTTCCGGAGAATATGAACCACGACTGCCGCAGGGCAGGTTTGGATCTGCGCAGATTTCAGAACGCCAACCGGAGACACGGAATGCAGCTGGACATCGAAGGCGATCAGAAAAGAAAGTTAGATGCCGTCGCACAGAGGGCACAGAAGACGGAGTTCGAAGTTCGGGTTGGAGAGGTTTTCCGGCTCGCCGGACTGAACCCAGAGCACCCGGAAACACAGGAAGCCGTGATCGTGAGCTAGGCTCCTGCACCGCCGGTTGCAAATTGAATGAAGCAGGAATGCCAGGGGTGCCGCTGCTCAGTTGGTATCGTGTTCCGCAACCGGAAACGTGAAACTGAGGGTGGCCCCCTCTGCGCCTTGCAATGAACCTGGTGCACTCCGCCATGAAGCTCGACCCACGAGCGGTCGAAAGCTGGGCCCGTCGGTCGTCCGCATTGAGGCGACCGTAAAACCATATTAAAGCCGCTTTCGCTTCATGGGTAGCAAGTCTCCACCTCCACTTCTTCTGTGTCTGCAATCTTCATGGTTCGCGGAGATTCTTCCGGTGCCTTCTTACGACTGGCTGGGCACTCCCGAAATCCACAAAAATGCCGGCAGGTCACTTTCGCTGTGCCGCGTGTCACACGGAAGGGGCGGCTTCAGTTGCCATGTTTCCTTGTGCAACCGCACCCCTACGAAACACTGGAAACGAGGCAAAGCAGATGTATTCAAGAATGGAATTCGAACATGACCTGATGCGCTCCGCCAGGGCTAATTACAATCTTGGCGAACTGCAATTCATGCAAAATCCGCGCGAGCGCGCGGTCTACGAAAGACTGGCGGTCGGTGCGAACGCGACCTTGGCCCGGCTGTCATCGGATATCGCGTGGCGCGTTTATCAAAAGTCCTTCCAACAGGGCGGCGACATGTTTATGGGCCGCCTTGCACAGACACGGCAGCTTTATTGGGTGTTCGACCTGGATGGCCAGAACCGGTACAACCTGTCGCCCGGCGGCGCAATCAATGTCCAGAAACTGAAAGACTGGTCGATCCTGATCAACGATTGCTGGGTGCTTGGCGCGGTCCATGCGCACAAACGCTTCGTTCTGGAGACGGATATCAACGGAGCCAACGGGTTCTGGGACGCGAACAACAACCGGTATTATGTAACGGGCCGTGAGCTCGTTGGACTGGAGATGTTCGGGTACCAGATGGAAACAACCCCCGGGACGAACATGACAACGTTTGTTTGCGATTATCAGGGCATGGCCGATCGGGCGAGCCTGACAAGATACTCCAGCAAGATGAACGGATTGAACGGTGGATTTGTCGAGAAAATGCGGCTGTTGAACTGGCTCAAGGGCACCAGGATCTGAGCGATCGACAAAAGCCAAAGCGTCTTCGCAAGGGGGCGGTATCCTGACCGCCTCCCGCGCTTTCGGGACATGAACTCTAAGCGTCAGTCTCTTCTTCAGCCAGCGGCAAGGTAAAGCTGACCGTCGTGCCTTTTTTCACCTCGGAATGAATCGTGAGTTTTCCGCCATGCAGCTCGACCAGCGAGCGGGCGATGGCGAGGCCGAGACCGGAGCCCTGATGGGTCTTCGTAAACTGGTTCTCGACCTGGACGAAGGGCTGGGCAAGCCGTTCGATATCGCGCTCCGAAATGCCGATCCCGGTATCCTTGACTTCAAACCTGAGCTTGTCACCGCGCGGCTCCGCCTTGAGCGTGACCACGCCGCTGTCCGACGTGAACTTGACGGCGTTTGCAAGAAGGTTCAGCAGGATCTGCTTCAGGGCCCGCTTGTCGGCATGAACCATGAGGTCTTCGCCGACATCCGTGCTGACCGATATGTTCTTTTCGGTGGCAGCACCGGTGACGATCCGGCTGGCGTCCTCGGCGGCGGAGGAAGCGCAGACCACTTCTGTGTCGATGGACATCCGGCCGGCTTCGATCTTCGACATGTCGAGAATGTCGTTGATCACGTTGAGAAGATACGTCCCGGAGGAATAGATGTCCTTGCAATAGTCGGAATAGCGGTCGGTTCCGATCGGTCCGAACATCTCTTGCGTCATGATGTCGGAGAACCCGATGATCGCATTGAGCGGCGTTCTGAGTTCGTGCGAGATGTTCGCGAGGAATTCCGATTTTGCCTGGTTGGCCGCTTCGGCGCGGGTCTTCTCTTCCTGGTACTTGTCCGCCATCTCGACGAGCTGGCGCGCCTGGAATTCAAGTGTCTGGCGCGACTTCTGGAGATCGGAAACGGTTGCCTTCAGCCGCTTCTCGGACTCCATCAGCTTTTCTTCGTGTTTTTTCAGCGCCGTGATGTCCGTCCCGACAGACACGAAACCGCCATCCTTGGTCCGCCGCTCGGAAATCTGCAGCCAGCGCCCGTCTTCGAGCTGCGCCTCGTAGGATCCTTCCGGGGCGCCGCCGCGCTGGTTCACCGTCACCGGCTGCGGGGCGACCTCCGCGTTCGAGGCAGCCGCCATGACGTCGCCGTAAGGCGTTCCCGCCTTGATCACATAGCTCGGCAGGCTGTGCAGCGACTGGTAGTTGGAATTGCAGATCACCAGTTCGTTCTTGGCATTCCAAAGAACGAAGGCCTCTGAAATGGTTTCGATCGCGTCACGAAGGCGCAAGTCGGCCATGCGGCTCTGTTCGGCCAGGCGGTGCTGTTCCGTAATGTCGATGCAGATCCCGATCAGGTGCGGTTCGGCGCGTCCCGGCTCGGACTGGATTTCGCCGCGCGCGCGCAGCCAGATCCAGCTGCCGTCGGCGTGACGCATCCTGAAGGTCTCGTCCACCAGCGTTTCGCCGGTTTCAAGCAGGTGTTCTGCAAGACCAAGCAGGTCGATATCGTCCGGATGGGTGATGTCGGCGACATCGGCGAAGCTCAGAATGTCGTCCTTCGGTTCGCGTCCGAGCAGTTCATAAAGCGATGACGACCAGAACATCCGTCCGCGAGACAGGTCCCAGTCGAAAAGTCCGCAGCGGCCATGGGTTAGGGCGGTGTCGATCCGTCCGCGCGTCGCCGCATACATCTCGTCGGCATGTTCGGCGCGTGTCGCCTGGCTGAAGAATCCGTAAATGACGGCAAGCAGAACGAGCGATGTCCCGACAAAGAGCGTGACGTTGGCCGAAAGGTCGTCCCTCCAGCTCGCGAAGACCGCGCTTTCCGGCTGAAGAACGGCGATCATGCCGAGATTGCCGTCCAGATGATGCACCGTCGCCAGGAATTCCGCGCTCTCGTTGTCGCTTCCCAGGTCGACCGGGATCGTCAGCACACCGGCGCGCGCCCCGAAAACGGTGAGCGGCTGCGAGGGGCTTAAAAGGTTTGTGATCGGCTTGCCTTCAAGGGCCGGATGCGCCGGAGCCGTTGCCGCAATCGTTCCCTGCTTGTCGGCAATGAGAAAGACCCTGGACTTGCCTGTTGCTCCGGCAGGAAGGCTGTCGGCGAGCGCGCGTTTCAAGGTGGTGCGGAACCCGTTTGCCGGAAGCGTGCCTTCGATGGCGTTGAGCCGCGTTGCGACAACCGTGGCCATCAGACTGAGGGTGGTTTGGGCGGACTTCTCGGTTTCCGTATGACTTGTTACCAGCTCGCCGGCACGGAAAAGTGCGAGCACGATAATGAAGATGATGGCCAGGCCGGGAATGATCCGGCGTATGATCGTGTCGGATGTGACGATCACATTGCGCAGGGCTGCCAGGGCTGACTTGAGCTGCGGGCGCGTTTCGCCTGAACTCTTTTCAGCGTTCGAATCCTTTTCGTGGCCACGCGTGGAAGCGTCGCCAGTCAGTGCTCGCGCCATGGAAAGTGTGCCTCAAAAACCGCCGCATCGGAGCTCGCTCCGAATCACTTCCATTTGAATCAAATATGCGGTTCTTGTCCAGTCCCTTCCAAGAAGAAAATGGTTAACGGCTCCGTAGATTCACGGCGATTTTGTTAACCTTTTCCAGTATTGCGTACTATTGCAGCGTCCGGTCGATGATATCCCGGCTGTCTCTAGACAGTTCTTCGCATGACGAAACCTTCAACAGCGCAGACTCAGCCAGTGCACAACGCCCTGGCTCCAGCGCCCTCCAGGAACGGAAGCTGGTCAAAAGCCGCGATGCGACCTGCGGATTGCGCTTGTCTATTTCCAGAACCGCTTCGACAATGAATTCGAAACCTGCGCCGTCGATCCGGGCGAATTGCGTCGGATTTCCCGTGGCAAACGATTGCAGCAGTGCGCGTACCCTGTTTGGATTGGTTTCCTCGAACAGGGGCCCCGCCTTCAGTCTCTGCACAATCCCGAGCGTATCCGGTCCAGGGGCGGTTGCCTGAACCATGAACCATTTGTCCATCGCCAGCGAGTTGTCCTGGTGACGCTCGCGATAGGCGCTCAGCGCCTCATCCTTGTTCGCTAGTTGGTCGTGGACAAGCAGCGTCAGGCAGCCGATACGATCCGTCATGTTGTCGGCATTGCGGAAACGGTCCCAGACAAGATCGGACGCCTTGTCGGCGCCTGAGACCGCATAAAAATGCAACGCCCGATTGGACAGGGCGCGTCTTCCGGCCGTTTCTGCGTCAGGCGAGTAGGCCCCGGCCGGCATGAATTCCGTCAGCGCCTTGTGGAGTTCCGATCGGTGTCTGGCCGCAATTTCCGCCCGCAGGGTCTGGCGTGCGGTGTGAATGGCGTCCGGGTCCACATCCTTGCCGATCTCCTGCGCGATGTCGGCCTCGCTCGGCAAAGTGAGCGCAAGTGCCTTAAGGGCAGGATCAAGATCCGGGGCTTGCAACACTTTCCCGAAGACATTGAGAATGCTGTCGGAGGGGGCAAGTGTTTCGTCGCTCCGCGCCAGTTGGGCCAGCCTGAGAAGTTCCTGCATCGCGAGGGTCTGGACGGCCTGCCACCGATTGAAGGGGTCGCTGTCATGCGCTGCCAGGAGCTTCAAGTCGTCATCGCTCTGGTTCTGGTCAAGCCGCACCGGCGCGGAAAAGCCGCGCAGCAGCGAGAGGACCGGTTTGGACACGACGCCCGAGAAGGTGACTTTCTGCCGGGCTTTTTCCAGGAGCATGACGTCGCCGGCAATCTCTATGCCGTCCGCTTCGGTGGTGTTCATGTCCGTCCCGTCGGCAGCGACCAGTCCGAAACGCAGCGGAACAAGCGCAGGCTTGCTGCTTTTCTGACCGGGAACCGGGGGGATTTCCTGTGAGAGGTCGATCGTGAAAGTCCGGCGTTCGGGATCGTGCCTTGTCTTGACGGAGATGACAGGCGTTCCCGCCTGCTCGTACCAGCGCGCGAACTGGGCAAGATCGGTTTCAGCCGCTTCCGCGAAACAGGCGAGAAAGGCCTCGATGGTCGTTGCGTCTCCGTCGTGCCTTTCAAAATAGAGATCGAGCCCTTTCCGGAAATCTGCAGCGCCGAGAACGGTCTTGAGCATCCGGACAACTTCCGCGCCCTTTTCGTAGACGGTCGCGGTGTAGAAGTTGTTGATTTCGTGGTAGGCGCGCGGCCTGACCGGGTGTGCCAGCGGCCCTGCATCCTCTGGGAACTGATGTGATTTCAGAAGCCTCACGTCAGCGATCCGCTTGACCGGGCGCGAGCGCATGTCGGAGGTGAATTCCTGGTCCCGGAACACCGTCAGGCCTTCCTTGAGGCAAAGCTGAAACCAGTCGCGGCAGGTGATCCGGTTGCCGGTCCAGTTGTGAAAATACTCGTGGGCGATAACAGCTTCGATATTGGCATAATCCTGGTCCGTCGCCGTTTCCGGATCGGCCAGAACATACTTGTCGTTGAAAATGTTGAGGCCCTTGTTCTCCATAGCGCCCATGTTGAAGTCGGATACGGCGAC
>JBCBUA010000289.1:0-6624 GCA_039818365.1 Pseudomonadota bacterium
GGCTCTGATCGACAAGAGCCAGGAACACGTCACCGGCACCGTCAGGCTCAAGCTTTACAAGGGCAACGTGATCCTTGTCGGCCGCGCTTCGCCCTATTCGCTCTATTCGGAGGAACTGGTGACGTTTGAGGACGACCAGGGAGCCTATGACCAGAAGGACGCCGCCGGCTTCATCAAGCTGAACGCCCTGCGCCTGCGCACCCTTGCCAAGCGCGACCGCCTCGGCTGAGGAAACCCCATGACCGGACCGGCGCTCGCGTATCTGCATGTTGATCTCGCGGCCGCCGGTTTTTTGCTCCTCGGCGGCTTCCGGCCCTTGCCGGGCGATAGTGTCCCGGCCACCTCGGGAAGCACCGCTGCAAAGAGCCTGTTGCTGATCGGCAGCACCGGGCCGTCCCTTTGGCCTCGATTGACATCAAGCCCGGAATATCAGGATGGCGCGCCGCATCCGATGGACCGATACACGAAGCGGGAACTCACCCGGCTGGCGGCCGCGCACGATCTTGACGCCCTGTTTCCGTTCGAAGGCCCGCCCTATTTCCCCTTTCAGCAATGGGCACTCAAATGCGGCGGTTTTTCGCAAAGCCCCCTGGGCGTGCTTGCGCATGAAACCTACGGACCCTGGACCGGGTTCCGCGCCGCCTTCCTGTCCGCAGAACCGATCATCGATCAGGCCCCGTCCGGCAATGCCGGGCCTTGCGAAACCTGCCGTGACAAGCCCTGTTTGAGCGCCTGTCCCGTAAGCGCGTTCTCAGTTGAAACCGGCTACGACGTGCCGGCCTGCAAGGGTCACCTTCAAAAGAGCGCCGAGATTGCCTGCTGGTCCGGCTGCCTGGCGAGACACGCCTGCCCTTACGGCGAAGACCACAAACCGCAACCCGATAATGCGCGGTTTCACATGACGCGTTTCGTCGGGATGTAAGGTACCAACAAAGCGTCGGGCAGGGGCGATCAAATCGGCATATCCTGTTCCCGATTTGCAAGAGGGCTCAGATGCAGCCAGGGAACCTGTCCTGTTTCGAACACGTTCCGTCCGCGCCTTGTCCAGACGGGCGGATGATGATCGCCGACGATCAGGACCTCAAGGCCTTTCAACTCCGGATTCAGCGCGATGTCGCGGACACGATAAAGCACGTCCATCCACATTTCGGTCAATCGGCAGACGGTCCGGTCCCTGAAAGGGCCACCCGTGTTGCAATCAAGCCGCGGCGTCGCCGCACCCGCCTCGATCGGTATATGGGTGTTGAGCGTCAGCCAATATGCGAATTTCGGTTTTCCCGCCCCCTGTTCAAGAAAGGCCTCGACCACGTTTGCCACATCGCCGTCACACAACCCCTTGAAGGTAAGACCGCAGGTTCTGACAGCGGCTCCGTCCCCCGCTTTGCCAACGCTTTCCCGGAAATACAGGGTGTCGAAACCCAGTTTTGGATACCAGTCGGCCCGGTTAAAGAAGCTGCCCCAATAGGCATGGAAGGAGGCGGTCTCATACCCGTCCGCCCGATACCTGGCAGGCAGGCAGTCGTAAGCCGCTTTCTCAAGGAAGTCACGGTGATCACCCCAGTGCATGCAGAGTTCGCGCGCCTCGGCGGCGGTCGTTGAACTGTAATAGGGACTGGTGCCGCTCGTGACCTTGAAAGACGACCTGACCGGCTCTGTCTCGAAGATCTCCCAAAGCAGATCTTGATGAACGGGATTCGAAATGGCCCCCAGTCCCTCCACCATGACAATCAGCACATGCCCTTTTTTGCCATCGCGGCCCGGAACGTCGAGCCCGGTCTGCAAGGTTGCCGAAGTGACTTTCTCAGGTTGCGGAAAAAACATTGAGGCAAACAGCTTTGTCGGCGGATTGAAACTGAGGTCAATCGAAACAACGGCGCAAAAGGCCAGGAACGCCGGAACAAGGCTCGCCTTTCTGAACGCGTTACGATTCTTCGCAAGAAGGGCGATATACAACCAGGCGACGAGAACCAGAAGCGCAGCCAGGATCATGTATCCGGAAAAGGAAAAGAGATTCAAGGTGGGGAGGTGTTTTATCGAATCTACAATCAAAGATGGCGGTAAACCAAAAATACCTGATATGACAAAGACAATATCAAACGAAAAAATGGCAATAGCAAGTATCAGAAATACGAAAAAGTTCAAATGAAAGCTGACAATCGCCAATAAGAAATACAACAAGATCGGAAAAAATCTCATTGGGCAGACGAATAAAGACAGAAACAGATACGGAATATTTGGTATCACGGCGGCAATGACAGCCAGATACATCGAATCCTTGGATATGAAAAGTGGATTTTTGGTTGGATTGATCTCGTCTCGGTGAAACGTACTGGCCATGCCTTGCCCCTAAGCGCAAGGTCCCCCTACAATCAAGGGTTTAATCAACCACAATTAAGAGAGCGTTATCAAGGCCGAAACAGGGTCAATCAGGAAGCCTCACGACACCGTCCTGATCCGGACAGGTGGCAAGCGCGTCGAGTGCCGTGCGGCCATCGCCGAGCGGTGCGTCCGGCCAGATTTCGGCGAGCGGGATGAGAACGAATGCGCGGTCTCCCATGCGGGGATGAGGCACGTCGAGATTGTCTTCCTGCACCTTCCGGACGCCGTAGATCAGGAGGTCGACATCAATGATCCGCGGGCCCCAGCGCACATCGCGGACGCGGCCGAGTTCCTTTTCGACACCGAGACAGCGCTGCAGCAGATCCTGCGGGCTCAGGTATGTATCCACCACCACACAGATATTGATGTAGTCGTCCTGCGGTACCGGCCCCCAGGGCGGCGTCCGGTAGTTCGCGGAGCGCGCAACCAGCGTAATGCCCGTCGTCTCTTCAAGCAGCCGCACAGCCGCGTCGAGATTGGCTCTGGGGTCGCCCAGATTGGAACCGAGCCCGAGCGCGCATCGTGTCGGAGCATCGGGAGAAACAGGGGATGATGTCATGTCAGGAAGGAGTCCGTTCAAGTCGTATTGCGTCCAGCATACGCACACAATCGGCATGTGGACCGACATCATGTGCCCGCAGGATTGCCGCACCGTTCAAAAGCGCGGTCATGTGAACAGCCATCGAGCCGTAAAGCCTATCGTCGGTTTCCACATTCAGCACGGCGCCGATCATCCGTTTTCGGGAAGCCCCCGCCAGGATCGGCCTGCCATGTTTTTTCAGGTCCTTGAACCGGTTGAGGATGAGAAAGTTCTGATCGATCGTCTTGCCGAACCCGAAACCGGGATCGAGGATCTGTCTGTCCTCCGGAATTCCCGCCGTGTGCGCAAGCCGGAGCGACGTCTCGAAGAACCGGTCGATATCGCTCATGATATCGAGGGTGCTGTCCGCCTTTTCGCGATTGTGCATCATCACAACATGCACACCAGCCTCGGCAACCGTCTCGGCCATCAGCGGGTCCCGCTGAAGGCCCCAGACATCATTGACGATCACGGCCCCTGCCGCGCAGGCCCGCCGGGCAATCTCAGCCTTGTAGGTATCGATGGACACGGGGATGCCGAGTTCGCAGACGGGCTCCAGCACAGGTGCAAGCCGCGTCCATTCGTCGTCCAGCGTTACCGGCTCGGACCCCGGCCGCGTGCTTTCCGCGCCAATGTCCAGGATGTCTGCCTTCTCGGCGATCATCGCCTTTGCGTGCGCCAGTGCCGCCTGTTCTTCATTGTGTCTGCCGCCGTCGGAAAACGAGTCCGGCGTGACGTTCAAAATGCCCATCACATGCGCACGGCCCGCCGGCAGGGCGTAGCTTGCGGCTTTCGCCATCGGGAGTTCCCTCTTCTGTCTCGATGGACTGATGCCTGTTTGAGGGGACAGCGTCAAGCGGACCGGGCTGGCCGCTCAAAAAAGATGCAGCAACGCCCCCGGCTCTGCCAGACCGGCTATTCGGCCGGCGCGAAACGCACTGCCCTGTTCCGGAAGTGAAGGTGCAACAGGATGCCGGCGATCGGCATCAGGGGCAGCACTGTCGCAAGGCCCACGAGCGGATCACCAAGCGCGGCGACAATCAGACCGGCAAGGATGCCGCCACCGAACTGCATGAAGCCGGTCATCGCCGAAGCGGCCCCGGCTATGTTGGGGAACGGCGCCATGGAATCGGTGAAGCTGGCAGGCAGCACGAACGCCAGGGCAAACACGAACAGCGCGACCGGTCCCATCACCGTGGCGACAGTCGGCTCCATCGTCAGGGTCAGAACACACATCAGCGTCGACGAGACCACCCACAGCATCATGCCGACGGGCACCAGCCGGCGTGCTTCCACCACTTTGAGCAGGCGTCCGGTGACAATCGTCCCGACAATGAAAGAGCCGGACTGGATGATCATGGCCATGCCGAACTGCGACGGCGACAGACCGACATTGTTCATCAGGACGAAGGGCAGGACGTTTGCAAGCGCATATAGGCCGCCAAGCCCGCAACCGATCAGAATGCTTGGAGCGAGAAACCGCGGATCCTTCAGAAGCGTCGTGTAGTTCGTGACAAGCTGCCCCGGATTGAGATGATGCAGACCGGGATTGGGATTGGTTTCCACCTGAAACGCGGCAACACAGACCATCAAGACGGCGCCGTAGATCACCATGCACCAGAACACTTCCCGCCAGCTGAAAAGCTCCAGAACGAAGCCGCCGATGGTCGGCGACACGGCAGGCCCGAGGGCGAGCATCATCGCAATCGTGTTCATGATGCGCGCCGACGCCTGCCCGGTAAACTGATCGCGCACGATTGCGCGCGAAACCGAAATACCGACAGCTGCCCCGACGCCCTGCAAGGTTCGTGCTGCAACCATGAATTCGACCGTCGGCGCGAAGGTCGCCAGGAAGCTGGAGGCGAGATAGAGACTGAGAAAGGCAAGGGTTGCCCGCTTGCGTCCGAAGGCATCGGACAGCGGGCCGCAAATCAGCTGAGCCACCGCAAAACCGGCGAAATAGGCGGTCAGTGTCAACTTGATCGCCGCTTCGTGGGTTCCGAAAACGTCCACGAGCGCCGGCATGGCCGGCGTATAGAGCGCCATGGAAACCGGTCCGATGGCAACCAGTGCTGCGCCCAGAAGCGACGTGCGCCGCGCGCTCATGATGGCTTTTTGAGCGGTCATTTGCGCCGCCCCGGCAGATCTTCGGCGATCAGGCTGTCCTTCATCACCTGCAGCAGCGCCTCCAGGTGCTCCCTGTCCTTTTCGGCGATGTTCTCCAGAGCGGTCGCGCGCACCGACTGCAACGCGGTTCCGATCCGTTCCAGGAGCGGATCGGCTTCTGCCGTCAGTTGCACCAATTTCGCACGCTTGTCGCGCGGGTCCGGGCACCGCCGGATCAGACCGGCGCGTTCCAGGGAATCCAGATACCCGACCAGCGTCATGGGTTCGACGAACATGATGTCGGCAAGCGCCGCCTGACGCTGACCCGGGTTGCGCCACACATAAAAAAGCGTGCGCGCCTCTCCGACGGTCAGCCCCGTTTCGACATCCGCAAGCGCGGCCTCGAAGCGCCGCCTGAGCATGCGCGCGAGATCGACGACCAGCATTGTGACGCTTACATTCGGGTAGGCGATGGTCATGAACAGCAGCAGGTTTTATTAATAAGGTTTCCTTACGAATTAGAGCCTGAAGGCAGTGCTGTCAATGGTGAGGGACGTAACCCGCGGCACCTGTGATCGCCTGCATGACTGCATTGCATTGCACAATTGCCCCGGTCCACGTATAAAGGCGCCAAATTCGGCGCATGGGCCGATCCCATTTTTAAATCGTCCAGACAGACCGCGGGTCCCAATCGGGCCCGCTCTGTCTTTTGGAGCCACTCATGAAACTTCGCAACATTGCCATCATCGCGCACGTTGACCATGGCAAGACAACCCTGATCGACGTCCTGCTCAAGCAATCCGGCGCGTTCCGCGACAACCAGCGCACGGAAGAGCGGATGATGGATTCCAACGACATCGAACGCGAGCGCGGCATCACCATCCTGGCGAAGGTCACCTCGCTGGTCTGGAAAGACACGCGCATCAACATCGTCGACACACCGGGCCACGCGGATTTCGGCGGCGAGGTTGAGCGTATCCTTCACATGGTGGATGGCGTCATCCTGCTGGTCGACGCTGCCGAGGGGCCGATGCCGCAGACCAAGTTCGTGCTTGGCAAGGCGCTGAAGCTTGGCCTCAAGCCGATTGTCGCGATCAACAAGATCGATAAGCCGGAACAGCGCGCGGACGAGGTTCTGGACGAAGTGTTCGACCTCTTTGCCGCCCTCGACGCCAACGAGGACCAGCTCGACTTCCCGGTTCTCTACGGCTCGGCGAAACAGGAATGGATGGCCGAAGAGCCGGACGGACCGCAGGACAACATGGATCCGCTGTTCGACATGGTGCTGGACAAGGTCGCACCGCCGGAAGCCGATCCGGGCGAATTCCGCATGCTGGCCACCACGATCGAGTCCGATCCTTTCCTCGGCCGTATCCTGACCGGGCGTGTTGTTTCCGGCACCGCCGTGCCGAACATGCCGATCAAGGCACTGGCCCGCGACGGCAGCCAGGTCGAAGCCGGCCGCGTCTCCAAGATCCTCGCCTTCCGCGGCCTGGAACGGCAGCCGATCGAACAGGGTGAGGCAGGCGACATTGTTGCCATCGCCGGCATGACCAAGG
>JBCBUA010000290.1:0-6614 GCA_039818365.1 Pseudomonadota bacterium
CGGAGAGGCGCTGGCACGGCGTGCGGCAACGGGCAATGTCAAGCCGACCATTCTGAAGACGCCGAGCACGGAGAACCTGGAAAATTTGGAGATCATGTTCCCCGGCGCGAAGGCAATCTTCCTTATCCGCGATGGCAGGGACACGTGTTTTTCCAGGATCAAGGCCGGCTACGACAACAGCCTGGAGGACAGTGCGCGTCTGTGGGCAACAAGAGCCCGGCACATGCTGCATCACCGCGACCGGACCCTGAAACGGGGCACGGCGCACCCACCGCTCTGGGTCCGCTACGAAGATGCCGTAAGGACGCCGGATGCTGAACTGAACCGGATTGCCGCCTACCTGGAACGGCAACGTGATCCGTCGGTTGACGTGATTGCGGACAGCCTGCCGGTTTTTGGCTCATCCGAATTCGGACATGGTGAAACCGGAGACTTCACCAAGGTAACCGTTGCGCGCCCCGGCGATTTCAATCCCGTCGGCCGCTGGCGGAGTTGGCCGCGGGTAACGCGGGAATTGTTCCACGGGATTGCCGGTGATGTGCTCATCGAGCTCGGCTACGTCGCCGACGGCTCCTGGTGCACCCTGCCGGACGGATGATCCTGTTTTGGGAAAAGTGGCACGCCCAACGGGACTCGAACCCGTGTTTCCGCCGTGAAAGGGCGGCGTCCTAGACCGCTAGACGATGGGCGCGCAATGGCTCGAAACAAGACTGTTTCAAGCCGAGGTTCGTGCGTATAAGACCGTGCGGCCAAAGACGCAACCCCTTTTTTCGCTTTGGTGCCACCGGCCGTTGATTTTCCGGTTGTCAGCGGCGCCGGCAGATCCGCGCATCTGCTTGCGGTCCCTCACCGCGCAACAAAATCTGTCCGGCCGATCTGCTTTCCGCTCACCGGATCCATGCGAAGGAGCGCGGTTTTGCTGCCTTCCCGCACCAGGACGTAGATGACACCGTCGGCAACGGTTGCCTGAAGCACCTCCGCGTCCGGGCCGACGACGATGGATGACGCGAACGCATCTTGCGAAATATCGGTATCACCGGTGTTGATCTTGTAGAGAATTGCTGCAAAGACAGCGAACAAACCCGCGAACATGATCAGGGACGAACCGTAAAGCAGGCGTTTCAGTCTTGCCTGGATGCGTTCAGCGGCCGGATCGAGCGGCGGTTCATTCTGGTCCTCGTCCCGAAAATCAGGGTGTGACATGACAGATGTTTCCCATGAAGATCCGGTCGAACCCGACACGGATTTCAGATTGACAGTAGATGCAGCCGATGCCGGGAAACGGCTGGATGCGGTTCTGGCAGCGCATCTGGACGCGCTGAGCCGCAACAGGATCCAGTCCCTCATCAAGTCCGGAGACGTCACCGTCGGCGGCGCGAAAATAGTGGAACCCAAATTCCGGGTCAATGAAGGAGATGCGCTCACGTTGACGCTCCCGGAACCGGAAGATCCCGAGCCGAAAGGCGAGGCCATCCCGATCAATGTCGTTTACGAGGACGAACACCTCATCGTTGTCGACAAACCCGCCGGCCTTGTTGTGCATCCGGGAGCCGGAAACTGGACCGGCACACTCGTCAACGCGCTGATCCATCATTGCGGCGACAGCCTGTCCGGTATCGGCGGGGTGAAACGGCCGGGGATCGTGCACCGGATCGACAAGGACACGTCCGGCCTGCTGGTTGTGGCGAAAACGGATCAGGCACACCAGGGACTGGCCGACCAGTTCGCGGACCACGGCCGCAGCGGTCCCCTGGAGCGCGCCTATTCCGCGATTGTCTGGGGAGCACCTGCCAGCCTGAAGGGCACGATCGATGCCAATCTGGCCCGGTCCCAGAGCAACAGGCAGAAAATGGCGGTCGTTAAGACCAGCGGCCGCCACGCGGTTACCCATTGGCAGGTCAAGGAGCGTTTCGGTCCGGCCGAGCAAGCCGACGTTGCCTCCCTGATCGAATGCCGCCTGGAAACCGGCCGCACCCATCAGATCCGCGTGCACATGGCCCATATCGGGCACCCGCTGATCGGTGACGATGATTATGGTTCCGGCTTCAAAACGAAGATCAATCGGCTTCAGGAACCTCTCAAAAGCGCCGTATCCGGCTTCGGCAGACAGGCTCTACATGCCGGTTTGTTGGCTTTCAAACATCCGGCAAGCGGCGAAACACTGCGCTTTGAAAGTTCATATCCTGCTGATTTTGAACATCTTTTGACTTCGTTACGAAAATTTTAGGATGGAATTGCGCAAACGTGCCATGCAATCGGCAATTTCCAACCTATATTAGTATCTCTTGTGTGCCTTTAACGGACACGATTCTGCGTCCGCCTTTCCTCTGACATGGAGTGCTTGCGTAAACCGGAGCAGCGGGAGGCAGGGAGGATGCGACATGACGAAAGGGGGTGCATAATATGGCCCAAAACGTACCTACTCTCACAGCCGGGGAAGGTGGCCTGAGCCGCTACCTCGATGAGATTCGTAAGTTTCCCATGCTTCAGCCGCAGGAAGAGTACATGCTCGCCAAGCGCTACAAGGAGCATGAAGACCCTGAAGCTGCCGAACGACTTGTAAAGTCCCACCTTCGACTGGTTGCCAAGATAGCCATGGGGTATCGCGGATACGGCTTGCCGATCGGCGAAGTCGTGTCGGAGGGCAATGTCGGCCTGATGCAGGCCGTCAAGCGGTTCGAACCCGACAAGGGTTTCCGTCTGGCAACCTATGCCATGTGGTGGATCAAGGCTGCGATCCAGGAATACATCCTGAGATCCTGGTCGCTGGTCAAGATGGGCACGACCGCCAACCAGAAACGCCTGTTCTTCAACCTGCGCCGTCTGAAAGGCAAGATCCAGGCGCTTGATGAGGGCGATCTGAAACCGCATCAGGTCAAGGAAATTGCAACGCGCCTCGGAGTTTCCGAGGAGGAAGTGGTGTCCATGAACCGCCGTCTCGGCGGAGATGCCAGCCTCAACGCGCCCGTGCGCGCCGAAGCGGATGCCGGCGAATGGCAGGATTGGCTTGTCGACGAAAGCGACAGCCAGGAAACCCTGCTCGCCAACCAGGAAGAACTGGACATGCGCCGCAAGCTTCTGAGCGATGCCATGGATGTGCTCAACGAGCGGGAACGCCGCATCTTCGAAGCCCGGCGTCTGTCCGAGGATCCGATGACGCTGGAAGATCTGTCAGGTGAATTCGGTGTCAGCCGCGAGCGTGTACGCCAGATCGAAGTGCGAGCCTTCGAAAAGGTTCAAAAGGCGGTGCGCAACAATGCGCGCGCCCAGGAGCACCAGCAGCCGGTCGCCTAACGCCGCAAAGGACAAACCAACAAAAAACGCCGGGGCCGAGCCCCGGCGTTTTTGCGTTCATAGCGACGATTTCAGGGGTGTCCAAACCGGGACTGGACCCGCCCTCCGCCGTTAATCACCTGATCTCGACGGCGTAAGTCTCGACCGGGACCACCTTGCTGATGAGCCCCGCTTCCGCCATGAATTCGGCAAAGCGCCGATACCGGCCTTCGTCCAGGCTCGCCGGGCGCTTGGCAAACCGCGGCAGCGTGTCTGCCCAGGCGCGCCGGTTCAATTCGTCGTTCAGCTCGGGATACGCCTCGATGAAGGCGTCCCATGCATCATCGGGATGGTTCGTGAGATAGACGGTGGCGGCCTCTATCGCGGCCAGGAATTTCACAAAGCGCGGATCACCCGTCTTGTCCTTGTTCACCACGTAGATCAGCTCGTCGAAAATCGGCACGCCGTTTTCTTCCGGGTAGAAAGCGACACCCTTTTTTCCCTCGATTTCGAGCTGAGTAAGTTCGAAGTTCCGGTAGGCACCGATCACGGCATCCACCTGGCCGGACATGAGCGCGGGCGACAGGGAAAAGTTCACGTTGATCAGCTCGACATCATCGACACCCAGGCCGACCGACTTCAGCATCTGACCGAGCATGGCATCTTCGAAGCCGGAAACCGAATACCCGATCGTTTTTCCCTTGAGGTCTTCAAGCGTCTTGATAGGGCCGTCTTCCAGGACGATCAGAGAATTGAGCGGTGTTTCCACCAGGGTGCCGATCCAGGCGACCGGCAGGCCCTCTTCGATCTGTGCATGCAGTGTCGGCTGGTAGGAGATTGCGATATCGCCCTGCCCGGCCGCGACCAGTTTGGGCGGCATTGCCGGATCGGCCGGTTCGATCAATTCGACTTCCAGGCCCTGCGCTTCAAAGAAACCCTTCGTTTGCGCGGTGATGACCGGTGCGTGATCCGGATTGGTGAACCAGTCGAGCAGAACGGTCAGCTTGTCCGCGGCGTAAGCAGGCGTGCCGGCAAGCAGACCGGCTGCAAGAGCCAATGACAGGACTTTCGTTTTCATACATTCCTCCAGGAAAAGGCAGTCAGTTTTCGACCTGCCAGGGGACAATCATCCGGGCAAACGCATCAGCGGCCGCCCGCAAGAGAAGAACCATCACCGCCAGCAGAATGAGGGCGGCGAAGGTTTCGTCGGTCTTCACCCGCGCATTGCTGTGCAGCATGACAAAGGCAAGCCCGCCTTTCGCGCCCACCCATTCACCGACAATGGCTCCGATCGGGGCGAACACCGCCGCGATCCGGATGCCGGAGGCAAGCGCAGGCAGGGCTGCAGGAAGACGCAGCATCCAAAGCTCGGAAAAGCGCGGGAGCCGGTAAAGCCGGGCAAGATCGACAAGGCCGGGATCCATGCGCCGCAGGCCGTCATACATGGTCGACGTCACCGCGAAGAAGATGACCAGAACGGCCATCACGATCTTGGACGCCAGCCCCCATCCCAGCCACAAGACAAGGATCGGCGCTATCGCGAACACGGGAAGGGATTGCGTGACGAGGATCAAGGGAAGGAGCGCGGGCCGCGTCACCGGAAACGTCCAGAGAAGAATTGCACTGGTTGCGCCCGCAAGAACACCGAGCACAAGTCCCAGCACGGTCTCGTACGCGGTAATGCCCGCATGGTGCAAAAAGAAGTCCGGTTTGGATGCAAAGGCCGCCCAGACCCGTTCCGGACCGGGCAGCATGTAGGGCTCGATGTCCAACCCTCGGACAAGCAACGCCCACAACGCAACGCAGATGGCAAGACCGAGTGCGGCCTTGCCACATTTCAGAAGGAAAGCCGTCACGTTCGGGCTCCTTCAGAAAGAGCCGTCACGGCGTTTTTATCAACGGCCAGGCACTGACCTGAAGTCAGATCTGAACTCATCAAAGGATCTCCCGTCCCGGACCAGGCGCGTCTTGCGATCCGTTTGCCGCAAGACGCTCATGCTCCCTCGCCGTCTTCAGGGGACAATCGATCCGACACGATCATGCGTCCGCTGACACAGCCGAAACTGACATTGGAGATCCGGGAATAGGCTAAGGATTCCGTCCCTTCGCCGGCATGACCCGGATCAGGTTCTAAGGGTTCGGCGGTAAGCCATCTCAGTTCCGGAAACCGGAACACCCCTCGGACCAAGACGGAACATGCCTTGCCCGATTGGAAAAGGCAAGCCGTCAATTCAGCTTTTGCAAGAGTGTAGCCTAGCCTGCTTGCCAGGCGGCAACGGCCTGGCTGACGGCTTCAGAGCCGTCGGCCCCTTTTTCAAGGGTCAGAATGCCACGCTTGCCGTTCTCGTAGAGCATGGGGATGTCAATCCAGCCACGCTCACGCAGAAGGTTCAGGTTGCGCTGTTGCTCGTTCGGAAGGTTGGACAGGGCAATCCAGAAAAAGCCTGGCTGTACCTTGACCGACGCCCCGATCAGGGCGTCCCCGCGCGCCTCCTCGGTCGGCTTCATCACGAGGCCCGGAACGTTGACGACGTCTCCGGCCGCAAAGCTTTCCGGGAAATCATACTTGATTTCCACAAGATGGCTGGCCGGAAGCGACGGATCTTCGTTCGGCTTTATACGAATGTCGACTTTCACATCCCGCTCGGGGATGTCGACGGACGCCGTCAGAACGGATTGCGGCTGGCCATCGACATCGGTCTCTTCGGCAAAACCCCAGACCACCGCGCCTTCGGACGCAGTTCCGGTTCCGCTGGCATCTTCGCCCTCCTCGTAGAGGATCGAACGTTGCGCGCCATCGCCTGCAGGCACCGCCGAAGACGGTTCGGGAGCTGTCTGTTGCGTGTCGATGGCGGCAACATCACTTTGGCCCGCAGCCGGCGGCGTTTCGGTTCCCGAGGCGGCAGGCGCGGCGGCCTCCGGCTGCACCGGCACGGGTTGCACAAGGGCAGGAACCTGCTGGTTACCGGCCGTGATTGCAGGTTCGGCCGGCGCCGGGACGGGTTCGTTGGTTTGCGGATTGATCGTTGTTGTCGTGACCGTACGCGCATCAGGCGCAATCACTTCCTCGTCGCCGGCGTCCAGCAGGCGGTCGGTGTTCTTGTTCCCTGAATCCGGATCTTCGCCTGGGGCCGGGGCCGGTTCGGATGACGAGACGTTGGCGATTGTCGCCTTGGCCGTCCTGCTCGGCGCCGGCGCCTATTTCTTCCTTCCGCTCGACACCCTGATTTCGACCAATCGGGAGCAGGCGGGCACGAGCGAAACGCAATCGACCGATGCCTCACAGGCCAACGTCTCGTCATCCGAACCGGCCCCGGCCCCAGGCGAAGATCCGGATTCAG
>JBCBUA010000291.1:0-6496 GCA_039818365.1 Pseudomonadota bacterium
AAACTCCGGCAGGGATCCGGTAAACGCCGCCCGTTGCCTGGAGCTGAAGCGCTGCGGCGTACTGGGTCCCGGACCTCCGCTGCGCTCCGTCCGGGATGACAAACAAAGAGCCTGTCATTCGGGACAAGGTCGTATTTCTGCGGCCCATCCTTCGAGACAGGCCTGCGGCCTTCCTCAGGATGAGGTTCTTGGACTTTGCGGCGCTTGACCGGGACGCCTTTCAGGCACCCTCATCCTGAGGAGGACCGGAAGGTCCGTCTCGAAGGATCGGCGGCATGCTCTGACTGCGCGGCCGATCCTTGGAGGACAAAAGGAGCAAAGCACCGTCATTCCGGACAAGTGAGGCGCAGCAGCACTCCAGTCGGGTGATATAACGCCTTCTTAAAACCTGAGGTTTATGAAAGCGATATCTCTATCAACCGGTTTCTTATTAAAAATATGGAATTCGATCCGGACAAGACGATCAAGATCAGACGTTCAGTCCCCCCGCTCGTTTTGTGGTTCATTGTTTCGTCAGTCCTGGCGGTCTTTGGCGGCTTCACGACGTCGAAAATAATCCTATCTGGAGGCGTTGCCGTTGAGCACGGCCTTACCGGTCTTGTCGCCTTGTTGGGTGGCGGTGCGGTTGCGTTCTTGAACCTCAAGAGAATTTGGAATGCGGTGGACCCCGTTGTTCTGATTGGACCCGACGGATTTCACGACACGCGGTATTTCAGCGAGCCGATCCCGTGGAACGTCGTTCAGAACATTTATGTCAGGAAGATCGATTGGGAGAACGTCCTGTTTATTGAAGTCACCGAATTCAAGTATGTCATACCCAAATATCTGAGCTGGATGAAACGATGGCGGAAGCTTGGGGATGAGGCAGAATTCTTCTACCCCATCAGTGGGCTGGCGTTCGAAACGCGTTTTCTCGGACCGCTTCTGAGGGCTTATGCCATCACCTGGAATGGCCGAAGCGGCAAAAAGCGGCCGACCGCACTGTCGCTTGTCGATAGACATTTCCCCCCTGTTTGCTAGAACGAGGCCGATCAACAGCCTTTGTCTTTCGAAGGGCTGGCTTTTGATTGCGTACAATTGTATACGCTAGGCGAAATTCCGATCCCGGGGGCCAGATCCCGCCCCTGGCGAGCACACGTCGAACACATCGAACACTGGGAAAAACCAAGCACCATGGCCGATATCATCTACACCAAGGTCGACGAAGCGCCCGAACTGGCAAGCGCCTCGTTTCTGCCGATCATCCGAACCTTCACAAAGGCGGCAGGGCTTACCATCGGCACCAGGGACATTTCGCTCGCAGGCCGTATCCTCGCGAATTTCCCCGAATACCTGACCGACGACCAGAAACAGTCCGACGACCTTGCCGAACTCGGCCAGATGGTCAAGCAGCCGGACGCCAATGTCATCAAGCTGCCGAACATTTCCGCCTCACAGCCGCAGCTCAATGCCGCGATCGCAGAGCTTCAGGCGCAGGGCTACAAGCTGCCCGATTATCCGGCGGACCCGGCAAACGCGGAAGAAAAGACCGTCAAGGCAAAATACGACGCCATCAAGGGCTCCGCGGTGAACCCGGTCCTGCGCGAGGGCAACTCGGACCGCCGTGCGCCCAAGGCCGTAAAGGAATACGCCAAGAAGAACCCGCACCGCATGGGCGCATGGGCCACATCGTCCAAGACCCACGTCGCAACGATGGGCGCGAACGATTTCTTCTCCAATGAAAAGTCGGTCACCGTCCCGGCCATCTCCACCGGAACGGCAAAGATCGAGTTCGACGCCAAGGGCGGCGACCTCACCGTGCTGAAAGCCGACTGGCCGCTGGAAGAAGGCGACGTCATCGACGCCACCTTCATGAGTGTCAAGGCGCTGAAAACCTTTCTGGAGAAGGAAATTCAGGACGCCAAGGACCAGGGCGTGCTGTTCTCGCTGCACCTGAAAGCCACCATGATGAAGGTCTCTGACCCAATCCTGTTCGGCCATTGCGTCAAGGCGTTCCTCAAGGGCGTCTTTGAAAAACATGCGGCCACCTTCGCGGAACTCGGCGTCAACCCGGATCTTGGTTTCGGCGACCTGGAAGCCAAGGTCGCGAGCCTTCCGGCGGACAAGCGTGCGGAAGTGGAAGCCGACATCAAGGCGGCTCTGGACACCGGCCCGGATCTTTACATGGTGAACTCCGACAAGGGCATCACCAACCTGCATGTTTCCTCCGACGTCATCATCGATGCCTCCATGCCTGCCCTGATCCGCGCAGGCGGCAAGGGCTGGGGCCCGGACGGCAAGGAACACGATGCCAAATGCGTCATCCCGGACAGCTCCTATGCCGGCGTTTATTCCGCCGTGATCGACTTCTGCCGTGAGAACGGCGCGCTTGATCCCTCCAAGATGGGTACGGTACCGAATGTCGGCCTGATGGCGCAGAAGGCCGAAGAATACGGCTCTCACCCGCAGACCTTCAAGGCTCCGGCGGACGGCGTCATGCGGATTGTCGACGAAGCCGGCAACACGCTGATTTCCCACGAGGTCGAGGAAGGCGATATCTGGCGCGCCTGCCGCACCAAGGACGCCCCGATCCGCGACTGGGTGAAACTCGGCGTCACCCGTTCGCGCCTCTCCGGCATGCCCGGCGTCTTCTGGCTGAACGAGAAGCGGGCCCATGACGCGGAGCTGATCAAGAAGGTCAACGCCTACCTGCCCGAACACGACACGTCCGGTCTCGACCTGAAGATCATGGCGCCGACCGAAGCGGCCAGATACACCACCGAGCGGATTGCCCGCGGCGAAGACACCATCGCGATCACCGGCAACGTGCTGCGCGATTACCTGACCGACCTCTACCCGATCCTGGAAGTCGGCACCTCAGCCAAGATGCTCTCCATCGTTCCGCTGATGAATGGCGGCGGCCTGTTCGAGACCGGTGCCGGCGGCTCCGCTCCGAAACACGTTCAGCAGCTGCAGGAGGAAAATTACCTCCGCTGGGATTCGCTCGGCGAATTCTGTGCACTCGGCGCGTCGCTCGAGCACCTCGCCAACGCAAAGGACAACGCCAAGGCACAGATCCTGGCAGATGCGCTCGATACCGCCATTGAGGGCCTGCTCGACAACGACAAGTCCCCGGCGCGCCGCGTCGGCGGCCTCGACAACCGCGGCAGCCATTTCTACATCGCGCTCTACTGGGCAAAGGCGCTGGCCGCCCAGGACAAGGACGCGGAGCTGAAGGCCCACTTCACGCCGATCGCCGAGGCCCTGTCCGCCAACGAAGACAAGATCGTCGGCGAACTCAACGGCGTTCAGGGCGCACCAGCCGACACGGGCGGCTACTACCATGCGCCGCAGGCCAAGGTCGACGCCGTCATGCGCCCGAGCGCAACCCTGAACGGCATCATCGGCTGACCGGCTGGCCACGACGACGATTCTGAGGGGCGGACTTTTCCGCCCCTTTGTTTTTGCAGGCTGGCATCAGATAGGAGTGACGTAGGGAGCTTCGCTGTACGGCGTCCGGGACGACGCTTGAAAGAGAAGGCGAAGCGAAGAATCCGCAGCGCATCCTTCGAGACGGATCAAGCGATCCTCCTCAGGATGAGGCCGAACGATCGGCGACTGCGTGCTCCAAGTTTCAGCATATGGCTGAAGCTGCAAACGAACGACGCCACACCTTAACACCTCATCCTGAGGATCCGCGAAAGCGGCGTCTCCAAGGATGGACTGCTAACCTCGGAAATCGCTGCCTCTGATCACTCGCCAGCCTTCTCATCAAAGCCCATCAACCGAAGGTCATTGCCCTTTCCGGCGTCGCCCTTACCCCATACGCCGCATCTGGCCAGGTGTCTGGTTGAACTGGCGTTTGAACGCCCGGTTGAACGCGGCCTCGGAGCTGTAGCCGATGTTCTCGGCGATATCGATCAGCGGCAGGTCCGTGTCGCGCAGTTCCTTGCGCGCCTTTTCCATGCGCCAGTGCGTGACATAGGCCAGCGGCGTCATGCCGACGAGATCGGTGAAGCGTTCCGCGAAGACCGTGCGCGACATGCCTGCCTCGCGCGCCAGTGTCTCCACCGTCCATTGCTGCTCGGGCGCTGAATGTATCCGGGACATGGAACGTCCCAGCTTCGGATTGAGAACGGCGGCGAGGCACCCTGCCCGGTCGCCCTCCAGATCGACAAAGGTGCGCACCACCTGGATGAAGATGATCTCCGTCAGCCGGTGCACGATGGCGTCCGAGCCCGGCAAGGTTGCGCGGACCTCGCTGGCGACAAAGCGCATGACCGTTTCCAGCCAGTGGGCGTTCAGCGTCTCGGTATTGGGAACATGAATGACCGGCGGCAAGGCGTCGAGGATCGGATGCACCGAACCGTCCTCGAACTCGAAATGCCCACAAAACAATTTGCAGCTCTGCTCTTCTTCCGGCCCGCCGAAATAGAGCGCGCCTTCGCCTGTATACCCGCTTTCCTGAAGAACCCGGTCGACGCCCGTCGCCTCCCGCCCCAGTTCATCACACAGGACATGGGCAGCCCCATGCGGGATGACCACCAGATCGCCGGTCGCGAGATAAATGGGCGCAGCGTAGCCCTCGACCGTCAGCCAGCAGGCGCCGCGCATCGCCATATGGAACCGGGCAACATTGCCGAATGCCGGGACGGCAACCGCCCAGGGCGGCGAGAAGTTGGTGTGAAAGTAGATCGATCCGCGCAGCTTCAGGGCATCCAGGATCTGGCTAAGGGCATCGTTTTTCATGTCTGGTCACCTTGAGTATCGGCTGGGCCCTTATTGAGGCTTTTGGTCTAGCATCGCAAGTCCGGCGGACGATCGGTCAATTTTGGGGGACTTTCGTGCATGGAACAATCGGTATCAACGGATCATCTTGACGTTCATGGGGCAGACGCCCCGCACCAGTCCCAATCCAGGAGCACGACATGAACATCCGCTTTGTCACAAAGACCATCCACGCCTATCTCGACTATCCGGTCGCCCTCAGCCTCATCGCCTTGCCGATGGTGCTTGGCCTCGGCCAGTCAAATCCGCTCGCCTTCTGGCTCTCCGTAGCAACCGGCGTTGCGGCGCTGATACTGACCATTCTGACCGACCACGAAACCGGCCTCATGCGGGTCCTGCCCTATTCGTTCCACCTGATCGTCGATTTCGCGGTCGGTGTCGTTTTTCTGGCGGCGCCGTTCGTCCTCGGGTTCAAGGGCATCGATTTCGCCTATTACGTCGTCAATGCGCTCGCGGTCCTGACCGTCGTCTCCCTGCACAGACCCGAAACCGGTGCACCTCAGGTGGCGTGAAGACGACGGATCCAGGAGGCACTCCCCTTCAAGACCGTGAGAAAGAAAGACACCGGCCCTCGCCGGTGTTTTTCGTTTTCCGGCACAACCCGGACGATCTGCAAATTCAGGCGATGTTTCGCGCATGGATCTATCGGCGGCTTGAACGCAGTGTGATCACGGCTGGTGAACAAGCCAGCCAGGCAGACCTCAGATCCAGACCAGGAGAAATCAACATGTCCTTTTCAAAAACACTTGTCGCCGCGACGCTGCTCGGCGTCGCCGCCCTGTCCAGCCCGGGCTTTGCTGCGGACGAGTACAACACGTCCAACGGCTTGACCGCCGCTGGAGCTCCGCTCGGTATGCACGGTGTCGACCCTGTCGCCTTCATCGATCTCGGCAACCGGATCGATGGCGCGGCCAATCACACTGCAGTTCACGACGGTGTCGCCTATTACTTTTCTTCAAAGGAGACCATGGACAGGTTTACGGCAGATCCTGCGGCCTATCTTCCGCAGAACGGCGGCTTCTGCACTTTCGGTGTCTCCGTTGGCAAGAAATTCGACGGTGACCCGCAATTCGCCACCATTGTCGACGACAAGCTCTACCTGTTCCTGAACGAGGAGATTTTCCGCGCGTTCCAGAAGGACGAAGCCGGAACAATCGCCAAGGCAGACGAGAACTGGAAGAAGATCCGGACAACCGCCGCAACGGATCTCTGACGGCTTCATCGGGAACCGGACAAAAGCCGCCAGGCAGGCATCAGGCGCATCCCCGGATGCGCCTGTTTTGCGTTGTGCCAGGCAAAACCGGCGGCTGCCGAAACGTTGCAGGCCGGCAACACGGTCTGCGCCAGTAGCCGGAAAACCCTGTTGCCGCTTGCGGGTTGATGCAGCAGCGCTTATCTAGTGCCCACCGCTTGCAGCGGTTTGACTACTTTTTGAAAACGGGACCAGGACACATGACGACCATGTTGCGCGCGCCCAAGACGGCGGCAAACCTGCGCTGATCCGCGTTTGCGGTGCGGTGGAGGCACTCCGGGGCAAGCGTGTCTTGCACCCGAAACGCATCCTGTTTTCAAAAAGGTTCCCAAATGGGCACTTCTCACAAGGAAGGGTCTGCAGCATCTGCTGATGCTGCGCCCGTCCATCGCTTTTATTCCAGAAACACCTGGATCGAAGGTGCTGCCGAAGAGCAGCTTGACTACGTTTCTGAACTGGCCGGTGTAACCCATGTCG
>JBCBUA010000292.1:0-6467 GCA_039818365.1 Pseudomonadota bacterium
ATCGCTTGTTTCTCCGCCTTCTTCTAACTTCAACTATACGGCGGACTGGTTCCCGATCTTGCCGCGCGTGCGGCAAACAAGGATGACAAATCAGTGAAACGTTGCTGTATCCCGATTTGGCACCGCAAGGAACTATGGCGCTTTCTCGACTTCATAAGTTCGACAGCGCGTTTCAAACCGGACAGCGGTGGGTCAAGCCATGGCATAGCCTGACGGTTGAACCAATTCCCCCTACCCGTCATTCCGGACAAGCGCGGCGAAAGCTGTGCGCTGATCCGGAATCCAGATATATGCACGCGCTGGAGGCGCGGCCATATCCGGCACAAGGCGCTTTCGCGTTCGCTTCGCTCACCCTGATCTCTGGATTCCGGATCGGCAGTCGGCATCGCCTCCCTTGTCCGGAATGACCAACAAGGGCCGGCACCCTCATCCTGAGGAAGCGCACCAGCGCTGTCTCGAAGGATGCGCTGCGCCCGTTGAGCTTGGACACGCAACGGCATGGATGCCATGGCATGACCTGCAAATTTATCCCGGCATCGCCCATTCCCGCGCACCCGTCATTCCGGACAAGTGCAGCGCCAGCTGCGCGCCGATCCGGAAACCGGAGGTAATTCGCGCCGAAGGCGCGGCCTAGGGTCGTATCGGCAAGCGTGTTCGCTTCGCAAACGCAGATTTCTGGATTCCGGATCGGCAGTCGGCATCGCCTCCCTTGTCCGGAATGACGGTCGGGGAGACAAAGATCGCCCACTTGGGCGCATTTCGACGACGTGCTCTATTGTGCTCAAATGATTTGATGACAAACCGGAGAAAAAATTCAGTAGCCCGATTTGGCTCCACAAAGAATTATGCTGCTTTCTCAATAGCATAAGTTCGACAGCGCTTTCCAAACCGGACAGCTGTGGGTCAAGCAGTGGCCTGACGACGGTTGGAGGCTGGCCAGTGTCCAGATCGCCACCTCTGGACACCTTGAGTTTTGGCGCAAAGGCCAGAGGTGATCCGGCCTCCAATTGCGCAGCAACGAAAGCGTGAACAAGATACCGGAGCGGGCGGATGCGACAATCATCGGCAACGCGGCAGTCCAGGCGCGAAGGAACCGACGGTGGCCGCCGAGCCGAATTTCAGCAAGCCCAAGCGACGGTTTGCCTCAAGAGTGCTACACTGCCCGCTTCCCGGCACAGGCAGAGTAAGTTCGATCAAGTCAGGGACATGACGCATTTATGGCAAAGTGCGACGCATCTGGAGCCGGGTTGCACTTGCGCCTGAGAAAGACTACGCACAACTCAAAACACCACCTTTGGAGCTGAATGATGTCAGACGCCGCCCCGTCGGGCCGCAGAGGCCGATCCGCCCGCCGCGAGCGCAGGCAAGCGGGTCCGGCCGGCCAGGCTGTCCCCTATATTTCCCGTAAACTGCCGATTTATGATGTCCTCGGCGAAGAAGGCGTTCTGAAAATCGAGGCGAATGCGGATCGCATTCTTGCGGAAATCGGGCTTGAATTCCGGGAAGACCCGGAAGTGCTTCAGATCTGGAAGGACGCCGGTGCGGATGTCGACGGCGAGCGCGTCCGGTTTCCAAAGGATATGCTGCGCGAGATCCTGAAGACCGCGCCGAGTCAGTTCACCCAGCACGCGCGCAACCCGGCCCGCAATGTCGAGATCGGCGGAAACAATCTCGTGTTCGCCCCGGTCTACGGCCCGCCCTTCGTAACCGACCTGGATCAGGGGCGCCGGTACGGCACGATCGAGGACTTCCGCAATTTCGTGAAACTGGCCTACATGTCGCCCTGGATGCACCATTCGGGCGGCACGGTCTGCGAACCGGTCGACCTGCCTGTGAACAAGCGCCATTTCGACATGGTCTATTCGCATATCAAATATTCCGACAAGCCGTTCATGGGCTCGGTGACGGCGCCGGAACGCGCGGAAGATTCGGTCAGGATGGCGCAGATCACCTTCGGCGAGGAGTTCGTCGACCAGAACTGCGTCATGATCCAGCTGATCAATGCAAACTCGCCGCTCGTGTTCGACGCCACGATGCTGGGGGCGCTAAAGGTCTATGCGAAGAACAACCAGGCCTGCATCGTGTCGCCGTTCATTCTGGCCGGTGCCATGAGCCCGGTCACCGTTGCCGGCACGCTGTCCCAGGTTCTGGCCGAGGCGATGGCAGGATGCGCGCTGACGCAGCTTGTCCGTCCCGGCGCGCCGGTGGTGTTCGGCGCTTTCGTCAGCTCCATCTCCATGCAGTCCGGCGCACCGACTTTCGGCAGCCCGGAAGGTTCGCTGCTGCTGAACGGGGCTGCGAAGCTGGCACGCAGGCTCAACCTGCCCTTCCGCTCGGGCGGTTCCTTCACGGCCTCCAAGCTGCCGGATGCGCAGTCGGCGCAGGAATCGGCACAAACGATCCTTGCAACGGTGCAATCCGGTGTGAATTTCGCCCTGCACTCAGCCGGCTGGCTGGAAGGCGGGCTGTGTTCGTCCTACGAGAAATTCGTCATGGATGCCGATCAGCTCGGCATGATGCATGTGCTGGCAAAGGGCATCGAGGTCGACGACGAAACCCTGGCAATGGATGCCCTTCAGGAAGTCGGCCCGGGCGGGCACTTCCTGGGTGCCGCCCATACCCAGCGCAACTTCGAAAGCGCCTTCTACCGCTCCTCGATCGCCGACAACAATTCCTATGAGCAATGGCTCGCGGACGGGGAACTCGATGCTGCCAAGAGGGCCAACGGCAGATGGAAGGACATGCTGAGGTCCTATACCGGCCCAGAACTCGATCCGGCCATCGACGATGCGCTGATCAGCTTCATGGCCGAGCGCAAGGCGTCTTTCCCCGACAGCAATGTCTGACACGGCCTCCGGTGTCCCGGCGAGCGCCGGGGCACCCGTCCCTTCACCGGCAAAGGCATGTGCCTTGGTATGTCTTCCCGTTTTTCATTCTTTGTACTTTTTCGCTAAAACGTCCTGACCGGTTCCGATCCGATTCTCGCAGAGCATCCGTCTCACCCAGGCATGAGGACTAAAATGGCACCCCAGAACGCAGGCCTCGGGCCGATCAGACAGCTCTCCGCCGATCTCATCAGGTGGCAGAATGACGAAGCCCTGCCGATCTGGCTTGCCGAAGGCGTCGATCTGTCAAAGGGCGAGTGTTTTGAAGCAATCGACCTGGTCGACCGGACGGCAACCGCCGCGCCGCGCCGCGCGCGCATTGTCCCCAGGCAGATCTATTCGTTCCTGGAAGGCGCAAAGCTGGGATGGACCGGCCCGGCCGAAGAAATCGCCACCGGCCTGTTTGACTGGTTCACCGGCACCTATCTGACGAAAGCCGGTTATGTTGCCGCGGCAGCTGACCTGAACAACGAGATCACCGATGACACGTTCGATCTCTACAATCAGGCCTTTGCGCTGTTCGCCTTTGCGCATGTTGCCGCTTGCATTGAAAGCCGCAAGGCGCTCGCCGAGGAACACGCCGCCAATCTATTGAACTACCTCATGGAGACCTACCGGCACAGCGAGGGGGGGTTCCGGGAAGCAAATCCGGACAAGCGGCCCTTGTGCTCCAATCCGCACATGCATCTGTTCGAAGCGTGCCTCGCCTGGGAAGCGGTTTCCGAGGATCCGGTCTGGGCGGAGCTGGCCGACGAGATCGCCGAACTTGCGATGAACCGCTTCATCGACCCGGTCAGCGGCGGCCTCCGGGAATTCTTTGATCTGGACTGGACGCCAATGCCCGGAGACCAGGGCCGGATCATGGAGCCCGGTCATCAGTTCGAATGGGCGTGGCTTTTGTGCAGGTGGGGCCGTTCACGGGAAGATGCCGGTGCGCTGGTTGCCGCAAGACGCCTTTACGACATCGCCTGGACCTACGGCATCGATGAAAACCGTGGCGTCACCTTCATGGCGTTGAATGATGACTTCACGGTCGAGAACCCGGTTGCGCGGCTTTGGGGACAGACCGAATGGATCAAGGCGGCGGTCGCGCTGGCCGAGATTTCGACCGGGCCCGAGAAAGACGCCTATCTCGCCGACATTCCTGCTTCGGTCGCTGCCTTGCGCATCTATTTCGAGAATGCGCCTGCAGGGCTTTATCTCGACAAACTGGCTCCCGACGGCAGCTTTGCCGACGAACCGGCCCCGGCCAGCTCGCTCTATCACATCGTCTGCGCAATTTCGGAACTGGACAGGTTCGCGCGCGGTTCCTGAGGGATACGGACAGCCGCCGTGGCGAAACCAGAGTAAGAAACGACGCAATCTGCCTTTTTCAATTCAGACGGCCATTCTATAGCTGGTCGCCGAATTCGTTTGTTCCGATCGACCCAGCGACAAGGAGGCTGAATGCCCCAGGCCCAAATCATTGATGGCAAAGCCATTGCGGAATCCGTGCGCGATGAAATCACGCGCCGGGCGGCCGCCCTTCTGAAAGAAAGCGGAAAGCGCCCCGGGCTCGCCGTCGTGCTTGTCGGTGAGGACCCGGCCAGTCAGGTGTATGTGCGCAACAAGGATCGCGCCGCGGAAGCCTGCGGCTTTCATTCCGTGAAACACACGCTCGATGCCGCCTCCAGCGAAGATGAGGTACTTTCGCTGGTCGATCAGCTCAACAACGATCCGGAAATCCACGGAATTCTGGTCCAGTTGCCCCTGCCCGGCCATATCGATGAAAGCAAGGTCCTTCGACTGATCCGCCCGGAAAAGGATGTCGACGGTTTCCATCCGGTCAATGTCGGTCTCCTGACCGCCGGAGAGCGCGACAGCGCGCTTGTTCCCTGTACGCCGGCCGGCAGCCTTGTGCTTCTCAAACGCACGCTCGGCGACACGCTTTCCGGCAAGAATGCGGTTGTCGTCGGCCGCTCCAACATTGTCGGCAAACCGATGGCCAGCCTGCTGCTTCAAGAAAGCTGCACGGTGACCATCGCGCACAGCCGCACGCGAGACCTGCCGGATGTCGTGCGTGCCGCAGACATCGTCGTTGCCGCCGTCGGCCGCCCTGAAATGGTCAAGGGCGACTGGATCAAGGACGGTGCAACCGTGATCGATGTCGGCATCAACAGGATACCGGCGCCCGAACGCGGCGAAGGAAAGTCACGGCTGGTCGGCGACGTCGCCTTTGACGAGGCCGTGGACCATGCCGGTGCCATCACGCCGGTGCCGGGCGGTGTCGGTCCGATGACGATCGCAATGCTTATGGTCAACACGTTGACCGCCGCCCGACGGCTCATGGGACTTGCCGAAGAAGATCCGCTGTTCTGAGCGCAATGACCGTTCCATGATCAGTAAAACGCGCCGGACTTGTCCGGCGCAGCTGTTTCTGCCGTAAAGGAAATGAGTGTTGGCGCTCGAAGTGAACCGCTTCAACTTATTGCTCCAAGCCGTTGCGCTGCCTTCTCTCTTGCTTTCAGCCAGTCATCATGGTCTATCAAGATTCAGCAAGATTTAACCATGGCAGCATACGCTTGTAATTGTAGGGCTGCATAAGCAGTCCGGCCGAGGTGTCTTTTGTTTTTTAAAGGCCGGTCGGACCAACCCGTCAGGCGGCAGTTAGTGAAGGGTCTACCGTCTTGCTTCTCCGGGGTCTCCCGGAGCGCGGTTGCAACCGCATCAAAGACGTTGGTTGCCAGTGCGGTAACCGGCCCTTTTTGTGTTTCCAGATCCGCTATTGCGATCGGGGCCCTGCTTGTCAGCCTTGCCCTACCGCTTTATCCGGCCACTGCCTTTGAAATTTTCGGCTGGAAACCCTTTGGCGGTGAGGAGGAAGAGCCTGGCGAAGCTGTGCCGGACCCGACCCCATACGAGGCTGAACTTGCTGTATCGACAGGTGATGATGATCTGACTGGTGACCTGAAGGGTGCCTCCCTGCTCATTCAGCAGCAGGACAAGCCGCCCTCCGGTGAGGCCGGCCTGATCGCGCGCGCGCTTTCCGATCGCGAAAGGCTTGTCGCGAAGCTCTATTCGGAAGGCCGTTACGGTGGAACCGTTTCCATCAAGCTGGCGGGCATTCCCCTGGAAACCGCGCTTGAGCAAAGCGACCTGCCCGACGCGCGCCCGGTGAAAGTGTCCATCCTGGTCAATCCCGGTCCCGTGTTCACGTTCGGCACCGTTTCCATCTCCTCGAACACGAGCGAGCTGTCGACGGACCCGTCTTTCTGGGGGCTGACGCCGGGCGAACCCGCAGAATCGGGAAAGATCCTCTCCGCGGAAGGACGCATCGTTGCCCTTTTGCGCGGGCGCGGCTATCCAAAAGCAAAGATCGCGGAGCGCCGGATAACCGCCGATCACAGCTCCAACAAGCTCGATGTTGCACTTGTGGCCGATGCCGGACCTCAGGCCCGGTTCGGGCCGGTCGCGGTCAACGGAACGGAGGTCACCGATCCGGACTTCGTCAAACAGCAAGCCATGCTTCCGGAAGGCGGGATCTATTCTCCCGAGGACATCGCACGGGCTCGCAAGCGGCTGAACGATCTGGGTATCTTTTCC
>JBCBUA010000293.1:0-6376 GCA_039818365.1 Pseudomonadota bacterium
AGGGACGGCACCTGCAGGCCCAACGGTTCCAGGCCGAACAGTTTCCTTGCCCCGTCGAACACTCTTCCCATCACCTGGAAGACAACGAGGCTTGCGATCACCACGAGGCAGCAGGCAGCCAGAGCCGTTGACGCCTGATAAAGCGAATTCAAAGCCTTACGCATCGGTTTCCCCTACCGGATAAGCAGCTTGTTGAAAAAACGCCGGGCTCTTCCGGCCCGGCGCTTATGCTGTCTTTTTTAGTTCTTGTAAGCTTCGAGAACTGCGGCACCGGCTTCACCGGCATTTTCCTGCCATTCGGCAGCCATGGTTTCACCGATCGCCGCGAGATCTTCGATCAGCTGCGTGCTCGGCTGGACCACCTTGATCCCGTTTTCGATCAGAACGTTGGTCTTGGTTTTGGTCTCGACCTTGGAGGCTTCCCAGCCGCGCTTTTCGGCAAGTTCGGCAGCTTCCAGCACAGCGGCCTTTTCCTCGTCGCTCAAGCCGTCGAACGCCCGCTTGTTGACGATCACCATGTTCTTTGGCAGCCAGGCCTGGGTGTCATGGTAATGGGTCAGGAAGTCCCAAGCCTTGGAGTTCGCGCCGGTGGACGGCGACGTGATCATGGCTTCCACCCGACCGGTGGAGAATGCAGTCGCGATGTCCGGCACTTCAACCTGGGTGGGCACGGCACCGGCAAGCTGGGCGAGACGTTCGGTTGCCGCATTGTAAGCACGGAACTTGAGACCCTTGAGATCGTCGCCCGCAACAACTTCCTTCTTGGCATAAATGCCCTGCGGCGGCCACGGCACGGCAAAGAGCAACTGCAGACCCTGCTCGTCCAGTTTCTCTTCCAGACCCGGCTTGGAGGCCTGGTAGAGTTTCCATGCCTTGTCATAGGACGGCGCCAGGAAGGGAACGGAGTCAACGCCGAACACGGCGTCTTCGTTGGCGAGACGCGACACGAGAACCTCACCGATCGGAGCCAGGCCCTTGCGCACGGAATTCTTGATTTCCGGATGCTTGAACAGGGATCCGGCGGAGTGAACCGTGATCGTCAGGGAACCGCCGGTCTTTGCTTTGACGTCGTCGGCAAATGCCGAGATGTTCTGCGTGTGGAAATTGCTGTCGCCATAGGGGGTCGGCATGTCCCACTTGGTCTCGGCAGATGCAGCAGCAAGACCTGCAAGTCCAAAAACAGCAGCGGTCGCCAGCCGAAGACCGGCTTTGCTCAAATTACGTGAATGCAGCATGAAATTCTCCTCTTGGAAGCCGGACCCATCCCGGCCTGATGCTGTGTCCGGTGCCTTGTTCTCAGCACCTGGGAATTGCGCATCTGAGGCAAAGCTAGACTCAAAAACTCAAAACATCAACGTTTTATCGATAAATTATCATTGAAAAGTCAATGACAGATCGCACTTTCTTCTTTGAAACGAATTGTCTAGCGTCGCTAATTCATTGTGGGAGAAGAAAAAAGTGCTGCAGACGACCGGGGAAAGCCGCTCTATGAGGATTGCGGGCAGTTTGCTTCTTGCCGTGGTAATCATCGCAGCCGCCGCACTCAGGCTTACCGATCTCGACAGAACAAGCATCTGGTACGACGAGGCTGTCAGCTGGAGCCAGTCGAACGGCACCTTCCCGGCGCTGCTTGCCTCGGTGGCAAGCGACAACTATCCCCCGCTACACAACATCATTCTCTGGCTGACAATTCCGGTCATCGGCGACAGCGAAACTGCCCTCCGTCTGCCTTCGGCCGTCTTGGGCTTGGCGGCGGTCCTGCTGACTTACCTGACCGGCAAAGAACTGGCAGGCCGCATTCCCGGCCTGACCGCGGCAGCCCTGCTCGCCCTGTCGCCGTTCCACATCTGGTATTCAACGGAAGCCCGCATGTACGCGCTGCAGGCGGCTTGCGGTCTCGCTTTTCTGCTCGCAACGCTGAAGGTCCTCAGGACCCCGTCGGCACTCTGGTTCACCTTGCTCGCCGTCTCCGGGGCCCTTTTTCTCTATAGCCACGTCTACGCAATCCTCACCTTCGCGTCGGTCGGAATAGTCTGCGCCTTGTTCACCGTGCGGGATCTGCTCACCAGCCACCCCCTTGGGCGGTCGCGCGCGCTTCGCGCCTGCCTGGCAATGGGGATCAGCACCCTTGTCTTTCTTCCCTGGCTGTACCTGCTGGCAGTGCGCGCAAGTTCCGTCGCCGAGGCGGGTTTCTGGATCGCCTTTCCGGACATTGAGTTCCTGAAAACCATGGTTTTTGGCATCACCGGGTCCCTGGCTCTCTTCTGGGTGCTGGTCTGCCTGGCAGCGCTCTGCGTTCTGCCGGCGCCCCTTCGATCCCGCGCGCAAGAACAGCCCTCGACCCTTGACCCGCGCATGCTCACGGTCTGCGTCGCCTACACGGTCGGCCCCGTGGCGCTCGCCTATCTTTACTCCCTGCTTGTTCAGCCGATCCTCTTCGACCGCTATCTCATTGCATCCTGGCCGGGTCTGCTTGTGCTGGCATCCGCAGGCGCGCATCACATCGTCCCGAAAATAGCGCCTGCCGCACTTGTTGCCGTCGCCCTGTTTCTCACATTTCCAGAGCTCAGGTTCACCTTGACCGAGAAGGTCAGGCCGGAGTGGCGCGGGATAACCGCAACTTATCTTGCGGAGCGGTCTGCCAATGACCGGCTCACGCTGTTCAAGGGGTTTGCCGCACCCGCTTTGGAATATTATCTCCGCGCACCGGACAGCTTCGTCACCGCAGACACACCCGGCGACATCACGTCGCTTTCTGCCTCTTCGGAAACGGGCACTGACTGGCTGCTTGTGGTACACACCAATCCGCATGAACTGGCCGAAGCGAAAGAAGCGTTCGATACAGTCGAAGCCGAACCTTTTGCTCGCACCTTTGGCTGGGGCGCAAGCGGTTTGTCGCTTTTCAAGAGATCGGCGAAAAACACAGGGGAAGCGATCCCCGCGAAAACCGATTAAGGCACTGACACGGATGGACTTTCACGATTCTAACACAGATTTCAGAATTTTTTCATCGACAATTTATCGACAAAATGTCAACGTAAAGCCACTGACCTTAAAATCAGAACGGACCGAAGCTGAAACGCCGTGAGAATTTCAGTTTGAAACACCAGAGGAAAGAAAATGACAGCGAAGTGGGACTTTTGGATCGACCGGGGCGGCACCTTCACGGATATCGTCGGCCGTTCGCCTGACGGAACCTTGCACCCGCACAAAGTGCTGTCGGAAAATCCGGAAGCCTATCGGGACGCCGCGATCCAGGGTATCCGCGAACTCCTCGGTATTGAAAAGGGCGCGCCCATACCGTCCGACAAGGTCGCGACCGTCAAGATGGGGACCACGGTGGCGACCAATGCCCTCCTGGAGCGCAAGGGGGAACGCACGGCGCTGTTCATCACGGCAGGCTTTCGCGATGCCCTGGAGATCGGCTACCAGGCCCGCCCCAATATCTTTGCCAAGGAAATCATCAAACCGGAACTGCTATACGAACGCGTGCATGAAATCCCTGAGCGCGTGCGCGCTGACGGCACGCTTGAGATCGCACTTGATGAAGCGCAGGCACGCGCCCAAATGCAGGCAACCTGGGACGCCGGCATACGCTCCATTGCAATCGTTCTGATGCATGCCTACGCGTTCCCTGCGCATGAGAAGACGCTCAGGAAGATCGCCGAGGACATCGGCTTCCCGCAGATTTCGGTTTCGCATGAGGTTTCGCCGTTGATGAAGCTGGTGGGACGCGGCGACACCACGATCGTCGACGCCTATCTTTCGCCCATCCTGCGCCGCTACGTGGATCAGGTTCAGGCGGAACTCGGCGAAGGGCCGCGCCTCATGTTCATGCAGTCCTCCGGTGGATTGACCGCTGCCGACCTTTTCCAGGGCAAGGATGCCATTCTGTCCGGACCGGCCGGCGGTGTCGTCGGTGCGGTCGAGACCTCGCGCATGGCTGGTTATGACAAGATCATCGGCTTCGACATGGGTGGCACATCCACCGATGTCTGCCATTTCGAGGGCGACTACGAGCGTGCTTTTGAGACCGAAGTGGCCGGTGTGCGCATGCGCGCGCCCATGATGATGATCCACACGGTGGCAGCCGGGGGCGGCTCCATTCTCCACTATACCGACGGCCGCTTTCAGGTCGGCCCGGATTCGGCGGGCGCCAACCCGGGACCGGCCTGCTACCGGCGCGGCGGGCCGCTGACAGTCACCGATGCCAATCTCATGACGGGGAAACTCGCGCCCGCATTCTTCCCGAAGATTTTCGGCCCCAACCAGGATCAGCCGCTTGATGGGGATACGGTCAGGAAAAAGTTTGAAGCGCTGGCTGCCGAAATCGGCGACGGCCGCACGGCGGAAGAGGTCGCTGACGGTTTTCTGAAGATCGCGGTCGAGAACATGGCCAACGCGATCAAGAAAATCTCGGTTCAGCGCGGCTATGACGTGACCGAATATGCCCTCACCTGCTTCGGCGGAGCGGGCGGGCAGACGGGATGCCGGGTTGCCGACAGCCTCGGCATGACCACCGTCATCCTGCATCCTTTCTCCGGAATACTCTCTGCCTACGGCATGGGCCTCGCCGACATTCGTGCCGACCGGCAGAAAGCGGTCGTCAAGACACTGACCGAGGATCTGTTGCCGGAGCTGTCCGCACTCAGGGACGAATTGGCCCGCCAGACCGAAGCCGAACTTGAGCGGCAGGCCGTCCCGGCTGAAGCCCGCCGCTCCACGGCAACGGCCCATTTGCGCTACGATGGCACGGACACGCCCCTGCCGGTCCTGCTGGGCGGCGTTGCGGAAATGCGCGCCGCGTTTGAAGAAGCCCACAAGAAGCAGTTCGGCTTTGCCTATGACAACAAGCCGATCGTTGTCGAAGCGCTTGAGGTTGAAACGGCGGGCGGAGGGGCCGGCCTTGTCGAACCGGATCTCAGCCTGTCATCGGACAGGCCTGAAGCTGCTGAAACAACACGCCTTTACTCTGAAGGCACATGGCACGATGCGGGCATCTACAAGCGCGATGCCTTGAAGCCCGGCACACGTGTTTCCGGACCTGCGGTGATCATAGAACCGCATGCGACGATCGCGGTCGAGGACGGCTGGCAGGCGGAAGTCAATTCCAAGGATCATGTCATCCTGAAGCGGGTGGTTCCGCTCAAGAGGGCAAGCGCGGTTGGAACCCACGCCGACCCGGTAATGCTGGAAGTGTTCAACAACCTGTTCATGTCCATTGCCGAGCAGATGGGTGTCACGCTTCAGAACACGGCCTACTCCGTCAACATCAAGGAGCGGCTCGATTTTTCGTGCGCCGTCTTCGACGCGAACGGTGCCCTGGTTGCCAACGCCCCGCACATGCCGGTGCATCTCGGCTCCATGGACAGATCTGTCGAGACAATCATCAAGCTGAACAAGGGCAAGATCAAACCCGGCGACGTGTTTGCGCTGAACGCCCCTTATAACGGCGGCACGCACCTGCCCGACATCACGGTCGTTTCGCCGGTCTTCGATGATGACGGCAAAGAGATCCTGTTCTGGTCCGCCTCGCGCGGTCACCATGCGGATGTCGGCGGTTCAGCGCCGGGCTCCATGACGCCACGCGCGACCAATGTCGATGAGGAAGGCGTTCTTTTCGACAATTTCAAGATCGTCGACGAGGGCCGGTTCTGCGAAGACGAGCTGGTCGAACTCCTGACCAACCATGCGTATCCAGCCCGCAACCCGCATCAGAACGTTGCCGATCTCTCTGCCCAGATCGCTGCAAATGAGAAGGGTATCCAGGAGCTGCGCAAGATGGTCGCGCATTTCGGACTGGACGTCGTCCAGGCCTATATGGGCCATGTGCAGGACAACGCGGAGGAAAGTGTCCGGCGTGTCATTGAAGCGCTGAAGGAGTCCGAATACGAATACCCGACCGACCAGGGCTCCGTGATCAAGGTCAGGATCTCCGTCGACAAGGAAAAGAGGGAAGCGACCGTCGACTTCACCGGGACATCGGGCATGAAGCTGAACAACTTCAACGCACCGGAACCGGTGACCCGTGCCGCGATCCTCTACTGTTTCCGCGTGATGGTGGAAGGCGAGATTCCGATGAATGCCGGCTGCCTCAAGCCGATCAACATCATCATTCCTGACGATTGCATGCTGCGTCCCTCCTATCCCGCCGCTGTTGTCGCAGGAAACGTCGAAACCTCGCAGCATGTCACCAACGCCGTTTTCGCGGCGCTCGGTGCCATGGCCAATGCGCAGGGAACGATGAACAACCTGACATTCGGCAACGACACATATCAGTACTATGAAACCATCTGTTCCGGGTCTCCGGCGGGCCCGGGTTTCAATGGCACCGACGGCGTCCATACCCACATGACCAATTCGCGGCTCACGGACC
>JBCBUA010000294.1:0-6345 GCA_039818365.1 Pseudomonadota bacterium
TGCCAAGGCCCCGCTTCGCTATCGTTAAGCGTCGTCATCACGAGGATATCACAAAGCGGCGGCAGCTCGAAGCTCGTTCCATATGAGATACGCGGGTTAAGTCGTTGTTTAGGCTTTGCATTTTGTTAAGCCTGCCTTGTTGGATGCGCTCAGCCGCACCGTATACGCGGCGTGCCAGGAAGGACCCGCGTTGAATGGCATGAGGCACGCAGATCTCGACGTTTGAGCGGTTGTACCGCGTGGCGGTGACTTGCCAGGATGGTGGGATGCGCCTCTCCTCGAGTCCCCCTGCGACAGTTGCGACAGTTGCGACAGCAGAAGGTCGATGTTGCTTGCCAGGTGCACGGAATGGCGAATTTCAATTGTATTGCAGTGGCTTAAGGTTTTCCCTGCGCCGTCGAAGCTATCGACGCCGGTCCGATGTTACCGTCTGACAGGCTGCGACAGGTTGCGACAGTTGCGACACCAATGGCTTCATTGAGCCTCGCGCGCATACCCAACGGTAGGGTGCATCAGACGGGCGAGCCGTTCGGCCTCGGCTCGATCAAGGCCAGCCTCGAACTCGAGGATCGCTGCACGTTCGTCGCGCGCATCTGCGGCATCAAGACGGTTGCTCAGCAGGAGCAGATCTCGCGGCGTTGGCTGTCGAGGCGTCGAGGGTTTGGGGCGGTTCATGGCCGGATCACCCGCCAAGCCTCGCGCACAGGTTCATCCCTTATCGTCGCTTTGCCATCCAAGGGGATCAGCCATCCGGCTTTCACCAGGATCTCTATGAGCCGCCGAACATAAGGCGTCGAGCGCAGGCGGTTGGGGCCGCCCTTTGCGATACAGCGTGCGGACACCAGCGGCTCAGCCCACTTGCGGTCAAGCCAACACCTCAACAGCTCGGCGTCGACATATTCCGGGTTGGTTGTCGGGTGGTCGAGGATGCGCAGCGCCTCTTCAAGATACCAGTCCGCGAGCGTGATCGCGTTGACCATTGTCTCTGGGGCGACAGCCTCGGCGTCGGGGGTCTCGACCAGCGTTAAGACGCCGGCGAGCCGAGCCGCCTGCTCCGCCATCTTTGCTGCCACCGAGGCAACGGGCGCAAAGCGACGCCCGGTCCCCAATTCGGTCTCGACGCGGTTGTAGAAGGAGATGAGGTGCGTCCTCGCCCCCGGTGACAAAGGAAGCGCCCGTGGATTGAGCTCCGGTCGGACATCGGCCTCAACCGGCACGAAACGCTCGATCAGCGCCAGAAGGTGATCCGTCACAGCCTCGGCAGCAAAATCGGTCGCAGGATCCGGTCCACCCGCCTCGGGCAGTCGGCGATGGCCGATCTGGCTTTCCGGCCAAACCATCAGAAAGCGCCCGATCAGGCCTTGATCGATCAAGTTTGCGTCGCCGACCAGCGCGTCGGCGATGCGCGGCTGGATCAACAGGTGGACGCTGACGCGGGTGCCTTCGATGTGTTGAGCGCCTTCGGATGCGCGGGTTCGTGTGATCGGCTCCCCGGACCAGAGTTTGGAGAGGGCCGCTGCGGTCTTCAACCGATTGTCGCGGTTCATGGCATGGCCACCCAGGATCTGACCGCCCTCGTCACTAAAGATGCCGATGCTCCTGACGCCGTGCTCGAGGTGTCGGGCAAGGCCTTCGATCGTCGGGTCGCTGTGCAGCATGAGTGGGTTGAGGGGCGCAGGCGGTGGATCACCGAGGGTGTCCAAATCGGCGGATTGATCCCCTGATCCGCGCTTGCTGTCGCGCAAAACGCTGGCCCGCTCTGCATCGTAGGCAGCCACGCGATCCGCGTGCCGCCTCTGCTTGATCTGATACGCCGCCCACCGGCTCGCTTGAAGCTGCTTGATGGGCCCTGTGACGATGCTGTCGGTGGTGGACTTGCGTTCGCCTGATACGGCGACGGTCAGGAAGAAGAGGCTGATCGGCGCACGGCCGCCGAGCGTCTCCACATCCGCAATTGCCTGTGTGGCGAGCGATGTAACCGCAAGCGTGCTTTGAGCTGCGATCGCCGCTGGCGCCTGTGTCTTTCGTGTTGCGGCCTCTGCCAAGGATCGCAGCGGGCCGAGCGCGTCCATCGGATAGGGAGCGGATGGCTCTCGTGGTGCGACGAGCGGCATGGGCAGGATGGGCGTTGCTCGCGGCGTTGTGGGTTCGGGCGGAGCGGACAGCGCCACTTCGCCAAGAGCGAGGAGCCGCTCGACCGTTCCACCTGCGTCGAGCCAATCGCTGACGTCCCCTTTCTCAGCGAGCCCCTCAAGGTCGAGGATCGCCACGGCTCTCGCGACGCCGCGGAGCGCGACCGAAACGGCCCTTGCATGCTTGCGCCCCGGCTCATCACAGTCTGGCAGAATGACGACACGCCGGTCCTTGAGGCATTTGGTGTACTCGGGCCGCCACTTGTTTGCGCCACCGGCACATGTGGTGCTGATCAGACCGAGGCTCGCCAGCCGGTCCGCATCCTTCTCGCCCTCGACGAGGAAAACGATCACGGACAGGTCAGCCGCAATGAGTTCGGGAAGCCGGTAAAGGACGCGGTGCACGCCCTCGAGCGACCAAACCCACCCGCCGTCGCCATCGGGCCTTCGAGGCCGAAACGATTTTGGCGCGAAGCGGACGACCTCAAACAGCAGGGTTCCTGTTTGATCCTGATAGGCGTAGGTGGCCACCTGCGTCTTCCTAGCGGCTGGTGGCCGATGGTTGCCGAGCAGAACACCGTGCTCCTGAAGCCAGAGCGAGGCGTCTTGCCCGGTTCCGCCAGTGTGGTGTTTGACCAGATCGATCAGGCCACCGCCTTCGCCCGCCTCATGGTCGAACCAGGTGCCCTTGGTGAGATCGACAGACAGCGAACCATGCGTGCCGTAGCGAAGCTCGCGCTTCGAGGACAGGGTTGGGTTCGGCGCACCAAGCAGGGCGCGAACAACAGTCTCCACCTGTCCTCCTGAAAAGGAGTCCATGCACTTTTCCTCAGAGATCTTGCGTCTTAATGGCAGACCAAACCTCGGCGGATCGGCTTAGCCCTGCGGCACAACCCGTTGGGCCTCGATCCAAGCTTCAACGTCAGACGAACGGTAACGCACGGAACGACCTATCCGGATCAGCGGGGGTCCTTCACCCCGCACCACTGCGATCTCCAGATAGCGCCGGCTGATGCCATAGCGTTCGGCGACCTCTGGCCGCGTCAGCAGCCTCTCATCTTCAGGTGCAGTGGCTGTCATCCGTGTATCTCCTCGCCCAAAGGGTTGCATTCGGTGGGCCAGAGATGCGCCGAAACGCTTCGGAAAAAAACGCCTCAACGCTCAATTATCTGAGGGGTTTTGATTTATCCGTCTGAAGCTGAACGCTTTTTTGGCGCACCAGGGCGCTTTGCTTCATCCGGTGCGTACAATTCCCAGAGTCTTTTCAGACTTCTGCCGGACAAGTCAGGATAGTGATCGTGCACCCGCGCTAGGGCCAATTCCTTTCGGGGCTGCGGGCGTTCCAACAGGATCTGCTTGAGCAACTCGCCCGCCTCTGCCTCACGCGCGCGATCGGCGCGTGTCTTGCACCCCTTACCCCTGAACGTGGTAAAGCTGGTTGGGAGATCTCCACTCAAGAGGAAGCGCGCATTGTCTCTGCATACCCTGCGCTCCCTCGAACGGACCGGGAGGGATGTGCTCGTCCAACTCGACGGTGCAATCACCTGCGGCGGATTGGTGTCGCCTCGGAAGCAGAGGATGCGCGCCTCTCGCAAAGCCCGGACTGAGGCCGCTCGAAAGGCATCTTCAAGGTCTCGAAGAGGTTGGCCGAACTCGGTACGCTTGACCTCTTCGATCTCACCACGCTGCCGCTGGCGCTCCTGCTCCTCGTCCAGATAGGTGATACGCGGCCAGACGGAGACAGTGTTGCGGCCGCGAAGCTCTTCATATGTGCTAAACATCGCCTGATCGAGCGTCTCGCGCGCACCCGTAACGACTCTTTGCCGCAACAGTTCCTGCACCTCCGCAAAGTTCCAAACCCAGGGGATATCCTCGCCCATGCCAGAAAACGACACCCGAAACTGGCCAGTTGGCAGAAACACCGCTTTACTCACGCGGTCAATCTGCTCCGCTGACAGAGGTGGACCGAGACGGTCGAGTAAGAACACCGGCAAGGCCTTAGGGTCAGTCATGGCTCACCGTACTGCAGTCTTTCGCCCGAACTGATCCGGCGAGACAGGGCTTCGCATGCTGTTGCCATATGTTCGCGAAGTGCATCGAGGCGGGGTCGCGCATAGCGCTGACCCGTGATCGTTGGCGGCGTGTGGTTGAGCAGCCTGCCGACATACTCTTCGAAGACACCAGCCTCGAGCGCCACCGTTGCAAAGGTCCGTCGGTGCGCGTGAGGCGACCAGCCTATCCGTCGAGGCGACTTGAGTGGCCCCGCACCAATCCCCGTCCCTGGAAACACCCAAGGCTGCTTCAACGCGCGCATCGGCGCCAGAATGTCATGATGCAACGGCAGGATCGGCAAATCGAAGGGGCGTCCGTTCTTCGTGATTGGAATATGCAGCCGGTCATCGTGCACGTTCTCCCAGCGAAGGCCAAAAGCCTCTGACCGGCGAAGACCGGTAAACAACAGGAGACGATAGAAGGTAGCATGGATTGGATTGGGCAACGCCTCGACGGTCGCGCGCCAGGCCGGCAAATCGTCGATCAAGCGCCCATCGGGCAAATCCGGATACCATTCGATCGCGCGCGTGGGAGCCTCGGGCAAATCATGGGTCCGCCGTGCATGATTCCAAATCGCGCGAAACGCCCGCAGAAGATGGTTCGCACCTGAGGGTATGTTGGCTAGCGTCGAATGGCGCTCCACACACATTGCCGGTGTGATTTCGGTCAGTGGCAGACGCATCCAATCTGCGATGTGCAGCTGAAACTGCCTAGGCATCTGTTCCTTGGTGAAGTCGCAACGCAGCTTGGGGCGCGCAAGATAGGTGGCGAGCGCATCCTCAAGTCGCGGCGCACCGCGCTGCGCCTTCTTGCCCAGCCCCCGACCCATCTCCAAGGCGAGCCCCTGTGCGGTCTCTCGGGCAGCCACAGCGCCGATCATCGGGTAGCGGCCGATCAGGACGCGCTTGGTGCGCCCCGCAACATCGCGCTGGTAGTACCAGGTCTTCGTGCGCTTGCCGACAAAGAGACAGAACCCGCGGATCTCCGGATCCCAGTACTTTGTGGTCCGGGTGGGCGAAAAGGGAAGTTTGCGCACATGGGTGTCGGTCAGCTTCGGCATTGTCAGCATTCTGTCGGAAATGAATTGAAATATGTTGCTCCTGGTTGATACCCGGTGCAACTACTTTCCACACAGAATGAATGCCTTAGCTACCACGTGCCACCCCTTGCAATCCAATCACACTGTCCGAGCGACAATGGCGAGCGGAGATGTCGGCGAGCCAGACGGCGTCGGGTGCTGTGATCTCGAAATTGCGGTCCAAGAGGTTCGGCGCGACGCCATGCCCATGACGGCTGTCGGTGGTCATTGGCATGCTCCGACTGCGCCTGGAGTGGCCGAATACCGTTCGACGCTCCGCGCCCATCCCTGCGGGATGTAATGAGTTTAGTGACCAGTTTGCGAGAGACGCGATACCCCTGACCGCGCAGTTCGGCATGGATGCGCGGCGCACGATAGCGCTGTTTGCTCTGCTCGAAGATCGACTTGATCTCTTCCGATGAGGGCTGCGTGTCTGGCTGCACGTACCGCCCGTTCCGGGACAGTGCGCTGCCAATCGTGAAACCAGCTCCGGCTTACGCCAAGCACACGGCCGAGCAACCGGATCGAATGATGGGCAAAGTGGGCGGCCATGAACGCGAGCTTTGCAATCATGTCTTCGCCGCCCACTGCGCGAAAAAAGCTGAGGCCTTCCTCATGACCTCGTTTTCTTCCTTCAACCGCTTGTTGTCGTGGCGCAGTCGCGCCAACGCCGCCGCCCCGGCCTTGCTCTGAGCCAGGGCTGCCGACGATCCTGCGGCCTGCAACTCAAGATGCCAATTCTTCAACTGCCAGGAGGTCACGCCCAACTCGCCCGCAAAACTGGCGTAGGTCACGCCGTCCTCCGACAATCGCGCAAACGCCTGTTCTTTGTACTCCGGCGTGACCCGCCGTCTCGTCCACTTTGTCATCATCGTCTCCCGTTCCTGAGGCTACTTTAACCCCTGGGTCCGGGATCACAGGGCGAGGTCATCGGGTCTCGGCGCCTGGCGGCAGGACTAAAACTGCGAGCGACCGCAAGCGAGCTTGGGCTGGCTGACACCGGCGGAATACGCCGCCAGACCACGCGAAGACACCGGGAAAGGAGACCGCCGGATGCCCCTTCGGGCTCGATGAGAAAGAGGG
>JBCBUA010000295.1:0-6298 GCA_039818365.1 Pseudomonadota bacterium
AGCCGCGATGTACCAGATCGCCAGGATGGCCAGGACAACGACCGTCACAGGCCCGACGGTGCCGGACATCAGACCGGCAAAGGGGCTGAGATTGGTGCGGGGTGAGGAGAGGGCGGTGTCAGTCATGTGGCCGCTCCTTCGGGTTTCCAACAAAAGAGAATGTCCGGCAGGTTTTCCTCATTATCACCGTCGGTCCGGCGCTTTTCGGAAAAGCCTTCGCGCAGATAGAACCTTTGAGCCTCAAGGTTGGCGACAAAGGTCCAGAGACTGAGACCTGCTGGATGGTCCTGCTTGATGCGGTTCAAGATGCGTCGCCCCAAGCCTTTCTGCCGGGCCTCCGAAGCGAGGTAAAACCCGGTGACGACGGCATCGGAGCTTGTTGCGGCAAATCCGCTGACCTCGCCATCATCGCGCTCCGCAACCAGAACATCGCGGTTTTCATAAACGAAATCAGTGTGATACCGAACGACGTCCTGATGTGAATGGACACGCGGCATCCAGGGTGTTTCATCGATCCAGTCGTTCAGGATCTCGCCGCATCTTGCCATGTCCGGACGGCGCGCGCCGCGGACCTTGAAGGTATCAATTGGGTCAGTCCTCATAGGAATGCCCCGCGCGCAAGCCGTCGCGGACGCGGTGCGCAATCTTCAGGAATTCCGGGGACTCGCGAATATCGAGGTTCCGCTCGCGCGGCAGGTCGCTCTCGATGACGTCGTAGATGCGGCCCGGGCGCGGGCAGAGCACAACGATCTTGGAAGACAGGAACACGGCTTCCGGGATGGAGTGCGTGACGAAGACGACGGTCTTGTTGGTCTTGGCCCAGAGTTGCAGGAGCTGCTCGTTGAGGTGGTCACGCACGATTTCGTCAAGCGCACCGAATGGCTCGTCCATCAGGAGGAGATCCGGCTCGACCGCAAGGGCGCGGGCGATCGAGGCCCGTTGCTGCATGCCGCCCGACAGCTGCCAGGGGTATTTCTGCTCGAAGCCGGCGAGGTTCACCAGCTCCATGTTCCGTGTGATCCGGTCCTGCTGTTCGGCCCTGGACAGACCCATGATTTCCAGCGGCAGAGCGACATTCTTGGAAATCGTGCGCCAGGGATAAAGCGCGGCCGCCTGAAAGACATAGCCGTAGGCCCGGTTGAGGCGAGCTTCCTGCGGGGACACACCGTTGACCGTGATCGAGCCGGCGGTGGGTTGTTCCAGATCGGCAATGACGCGCAGAAGGGTTGTCTTTCCGCAACCGGACGGACCGATAAAGGACACGAAATCGCCCTCGTCGATCTTCAGATCGATATCCGACAGCGCATGGACGGGGCCATCATTCGTCTGAAAGGTCAGCGACAGTTTGTCGATGTCGATGACCCGCTTGGCCTGTTCCTTCATTGCATCGTCCAGTCCATCTTCAATTTCTGCTGCGGTCAGCATTCTCTTATCCGTCTTTTGTGTTCCAGCCCATGCCTTGTGGTTTCGGCGTTTAGGGCAGGCATTCGGGGCAGCGATCGAACACAAGCAGCAAAGCTATGCAGTCTCCGGTTTGTTGCGGCAGCGCGTTCACCCCTGGTTACCTCTCCCGGTGGGAGAGGTCGGACCGCAGGTCCGGGTGAGGGGGCGAACCTGTCCGCAACCCAATGCGCCTTAACCCCTCACCCCGGCCCTCTCCCCATGGGAGAGGGAGCTATTTGCTGCTACGGGTTCGTTCATCGGCAATCCCAGCATCAGACCCCGCTGGCCGGGATGCCGGTGCGCTCCACCTTGCGGGGCGCGGTGAGTTCCTTCCAGGTGCTCAGCGCCTTGTTGACGGCGTGGAACGGCTCGCGCGACACGAACTCTCCATGGCCTTGCTTGTGGTTGACCGTACCGTCTTCCACGGCGACGCGGCCCCGGGTGAGCGTATAGCGCGGCAGGCCCTTGACCTTTTTGCCTTCGAACACGTTGTAGTCGATCGCCGACTGCTGGTTGCCCGCTGAAATTGTCTTTTCCTTTTCCGGGTCCCAGACGACCAGGTCCGCATCCGCGCCAACAAAAACCGCGCCTTTTTTTGGATAGATATTGAGGATTTTTGCAATATTGGTTGAAGTGACAGCGACGAATTCGTTCATGGTGAGGCGGCCTGTGCTGACCCCATGCGTCCACAACATCGGGATGCGGTCTTCAAGCCCGCCTGTGCCGTTCGGGATCTTGGTGAAATCACCAACGCCGGTGCGCTTCTGCTCGGTGGTGAAGGCGCAATGGTCGGTGGCAACAACCTGGAGCGACCCCGCGGCGAGACCCGCCCAGAGCGAGTCCTGGTGTTTCTTGTCCCGGAACGGCGGCGACATCACGCGGCGAGCGGAGTGGTCCCAGTCGTGGTGATAATACTCGCTGTCGTCCAGTGTCAGGTGCTGGATGAGCGGTTCACCATAGGCGCGGATGCCGTTCTGGCGCGCGCGGCGGATCGCCTCGTGCGCCTGTTCAGAGGAGGTGTGCACGATATAGACCGGGACGCCGGCCATGTCGGCAATCATGATCGCGCGGTTGGTGGCTTCGCCTTCCACTTCCGGCGGACGCGAATGGGCGTGACCTTCCGGCCCATTGTGGCCCTCGGCAAGCAGCTTCTGTTGCAGGCTGGCGACGACATCACCGTTCTCGGCGTGAACCAGGGGCAGGGCGCCGAGTTCGGCGCAACGCTGGAACGAGGCGTACATCTCGTCGTCATTCACCATCAGCGCGCCCTTGTAGGCCATGAAGTGCTTGAAGGTGTTGATGCCCTTCTTCTGGACGACTTCCTGCATGTCGTTGAAGACCTGCTCGCCCCACCACGTGATCGCCATGTGGAAGGAATAGTCGCAATGGGCCATTGTCGACTTGTTGTCCCACATCTGCAGCGCTTCGAGCAGCGACTGGCCGGGCGAGGGCAGGGCGAAGTCGACAACCATGGTCGTGCCGCCGGCGAGCGCCGCGCGCGTGCCACTGTCGAAATTATCGGACGAGAACGTGCCCATGAAGGGCATTTCCAGATGCGTGTGCGGATCGATGCCGCCCGGCATGATGTAACAGCCGGTCGCGTCCAGTGTTTCATCACCGGAAAGGTTCGGTCCGATCTCGACGATCTTGCCACCCTCAATCTTCACGTCGGCTTCATAGGACAGGTCAGCGGTGACAACCGTGCCGCCCTTGATCACTTTGCTCGCCATCATCGTTCCCCTTTGTTTAGCCGCGTTTCATCACGTTTCAGGTCCCGCTCTGAGATCGGGACAGTTCCATGTTCTCGTGTCCAGGTCCCGGCTCAGGGCCGGGACGGAAATTCTTCCATCGGTTTTGCCCGCTCTACTCAGGCTTCCAACGTTCCCGTTGCGCCGTCCCGGACCTGATCCGGGACCTCTGATCACAAGATCCTCTAATAGGGGATCTGATCACTCACATCTGTCCAGTCCGGATTGACACCTTCAATCAACTGATCCTTCCACGCCCGTCTCCATCTCTTCAATCTTCGTTCCTGATGCACCGCGTCAATCGGCTCCTCATAGACCTCGAAATAAACAAGCGTTTTGATGTTGTACTTCTCTGTATGGCTGCCGCGAATTCCTGTTCTGTGCTGCTCGATCCTGCTTCTCAAGTTTCGCGCTGAACCTATGTAGATCGCCCCTCTCGGCTTGTTCGCCAGTATGTAGACGAAATAGGCCACCGCTCTATCGTGGTCCCGGCTCGGGGCCGGGACGGCGGAGAGAGTTGGAGCCGGATTTCATCTTTTTTGGTTCCCTTGTTTGTTCAGCGCCGTCCCGGACTTGATCCGGGACCTTGAATCTATAAATCGTTACCCCACGATCTCAGCCGTCTCGACAACCGCGTGGAACAGGACGTCGGCACCGGCCTTGGCCCAGTCGCGAGTGATTTCTTCTGCTTCGTTGTGCGACAGGCCGTCGACACAGGGGCACATGATCATCGCCGTCGGCGCGACCTTGTTGATCCAGCAGGCATCGTGGCCCGCGCCCGAGATGATGTCCCGGTGGCTGTAGCCGAGGCGCTCGGCGGCGTTGCGCACGGCTTCAACGCAGCCCTTGTCGAACTCGACCGGGTCGAACCCGCCGACCTTTTCGAATTCCACCTCAAGGCCCATGTCGTCGCAGATCTTCTTCGCGCCGGTCTTCAGCCGTTCTTCCATGTCCTGGATCACGGCCAGATCCGGGGAGCGGAAATCGACGGTGAAGACCACCTTGCCCGGGATCACGTTGCGCGAATTCGGATGAACATCGATATGACCGGCAGCGCCGACGGCATGCGGGGCGTGGGACCATGCAATCTCGTCGACAAGTTCGAGGATCCTGGCCATGCCGAGGCCCGCATTCTTTCGCATCGGCATCGGCGTGGACCCGGTGTGGCTGTCCTTGCCGGTGACGGTTACCTGTGTCCAGGAGAGGCCCTGGCCATGGGTGACGACGCCGATATCCTTGCCCTCGGCTTCCAGGATCGGACCCTGTTCGATATGCAGCTCGAACATGGCGTGCATCTTGTCCTTGCGGGCACCGACTTCCTCGTCGCCAACCCAGCCGATGCGCTTCAGTTCATCGCCGAACGACTTGCCTTCCGCGTCTTCGCGCTCATAGGCCCAGTCCTGCGTGTGAACACCTGCGAACACGCCGGAGGCCAACATGGCAGGGGCGTAGCGTGTGCCTTCCTCGTTGGTCCAGTTGGTGACGACGATCGGGTGCCTGGTCTTCACACCGAGATCGTTCATCGAGCGCACCAGTTCGAGACCACCCAGAACACCGAGCACGCCGTCATATTTGCCGCCGGTCGGCTGGGTGTCGAGATGCGAGCCGACATAAACGGGCAGGGCGTCGGGGTCCGTCCCGGGCCGGGTCATGAACATGTTGCCCATGGTATCGACCGCCATGGTCATGCCTGCCTCCTCGCACCATTTCTGGAACAGTTTGCGGCCTTCGGAATCCTCGTCTGTGAGCGTCTGCCGGTTGTTTCCGCCGGCAACGCCCGGACCGATCTTTGCCATCTCCATGAGACTGTCCCACAGACGGTCCGCGTTGATCCTCAGGTTTTCGCCCGGAGCTGCCATCTGAAATCTCCTATTTCAATTCCGTCTCGACGAAAGACATCAGCGTATCCCCGCCGTTGATTACATTGTGTTCGACGCCTTCATCGCGCCGGTAAACGGTTCCGGCCGGGACAAGGACTTCGCGGCTTTCGCCGCCGGGCTCTTCCAGGAGCATGCGGCAGTCGGTCAGCGCCGTGATCACGTAATCCATCTCGTGCCGGTGCCAGCCGGTTTCCGCCCCAGGCGCAAAATCGAAGCGGGTCACCCGGACCCTGTCATCGTCAATCAGCTGTGTGGCCGTTGCCTGTTCCCGTTTCATGACGTTCAACCTTCGTTTGGCTCCGGTCAGTCGATCGCGCCCAGAACCGCGCGAAGCTTCCCGAAGAGCTCATCAATCTGTTCCTTCGAGATGATCAGCGGTGGGGAGAGGGCGATGATATCGCCGGTCGTGCGGATCAGAATGCCATCATCATAAGCTTTCAGGAAGGCGGAGAATGCGCGTTTTGTGGGCTCGCCTGCAATCGGTTCCAGTTCAACCGCACCGATCAGACCGAGATTGCGGATATCGATGACATGCGGGCAATCCCTGAGCGTATGCAGACCGTCTTCCCAGTACTGCGCCAGTCCCGCAGCGCGGGTCAGCAGGTCTTCCTCGTCATAGGTGTCGAGAGTGGCAAGTGCGGCCGCACATGCCACCGGGTGACCGGAATAGGTGTAGCCGTGGAACAGCTCGATCATGTGCTCCGGGCCGGTCATGAAGGCCTGGTAGATGTCGGAGGAGCAGAACACGGCGCCCATCGGGATGACGCCTGACGTGAGGCCCTTTGCCGTTGTCACGAGGTCCGGCGTCACGCCGAAGAAATCCGTCGCAAAGGGCGAGCCGAGACGGCCGAACCCGGTAATGACTTCGTCGAATATCAGGAGAATGCCGTTATCGGTGCAGATTTTGCGCAGCCGCTCCAGGTAGTTCTTCGGCGGTATCAGGACACCGGTTGAACCCGCAACGGGTTCGACGATAACCGCTGCAATGGTCGACGGGTCATGCAACTGGATGATGCGGATCAGGTCCTCGGCATATTCGGCACCGTTTTCCGGCATGCCGCGGGAGAACGCGTTGCGCTCCGGATCATGGGTATGACGCATGTGGTCGACGCCGGTGAGCATCGTTCCGAATGTTCTGCGGTTGGCGACAATGCCGCCGACCGAGATGCCGCCAAAGCCCGTGCCGTGATAGCCGCGCTCGCGGCCGATCAGACGCGTTCGCGTGCC
>JBCBUA010000296.1:0-6271 GCA_039818365.1 Pseudomonadota bacterium
AGGGCAGTTTCGGATGCGCCGCCGCCATCTTGAGAAACATGGCCGCTCCGTAGACCAACGGAAAATTCTCCCGAATGTCTGCGCCCGACTGCCACGCGACGTAGAAGATCATTTTCCAGGACATGAAGGCCGCGAAAACCAGGCAAAAGATCAGCGACAGAACCGCGATGATCCGCAAGACGTTTTGCCGCCGCCCCGCATATTGCGGCGTTACCGCACAGTATTTGCCGAAGTTCATAAGCGCTGGTCGCATGAGACTGTCCTCGCCGGTGTTCAGCGCGGCAAACTATTTGCCGTCCCCAAGGACAATCTGTGCGGTAAGGGGCCGGTTTCCCTGTGACGGAAGACACTCCACAGGTACCGAGCTTCAAACGCGGCACCTTTCAGAGAAGAAAAAATTCTGAACGGGACATCTCGGAGAGATGGCCTTTCCGCTTCCCATTCGAATCCGGGTACATGAAAATGGCGTCACCCCGTAGCGTTGGCATGCTTGACCGGGCAGAAAGCCCGCTCCGCGCACCCTTCCATACGGGTTCTTCAGTCCCCTTAGTAGAGCCGTCGCCTAAGCCCCGAAGGGCAGCCAGAAAACACCCCCGGGGTTGAGAAAACGCCCGAGTTTTTCCAATTCGCGATCAGACTGCTGCAGCGCGTGCTCACCGGCACGGCGTGTTCCACCCTCCAGGATGCAGGTCAGGGGCAGTTGCTCCTCCGGCACGTCCAGCTCCGCCCTCAGGAGATCCGCAAGTCTGTCGGTCAGGGCTGATGCCACGCCGCGGATTTCGACCATCCTGTCGCGAACGCTCGTCTCGGTCGGGCTTTCCGGCCCTTCCTTGATCTTCAACACGCCCGCGTGCACGAAGAGAGCGGCATGGCTGTCGTCCGCCGGCGCTGTCAGAAGCTCCAGGTCCGCGACTTCCAGCCCGGCCCACGCATAGGGTTCGACGAGCGAATAGACCATTTCCTGCGCCGTCATGTGGAAGGGATAAACCGTGCCGTAGTCCGCACCCTCGCGCGCCGAATGAGAAAAACTGTCGCCGAGCGAGATGTCGCCGCTTTCCGCACCGCCCGGCCAGACCGGTGCCAGCGCTTCGAGCAACCGGTCCAGAAGGGTCAGCGCACTGACGGCGCCCTCCGCCTCCCGCGCGGCCTGGACCATAAGAAGACCCGGGCGCGTGAAATAGCCTTCCGAAAACAGATCGGATCGCAACGCCAGCGCTTCTCCCAGGCGTTTGAGATGTTTTTGCATCGCTTCCAGGAGATCCGTGTCGTCCTGAAGATCCCACTGCAGGCCCGATGCGAGTTCGTCCTTTTCCATGCGTATGAGCGTTTCGGCATCGACGCGGTAGGGGTCCGTCATCTCGCTGGAAAACGACCCGGCCGCAAACATGTGAAACGCCGCGAGCGCGGACGCCTGTTTGCCGGACACGCGGGTCCCGGTCATGGGATCTTCGAACGACCATCCGCGTGGGTGCATCGTTTTCATGTAAGCGGCCAGGACCGCAAGGTCGGCGGCCGCCGTCAGCATGTGCTCCGCGCCCTCGAAAGACCGCGCGCCTGCCAGGGCGGCCCAGCGGTCAATGCCGCCGACTTCAAAATCCCGCCAGACACCGTAGGGCGGGATGTGAAACTCGGGATAGGTTTCCTTGGTGGTCTCAAGCAGTGTCAGCAGGGCATCGCCAAGCCGCGACAGGTCCACCTGAACGTGTTTGAGCTTCCGGTTTGCGGCCTGATCGAGCAGATCATGCGCGCGGCGGCGAATTTCGCGCGGATCGAAAAATGCCAGCACCGGGCTCTCGTTCGCCATATCCGTTTGCCTCCGTCAGTTTTCGCCGTCGTCCCGAGCGGCACTGTCCAGCCTCACCAGCAATCGGTTCCGCGTGGCAGCGTCACAAAAGGCTGCTTCGAGTGCCGTGCGCGTCACCGCGATCTGATCTTCAAATGACCAGCCAAAGGTCTTCGCGACAGAGGCGTATTCCTTGCCCAGCGTCGTTGCGAAGAACGGCGGATCATCGGAGTTGAGGGTAATCTTCACCCCTTCCCGGCGCAGGATGTTCACCGGGTGAAAGCGCAGGTGAGAATAGACACCGAGCGCAACATTCGACCCGGGGCAGACCTCAAGAACGATCTCCTCATCGGCAAGCCTTGTGACCAGTTCCCTGTCTTCGATCGCCCGGACACCGTGCCCGATGCGCTTTACACGCAAAAACTCAAGCGCCGCAATGACACTGTCGGGTCCGCCGAATTCACCGGCATGCGCGGTCGTGCCCAGTCCGGCCTCGGCGGCCATGCGGAACGCCCTGGAGAAATTGGCCGGATGTCCGGACCGCTCATCTCCGGCGAGACCGAAACCGGTCACCAGCGGATGAGGGTTTGCAATCACCTCCTTGGCGACACGCTCCACCGAGGCAGAACCGAAATGGCGCACGCCGATCGCGATCATGCGGCCTTCGATCGCGGTTTCCGTCTTCGCCCTCTCGATCCCGCTTGCAAGTCCTTCGACATAAGACTTGTAGGACAGCCCGGCAGCCTGCGCGTGATCCGGTGATATCGTGATTTCACCATAGATCGCGCCTTCCGCAGCCAGCATCCGGAAATAGGTCTCGGCAAGCAGCGCATAGTCCGACGGCGTCTTGAAAACGGAGCTGGAGACGTCATAGGCCTTGAGAAAACTGGTGAAGTCCGACCAGACATACCGTCCCTTGGCATCGATGACCTCACTCACGTCGACATCGTGCTTCCTGGCCAGCCTGCGCACAAGGCTCGGCGGAGCCGCCCCTTCTATGTGACAATGCAATTCAGCCTTGGGAACGTTCACGTTTCACTCATCTCCGGAAGATCGGGGCATGGTCCTGCAGCCAGGGCCTGCCAGCCCCTGTCAGACTCAAAGAAAACTTGATCCATGGGGACCTAGCGCAATTCCGAGATGGTCGGCAATGCTTTCGCCGATATCCGCATAGGTTTTTCTGCCACCGATGCTGCGGCCAGCCACGCCCGGGCCGGTCGCGATCACGGGAACATGCTCGCGCGTGTGATCCGTGCCGGCCCAGGTCGGATCGCAGCCGTGGTCGGCTGTCAGCACCAGCAGATCGCCGACCCTCAGCCTGGATATCATCTCCGGAAGCCGCCGGTCGAAATGCTCAAGCGCGGCCGCATAGCCGGGGACATCACGGCGATGGCCGTAGAGCGAGTCGAAATCGATGAAGTTGGAGAAGACGAGGTCGCCGTCCTCCGCCATGTCCATGGCCTCAAGCGTGCGGTCAAAGAGCTGGTCGTTGCCCGCTCCCTTCAGTACCTTCGCGACACCCTGATGCGCGAAGATGTCGGAGATCTTGCCCACGCCGATGACCGTGCGGCCTGCCTCCGTCAGCCGGTCGAGCAACGTCGGTTCGGGCGGTAACACGGAATAGTCGCGCCTGTTGGGGGTGCGTTCGAAGGTTTCAGCGCTGTCACCCAGGAAGGGGCGCGCAATGACGCGTCCGATGTTGTAGGGATCAGCGAATTCCCGCGTTGTCTCGCACAGCTTCAAGAGCCGTTCCAGGCCGAAATGCGCCTCATGGGCGGCAATCTGAATGACGGAATCCGCCGACGTATAGAAGATCGGCTTGCCGGTCCTCACATGTTCCTCGCCCAGTTCGGCAATGATCTCCGTCCCGGAGGCGTGCTTGTTGCCCAGGACACCGTCCAGTTGGGCTGCGGCGCAGATCGGGTCGATCAGGTCGGACGGAAAGGTCGGCACGGTGTCGGGAAAGTAACCCCAGTCGAAGCGGACGGGAACACCCGCAATTTCCCAATGGCCGGACGGCGTGTCCTTGCCGTTTGAAACTTCGGCGGCATAGCCCCAGAGCGCTTCGGGTTCACCGGCATAATCGAGGCCCGGCACGTCCCTGCCTGTCGACAGTCGTCCTGCCGCGCCAAGACCCAGCCGGTCCATATTGGGCACGGACAGAGGGCCGCTGCGCACACCCTCCTTGTCGCCCGCGCCACGCGCGCAACGTTCGGCAATATGTCCCAGCGTGTCGGATCCGGCATCGCCGAACGCTGCCGCATCCGCCGCACCGCCGATGCCGAAACTGTCCAGCACACACAGGATTGCTCGAGGCATGGGTTTCTCCTCAGTTTACTCATGCCGGTTTCCCGAACCGGCGGGGCGCCGGCACGGACCGGCAGACTGCTGATCAGGGCGCGATCCGATCGACAACACTCGGGTGATCTTCAACGTCCATGGCCGATCCGACGGAATAGGCGTTGCGCAGTTCGATTGCAGCGGCTTCGGCTTCTTCTTCGGTTCGTGCGTGCACGATCGCCAGCGGCGCGTCCGCATCCACAGTGTTTCCGATGCCCGCAAGGTCGGTCAGACCGACGGACGGATCAATCACGTCAGCCGCCGCACGGCGGCCGCCACCGAGTGCAACGACGGCGACGCCGACCGCACGGGCGTCGACCGCCGTGACAACGCCGTCGACGTCGCCATAGACAGGCGCTTGAACCGGGGCCTTGGCGAGATAGAGTTCGCTTTTTTCGATGAAGTCCGCGGGACCGCCCAGGGCGTGCACCATCTGACCGAACTTCTCGGCCGCCTTGCCGCTGTCGAACGCCTCACGCATCATCTCCGCGCCGGCGTCCGCCGTCGGGGCGATGCCGCCGGTCGCCAGCAGTTCGCCACCCTGGGCAACGGTGACGTCCCAAAGGCGGTTATCGACGGCCGTCCCCTTGAGAAAGTCGACCGCATTCTGCATCTCGACCGCATTTCCGGCGGCAGAGGCGAGCGGTTCGTTCATGTCCGTCAGCAATGCGGTTGTCTTGAGGCCCGCCCCGTTGGCGACGAGGACAAGACTTTCGGCAAGGGCGCGCGCCTCGTCCAGGGACGCCATGAAAGCGCCGGTTCCCCATTTCACGTCGAGCACGAGACCTTCCAGCCCGGCAGCCAGTTTCTTGGACAGAATGGACGCGGTGATCAGGTCGATACTCTCGACCGTCGCCGTCACGTCGCGAATGGCATAAAAGCGTTTATCCGCCGGTGCCAGATTGCCTGTTTGCCCGATCACCGCGCAGCCGATGTCACGCACCACTTTCTTGAACAGCAGATTGTCCGGCTGGGTCTGGTAGCCCGGGATCGTGTCGAACTTGTCGAGCGTTCCCCCGGTATGCCCGAGACCGCGCCCTGAAATCATCGGCACGGCGGCACCGCATGCGGCAAGAGCGGGTGCAAGCATGAGCGATACGTTGTCACCGACGCCGCCGGTTGAATGCTTGTCCAGGACCGGTGCGTCGATTTCCTGCCAGTTCATCACGTCGCCGCTGTCTCGCATGGCGAGCGTGAGAGCGACACGCTCGTCAATACTGAGCCCCTTGAAGAAGACAGCCATGGCAAGGGCGGAAACCTGGCCCTCCGTCACCGATCCGTCTGCGAGACCTTTGACGAAAAACGCGATTTCCTCCGCGTCGAGTGCACCCCCGTCGCGTTTCTTCCGAATGAGTTCCTGCGGCAACATGTTGTTCTATCCTTTTTGGTGCCGTTAGTAGCCCTGGCCGTCCGCCGGTTCCTTGCCTTCGATCGTCGCGATCAGGGCGTCCAGAAGACCGCTTGCCCCGAAGCGGAAGGTGGAGGCAGAAGCCCAGTTATGGCCCAGGATCCGGTCGGCAAGCGCGAGATAGGCTTCGGCGTCCTCGCTCGTGCGGATGCCGCCTGCAGGTTTGAAGCCGATCACGCGCTCCGCGTTGTCGCGGCGGGCCTCCTCGATCGCAGTGAGCATGACCTCAGCCGCCTCAAGCGTTGCGTTCACCTTAACCTTGCCCGTGGATGTCTTGATGAAGTCCGCCCCTGCGCCAATGGCAATATTCGAAGCAGCATGGATCAGGAGCGGGTCCTTTATTTCGCCGGTCTCAAGAATGACCTTCAAAGTGGCGGAGGCGGGCATGGCGTCCCTGACCCTGATGATCTGCTCTTCGACAAACCCCTTCCGGCCCGCAACAAAGGCCTCGTAGGCCATCACGTGATCGATCTCGTCGGCACCGTCTTCGATGGCCTTCACGGTTTCGCCGACAACGGCACTCGTTTCCACGCCGCCTTGCGGAAAGTTCACCACCGTTGCGACTTTCACACCCGTGCCGGTCAGTTCCCTTGCCGCTTGTGCGACGAAACGCGGCCAGACGCACACGGCCGCAACCGAGCCATGATCGGTCACCGTGCGCTCCGCCAGTTTGGTGATGTCTTCCGGCGTGCAATCGTCATTCAGGTTGGTCAGATCGACCAGACCCAGGGCGCGCTTGG
>JBCBUA010000297.1:0-6219 GCA_039818365.1 Pseudomonadota bacterium
CAGCGCCATGGAGACCGGCCAGTCGCCGATCCGCTCGACCACATCCGGCCGGACACCGGCCCCCATCGAGACGCCAATGACGACGAACAAAGCATCGCGCAGCCGGTCCGGCATCACCGTTGGCACGCCTGCGAGCGTCGCCACGGCAACAAAGACCATGGCACCGGACAGCCACGCAGCCGGCAGCCCGAGCACATAGAATGTAATGCCGCCACCTGCCGCGAGCAGGATTGTCAAAAGGAGTTTTGCCGCCGTCGATTTCATCATTCCCGCAATCATAGGTTCCGTATGCGTTTTAAGCCAATACGGTACCGGCTAATATATTGATTGATTATCGTCGTCATGATTGATTGCATTAATCAACATTAGAGCTTTTTCGGATCACGTCTCCCGCGCGAATGCGACCGGGGTGGGCGCCGTGAAGGGAACCCCTTCGATCAGCTCATGCTCACACGCCCTTTTCACCGAGGGGCGGGTTTCCAAGGCTTCAAAGAGGTTGAGCAACCGGGGACTTGAACCCGCCGGCCAGCGGCCGCATGTGCCGTAGATCTGCGCCCAGCGTGCGCAGGCTGCCAGGTAAAAATCGAGACAACTGAGCTCCGCGCCTAATAGGTAAGGGCCTTCAAGCGCAACAAGCTCCTGCTCCAGCAGGGAAAAACTCGCATCGATGCGGCGCCTGAGAGCGGCGTTGAGATCCGGCATACCGGTTTGTTCGGACATGTAGCGGTGCGGTTTGAAGGAGATGCGCAGGTCCGCATGAAGCGTGTTGGAGAGAAAGAACAGCCATTTCAGGAACCGGCCGCGCGCGGGCGAATCCGGCAGTGGAGCCAGGGAGCCATGCCGCTCCGACAGCATCAGGAGGATGGCCCCGGTCTCAAACGTCACCGTGTCCTGGCCCGGCACTTCGAGCACGGGGATCAGGCCCTGCGGATTGAGTTTTCTGTACGCCTCCGACTTCTGTTCGCCCGCGGCCCGGTCGACGGGTACGAATTCATATTCGGCCCCGAGTTCCTCAAGGACCATGCGAACGACAAAATTGGCATTGTCGGGCGCACCGTGAAGCCGGTAGATGCCTTGTCCGGCAACGCGAGTTGCCTCTTCAGCGCTTTCAATCACGTTGTTCCTCCAGAATCAGGCCGCCAGCTTGAGGAAGATCAAGGCTGACATCGGGGTTTGCCTGAATGATGGCGCCATGACCAAAGACCCGCTTTCCTATGCGCTGCGCAATGTACCGCGTTACACCAGCTATCCGACAGCCCCGCATTTCCATGGCGGCGTGAACGAAACGACCTATGCCGACTGGCTGTCCGCGATCTCTCCCGACGACAGCCTGTCACTCTATCTGCACGTCCCCTATTGCCGGGAACTCTGCCATTATTGCGGCTGCCACACCAAGGCGACCCGCAAGGATGCGCCACTGAAGGTCTACGCTGCGACATTGGGTCAGGAGATCGGGCTGGTCGCCGAACACCTGAAAAACGCCGGTCCGGTTCGCCACATCCACTGGGGCGGTGGCACGCCGAGCCTGCTTTCGCGTGAGAGCCTTGTTGACCTGACCGGCCTGATGCGCGTCCTGTTCGACCTGTCCCCCGACCTGGAACACGCGATCGAACTCGATCCCCGGCTTGTGAGCGCAGAGCTTGCCGAAACGCTGGCGATGATCGGGGTCAACCGTGCCAGCCTCGGTGTTCAGGATTTCGATCCCGCCGTGCAGAAAGCCATCGGACGGGTTCAGCCATACGAGACCGTCGCGCGGGCATCCGATCACCTCAGAGCCGCCGGTCTGGACGCCCTCAATTTCGATCTCATGTACGGATTGCCGGAGCAGTCGCCGGAGACAATCCAGGACACCATCGAAAAGACACTGTCGCTTGCACCCGGGCGGATCGCGCTGTTCGGCTACGCGCATGTTCCCTGGATGCGCAAACACCAGAGACTGATCGACGAAGCCAGCCTGCCGTCAGCCGCCAAAAGGCTGGAATTGGCCAATCTGGCGAGACGTGCCTTACTGGAATCCGGCTATGTCGCGATCGGCCTTGACCATTTTGCCCGCGCGGATGACAGCATGGCGATCGCACTTTCCGACGGATCGCTGAAACGGAACTTCCAGGGCTACACGACCGATCAGGGCGAGCAACTCATCGGCCTGGGCGTCTCGTCCATCGGCAAGCTGACCGGCGGGTTCATTCAGAACATGCCCGATGTCGGAAGTTGGCGCAGGAGCATCCTTGCCGGCAAGCTGCCGGTCGCAAAAGGGCTCGCGCTGACGGTGGATGACCGGCTGCGCGGACAGATCATCGAAGACCTGATGACCAACTACGCGTGCGAGCTTGGATCGGTCTGCGCGCGTTTCGGACGTTCGGTTGAAGATGTCAACGATGCGCTGACCGGTCTTGAAGATCTTGTGGCCGATGGACTGGTCGCACTGGATCCTGATGGCGCTGACCGGATCCGGGTACGTGTCACCGATGCGGGGCGTCCCTATGTCCGGTTGGCGGCTGCCGCATTCGATGCCTATCTCGCCGAGAGCCAGGCAAGTGGAAAGGCGCGGCACTCCGCCGCCGTCTAGCGCCAACCAGGAGGATCTTTAACCGGCGCGTGCGCCGCTCACCGTGACCTCAATCAGAAGCAGCACCGATGCGATCATGCGGTGCGCCGCCTGCAACGGTATGGGTTGGCTGAACTCCAGCGCCCAGTCCCTGTCCTTGAACAGGCCGGCAAGCTTTCCGAACCGGTTCGTTGGCTCTTCCTGCCCGGGTTTCAGCGCGCGCCTGATGACCCCAACACATTTGTCCCCCGAAACAACGGCATAACTGTCCGGCCAGCTTCCCAGCATGGTTTCCAGCGTTTTTGTTGCCAGCTTGCGGGGATCGACAACCTGGAAGAGCTCCGTTTGAGCTGCATCGCGGACGAGCCACGCATCGGACCCCTTGGCCGCGATTTGCCCGTCCTCGGCCGGATCACCGCCGGCAAGATGCCATTGTCTGCAGAGAAGCTTGCGTTCCGGTGTCAGCGTCCTTACCGACTGATCAAGCAGGTTGACCATCTCCACCGGTTTGCCAATCGTCCGTTTCGTCAGATCGAACTGAACAAATTCGGCTTCGTCCGCAAGGACGTGATACCGCTTGTGGGCTCCGCTCTCGGGATTTCGCACTTGAACAAACCGAAGTGAGTGAATCTGCATCGCTATCGCGTCCTGATTGTAGACAATCGGAACCTATATGCGGCTGCACCCCTTAAGAAAGAAGCGGTTGTCGGACGAAATTGCCGGTCGGGCAGTGCGAAACGACAAACACCCTTAAGAAAGACTTTCGCGGTTTTTCGAAACCCTGTCAGCTCGACAAAAAAAGGCCGCGTCGATACGCGGCCCTTGAGTTTAGGGAGGGTGAGAGGTGTCAGTGCATGCCCGTCATCTGGCACAGGCCGCAGACCTTGTTGAGGTGGATCTTGTCCGCCTTGTCGACGCGAATGACACCGCGCCGCTTCAGTTCGGAAACCACGCGGCTGACGGTCTCGATTGTCAGGCCGAGATAGTCGGCGATTTCCTGACGCGTCATGTGGAGCTGCAGGTCATATCCGTCGTCGTCCTCGTCATCCGGGCCGACACAATTGACGCCGCCGCGGTCGGGCACCATGTGCATCAGAAAACTGGCGACACGCTCGACGGCGGACTTGCGGCCAAGCAGCACGGCATGTTCATGAAGGACGCGCATCTGGTTGGTCAGACATTTCGTCAGGCTTTTCTGAAGCTCTTCGGACCGTTCGACTTTCCTCAGATCGATTTCCTGAACAAGCGATTTGGTCAACGTCTCTGCGGTGCAGTCGTGTTCCTCGCCATTTGCAAGCCCGAAAATGTCTCCTGGGCGCAGAACTTCGACGACTTGCCTGCGGCCATCCGGCAGGAGTTTGTAGAGCATCAGGGAGCCGCGGACCAGTTCGTAAAGGCGTCTTGCAGGATCGCCCTCGTAGTAGACGACGGCATGGGTGTCATATTCGCTTGCCTTGCCGCCGACGTCGGCAAACCCCGCCCGGGCGGGGTTCAATGAAGTCGCGACACCGGAGCGAGTACCAGCACCGTGACCTGCAACACCTGCTTCGTAATATGCCATTTTTCCCTCCTACGCGCATTGCTGCGCGGCCTTTGCCAACCCCGGCAGGTGTCGTTTCGCATTGGGCGAGATAGCCCTCAAACCGATGGAACAAGGAAGTTCCCCTGCCGCCAAAACGTCCCGTCCGACGTTTTGCAACTTGCAGGCTTAACTCTAAAGCGAGGAATCTATTGAAGGAATTCGGTCGACTGCGTAAGAGGAACTACATATGGCAATACGCCGCAGCCGGTGCGCGCATCGTTTTCAATCGAGGAAAATGCGTATGCGGATTAAGTATCAAGCCATCGCCGCGGTCAGCATGTCGATGGACAGCGGCTTGCGCAGAACCTTGAGGCCTTCGAATTCGCTGACCTGGCGCGCGATCTTCGTACGCGACTTTCCGGATATGGCAATGATCCTTGGAGGCGCCGCCAGGCTTTTCAGTTTTCTGACAATTTCAGCGCCGCTTATGCCGGGTAGGCCGAGGTCCACAATCACCCAGTGGCCGGCAGACACATCGGCCTGCGCCATAAAGGTTTCACCGTCGAAATAGGTTCTGGAGCAATGATCAAGAAGTTCGAGCGCAACAGTCAGCGCGTCGGCAACAGCTTTATCATCCTCGATGATGTGAACAACCAAGCACGTTTTTCCGTAGATTCAGGCGGCATTGCCAAAATCACCTAGGAACATACGCGACAAATAGACCCGAGAATGTACGCAAAAATACTTTCATCGCTAAAAACTTGCGTGATCGGACGGTTTTCCCGGCACAGGATTCTCTGCGTATGGGCTCATTTATGAGACCACACGTTAGCCTCCGGTCGGATGTCCCAGTACGATGCGCACCAGATCGGCCGCGTTGCGCGCGCTCAGCTTTTCCATGATGCGTGCCCGGTGAACCTCAACGGTGCGCGGGCTGATACCCAGTGTTCTGCCTGCTTCCTTGTTCGACGCACCGTCGGTAATTTCCTTCAAAACCTCCAGCTCCCTGCGGGTCAGGAGGTCCGCCCCCTCGAAGGTCTGGGAGGTATCGACCTCCTGACGCTGCTTCATGGCGTTCACGGCTTCCTTGACGCGCTCCAGCACCGTTTCGGCAGAGAACGGCTTTTCGATGAAATCGAATGCGCCGTTGCGGATGGCCTCCACGGCCATGGGTATGTCGCCCTGGCCGGAGATGATGAAAATCGGAGCCGGATAATGCTCGGCGTTCAGAGCCTTCAGGATCTCGATGCCGGAACGTCCGGGCATGTGCACATCAAGCATGACACAGGCGGGCACGGACTTGCTGGCGGACTGCACGAATGTGTCTCCGTCCGAGAAGGTCTCGACCACGTAGCCTTCCATGTTGAAAAGAACCGACAGTGCATCGCGTACCGCGGGGTCATCATCAACGATGTATACGGCCTCTGCGCCAGCTTCCATTTGCTTCCGTCCTTGGTTCGTTGGTCTTTCGCCAGTTAAACGCCCTGTTCCGTTGCTTCTTCGCGCGGGTGCACCGGCAAGGTCAACAAAAACGAAGCCCCACTTTCGTCGGATACGGTCTCCAGCTTCAGATCGCCGCCGTGGTTTTGCGCGATCGAACGCGATATCGCCAACCCGAGACCGACACCTTTGTGTTTCGCGCCGGTGAAGGCCCGAAACAGGCCGTCGACAAGCTCGCTCGGAACCCCCGGTCCATTGTCGGAGACCCTGAACTCAAGCAGGTCTCCATTGCGCGTTACGGACAGCTGCACGCGTTTTTCATCCTGACCCGCCACCGCTTCCCGCGCATTGCGCAGCAGATTGATCAGAATCTGTCGGATCTGAACAGGGTCCGCCTGCAACGGCGGCAAGCCCGGTTCGATGCTCGACGACAGAAGTGTCTGTGTCTCGCCATTCCCCAGTTCCGCCATTTCGAGGCATGCCGTCACGAGTTCTGCGACATCCAGCGTCTGTCTTTCCGGCGCCTTCTTCTCAACGAGCTGGCGCATTCTCTGGATGATTTCACCTGCCCGTTCCGCCTCCCGTTCGGCCTTTTCGATCACGGAAAGAATCTGTGGATCTACCGAGCCGTCATTTCTGGCTTTCCTGGAGACTGACTGGAGATAGAGCAAAACCGCCGTCAGGGGTTGATTGAGTTCATGCGCAATCG
>JBCBUA010000298.1:0-6219 GCA_039818365.1 Pseudomonadota bacterium
GCAGGACTTTGCCACCATGACGGCGGACGCCGTCGTCAGCCTCCTCAACATGCAGCCGCATCCCGAGGGCGGCTACTATGTCGAAACGTTCCGTGACGAGGTCACGGACGAAAACGGCCGGGCTTGCTCGACACTCATCTATTTTCTCCTGCCCGACGGCGTTGTATCGCGCTGGCACAAGGTCGACGCCGTCGAAACCTGGCACTGGTATGCGGGTGCACCTCTGGAGCTGTCCATCAGCACCGACGGCAAGGAAAGGCGGGATCTCAGGCTGGGCAACAACCTTGGCGCGGGTGAACGCCCGCAGGGCATCGTGCCGCGTAACGGCTGGCAACAGGCAAGATCGCTGGGAGCCTGGACGCTTGTCGGCTGCACCGTTGCCCCCGGGTTCCAGTTCGAAGGGTTCGAAATGGCACCGGACGGCTGGGAGCCGGGCCAGTAACGGCCGCGGCAGTGGCCCTTGCGGCCACCGCCGTCATTCGGATCAGGTGCCGCGTCAGGCAGCTGCCTTCGCCCGTTCGATTGCCCTGCCCAGGTCATCTGCCGGTGTCGCTGTCAGGATGCTGGGCTGATGCCGCGTCGTGACGACCTTTTCGATCCCGACAAGCCCGAACCACCAGTTCATATAGGCGGAGTGATAGTCCTCACCGTATTTCTTGTCGGCACCGGGGGCGAAAACGCCCGAACTGTAGAACACATGCGCGGTCTTGTTCTCCAGAAGACCGAAATATCCGCGTTCCGGCTCAAAGCCGAACAGAAGCCCCGGCTGCGTGATCACGTCGATATAGTGTTTCAGCTTGTAGGGAATCCCACCGTTCCACATGGGGATGTTGAAGGCGTATTCGTCGGCGGCAATGAACCTTTGCGTGACGTCGACAACCTGGTCCCACGCACTTTTTCCGGCAGCATCCATTTCGCCGACGCCGAAGAAGGACAGTTTGGCCGCATTCTTGTCGCCGTCGAACTCCGGTAGATCTTCCTCCCAAAGCGACAGCGTGTCGACCTCGAGCGCGGGGTCCCGTTGCCTGCGCGTGTCGAGATAGGCGTTTGCCAGTTGCGCCGATTGCGATTTCGGGCCGCGTGGCGACGCGTTGATGTGCAGGATCCTGGTCATTGCGAAAACTCCTGAATTTGAAGAAAATCATCTTGCAACCTTCTAAATACATATTTGACGGTTACATACAAGTTGAGCAACCTACAAAATAGCTTTTTGATGGTTTCAAAACCCCGTGAACGCGTGAAGGAAATCGATTGACTGATCCTGCCAACCCGCCGCCGATCCTGATTGCCGATCATCCGGCACTGGACTTCCTGAACACGGTTGGGGCGCCTTACGGAACAGAAATCGAATGGATTGGCGACGGCCGCTCATTGATCGCCTGGATGCTGGCGGCCGGCGTCCTGAGTGAGGCTCAGGCCTCCAAGGCGATCGCCGACCTGCCTGTAATGGAGTTGGATGAAGCGGCTCGGCGGGCCCGGGAGCTTCGCGAGTGGTTCCGTGGGCTTGTTATCAGGCAGGACGGCGGCCCCGGATGGCAGCTCACCGCTGAGGAGCGGGACATCGTCAATACCATGATGGCGTCAGGGACCTATCGCTTCCGGCTGCTGCCGGGCGACACGGGAAGGGAAGGCCTGCAGCTTTCGGGTGGCTATGAAATCGAAACGGCAGAAGACCTGCTCGCGCCACTCGCCCAGCAGCTTTCCAGGCTGCTGACGGACACGGAGTGCCGGCTGACGCGGAATTGCGCCGGGCCCGAGTGCACATTCTGGTTCACGGACGTGACGAAAAACAAGAAACGCCGCTGGTGCGACATGAAGCTCTGCGGCAATCGCGCCAAGACCGCCGCCTTCAGGGAACGAAAAAAGAAAGGCTGAGCCCGGCTGAACCGTCAGGCCAACCCGGCAATGGCGCTGGCAAAGTCCTTGGCCGAAAACGGCTCCAGATCCTCGACGCCCTCGCCAACGCCGATAAAATGCACCGGCAGTCCGTGCTTGGCCGCAATCGCCACGAGAATACCGCCGCGCGCGGTCCCGTCGAGCTTGGTCATGACCAGCCCGGTCACGCCGGAGACCTTGCCGAAAATCTCGACCTGGTTGAGGGCGTTCTGGCCTGTCGTCGCGTCGAGCGTCAGAAGAACGGTGTGCGGGGCTTCGGGGTCGTGTTTCTTGATGACCCGGATGACCTTCTCAAGCTCATCCATCAGCTCGGCCTTGTTCTGAAGCCTGCCTGCCGTGTCGATCAGAAGAACATCGACCTGCTTTTCCTGCGCTTCCTTCATGGCGTCGAAGGCAAGCCCGGCGGCATCCGCGCCCGTATCCCGGGCGATTACCACTGCGCCCGTCCGCTCGCCCCAGATCTTGAGCTGTTCCACAGCCGCTGCGCGGAACGTATCCCCGGCGGCGAGCATGACCTTCTTGCCTTCGGAGCGCAGCTTGCGGGAGAGCTTGCCGATGGTCGTTGTCTTGCCCGTCCCATTGACACCGACCATCAGAACGACATGCGGCTTCTTGCCGGAATCGAGATCGAGCGGCAGCGCAACCGGCTCAAGGACTTTCTCGACTTCTTCCGCGAGGATCTCCCGAACCTCTTCCGGTGAAATTTCCTTGTTGTAGCGGCCGTCCGACAAGCGCTCCGTGATCGCCATCGCCGTGTCGACGCCAAGATCCGCCTGGATCAGGATATCCTCCAGCTCCTCCAGCATGGAGGCGTCCAGCTTGCGCTTGGTGAAGATCGACGTAATGCCTTCGGTCAGCGACGCGGAGGATCTGGAGAGCCCTTTCTTCAGCCGCTGAAACCAGGACTGCTTCGGTTCGTCCTGGGCAGAGTCTGGCGCAGGCACCGGTTCCGGCTCCGGTTCTGGCAGGGTCTCTGCCTGAAATGGGTCTTCAGGTTCGTTTGCAAGATCGGTCGAAAGAAGCTCTTCCGGTCCGGCGGACGCCAGCGGTGGCGGCATGTCCGGGACCAGCTGCGGCTCGGACCCGATACCGAACGGCTCGACGGGCGAGGTCATGGCAGCAACCGGCTCGACATCCATTTCAACGGATGAGGTCACATCGGCGGTGTCTTCAGCCCGCTTTGCCTCGCCCTCCTGCAGAGCCGGCGGGGTCTCGGCGGCAACATCCGGCTCCCCGTCCGGTTTGTCCTTCCCGCCGAAGAGCCGACCCAGAAATCCGCGCTTTTTTTCGCTCATTTAAACGCCCTAATGTTCATCCGCCGCGTTGGCTGGCTGCCGGAACGGCAGTCGACGTGACGTGAAACCAAACGCAGTCCGCGGATCACGCGGCCTTCGACACGGCCTCGCCCAGCAGATGCCGTCCGGTATGACCGATTATTCGGGTTTGGACAATATCACCGGCCCGCCCGCCGGCGAGTTCCACCTGCGTGAATTGCTCCGTCCGGCCAAGGCCTTCCTTTTCGATGAGGACCGGGCGCATCTTGCCGACTTCACCCGCCAGATGGCGCGACAGCACGTCTTCGCCCTTGGCGCGCAGGCGCGCACCGCGTTCCTTGACAATACTGCGATCCAGCTGTGGCATCCGCGCTGCCGGTGTGCCCGGCCTCGGCGAAAACGGAAACACGTGAAGATGGGTCAAGCCGCACTCGTCGACGATCCGGAGTGAATTCTGAAACATCTCTTCCGTTTCGGTCGGGAACCCGGCGATGATGTCGGCACCGAACACCACGTCGGGCCGCATGCGCCTGACCTCGTCGCAGAAACGGATCGTGTCGGCCCGCAGATGCCGGCGTTTCATCCGTTTGAGAATGAGATCGTCGCCGGCCTGCAGCGACAGGTGAAAATGCGGCATCAGCCGTACGTCCTCGGCGATCACCTTCATGAGGTCTTCATCGGCCTCGATGGAATCAATTGAAGACAGGCGCAGGCGCTTGAGCTCGGGCACCATCTTCAGGATCTTGGCGGTCAACGTTCCGAGTTTCGGCGTACCGGGCAGATCCGCACCGTAGGAAGTGATGTCAACGCCGGTCAGGACGATTTCATTGTAGCCGTTGCCCACGAGCCGTTTGATTTGATCGATCACCACGCCCATCGGCACCGAGCGGGAATTTCCGCGGCCATAGGGGATGATGCAGAAGGTACAGCGGTGGTCACAGCCGTTCTGGACCTGGACGAAGGCGCGGGCGCGCCCGGTCAGCCCGTCGATCAGGTGTCCGGCGGTTTCCCCGACACTCATGATGTCGTTGACGCGCACCTTTTCACTTTCCGAAATGCCGAAGGCGGCCACGTCCTGATAGGACTTGCGCTCAAGCTTCTCGGTGTTCCCGAGCACCAGATCGACCTCCTCCATTGAGGAAAAGGTGTCCGTTTCCGTTTGAGCGGCGCAGCCGGTCACGATCACCCGTGCGCCGGGATTGTCGCGCTTGGCCTTGCGGACGGCCTGGCGCGCCTGGCGCACGGCCTCATTGGTCACGGCGCAGGTATTGATCAGGATCGCATCCTTGAGCCCGGCTGCTTCCGCCTCGCGCTTCATCACCTCCGACTCGTAGGAATTGAGCCGGCAGCCGAATGTCACCACGTCAATGCTCATGACGCCTCTCCGGCCTTAACGGAATCCCCGGAACCGGTCTTGCGCCACTGGAGCGTTTCAAGATCGACCTCGCCCTCGAACTCGACTTCCGTCAATCCGGTCATCAAGACGTGATTGTCGCTCTCGCGCCATTCGATACCAATGGGGCCGCCCGGCAAATGGACCGTCGTCTTTCGGCCGGTCTTGCTGTCGCGCGCCGCCGCGACACCGACCGCACAGGCAGCGGTCCCGCAAGCCAGCGTCAGGCCGACACCGCGCTCCCAGACTTTCAGCCGGATCTGGTCCTCGTCAAAGACATGCGCGAGGGAGATATTGGCCCCTTCGGGAAAAATCGGATGATGCTCGAGCAGAGGTCCGAACCGCTCCAGCTCGTATCCTTCGACATCGTCGACCCAGAAAATCGCGTGGGGGTTGCCCATGTTGACGGCAGCGGGCGTGTGCAGGACGGGGTCGTCGATGGGACCGATCTGCAACTCGATGGCGCGCGTATCGGCAAATTCCTCGGCCAGCGGGATCTCTTCCCAGCCAAGCCGCGGCGCGCCCATGTCGACCGTCACATTGCGCGGTCCGGGGCTGTCGAAGGCGTGCAGAAGCCCGGCACTCGTTTCGATGGTCACAAGATCCTTGCCGACTTCTTCCATCAGCAGGCGTCCGATGCACCGGGTTGCGTTGCCGCAAGCCGAGACTTCGCCGCCATCCTGGTTGTGGATACGCATGAAGGCATCGACACCCAGCGAAGACCGCTCAACGGTGATCATCTGGTCGAAACCGATCCCGTTCTCACGGTCGCCCAGCTTCGCGATGACGTCGCCGGGCAACTGCAACGGCTGCGCGCGCGCATCCCAGACGACAAAATCGTTGCCTAGTCCGTTCATCTTCAAAAAGGGTCTGGTCTCGGACGCCATACCGGGTGCACTTCATTCAGGATGTTGAAAAACGATCGACCTTTCGCGATCTGGCGCCTTATATGGCGGAAAACGCGGCAAATTACCAGTGGGCGCCTGTTTCAGGCCTGCCATGCGTCCCACGCCGGGGTAGGCCTTAGAGCTGCACGGCCTTGAACGTGTCACAGGCCTCGATGGCACCCGCCTCAAATCCCTTTTTGAACCATCTGGCCCGTTGTTCTGACGTGCCGTGATTGAAGCTTTCCGGCACGACATAGCCCTGCGCCTGGAGCTGCAGGGTGTCGTCGCCGATGCGGCTGGCCGCATTGAGCGCCTCGTCGATGTCCCCGGCTTCGACAAAGCCCTGCTGCCGCGCAGCATAATGCGCCCAGATCCCGGCGAAGCAGTCCGCCTGCAACTCGACACGCACCGACAACGCATTGGCTTCGGCCTTGCTCAGCGTCCGGCGGATCTTGTGAAACTCCGGCAAAATGCCGAGGACATTCTGGATGTGATGGCCAACCTCGTGCGCCAGGACATAGGCCTGCGCGAAATCACCGGGCGCATTCAGCTGACCGGCAAGCTGCCGGTAGAAGGAAAGATCGATGTAAAGCTTGTCGTCCGCTCCGCAATAAAACGGTCCGGTCGCGGCACTGGCATAGCCGCATGCGGACGAAACCGAGCCGGAAAAGAGAACCAGCGTGGGTTCGGGATAGTCACCGCCGAGATCGGAGAAGATGGTGCTCCAGGTATCTTCGGTGTCTGCAAGAATAACGGAAACGAACTGTGC
>JBCBUA010000299.1:0-5471 GCA_039818365.1 Pseudomonadota bacterium
GTCCCATGGCTCGACCATGGGACGACCGGAGAAATGCGGAGAGCAGCAAGGACGTGGGTGAGGGTGCGTGTTTGTCGCCTTGTGCTCAACAACCACCCCGCGCCGTCCCGGACTTGATCCGGGACCTGAGAAGCACGATCCAGGAGGCCCCGGCTCAGGCCCGGGGCGGGGCTGAGGATCGCAGCGTGCTTCCCCAGTGACAAAAGATTTGCCTCACGCCCGGCACCCGCCGCAGAACCGGTCACCTCTCCCTGTGGGAGAGGTTGGCCTGACAGGCCGGGTGAGGGCTTGGGCGGTGACGAAAGTCCGTCACCCTCACGCCAGGAAGCTGAACTGGTCGGCGCTGAGGTCGGATATGGACACGCCCTCAAGGGTCAGCGTGTCGCCATTGCCGAAGTCGATCACGGTGTTCGAGCCGCCGTTTTCTTCGCTCATCAAGGCGAGCAGCGCATCGAAATCGGTCGCGATCCCGGCACCGATTTCAATCAGGTCTTCTGTTGCATTGAAATCGTTGATCGTGTCGTTGCCATAACCGTCCTTGAAGACGAACGTGTCCTCACCGGCACCGCCGATGAGCATGTCGTCGCCGCTGCGGCCATCGATCCGGTTGTTGTGATCGTCACCAGTCAGCGTGTCGTCGAAATAGCTGCCCAGTCGGAAGGTCTCAGAATCGGTTGCCTTGAACTCGAAATCGTCCTCGTGCAGGTCGGCGATTGTCAAATCTTCCAGCAGGATGGAGTTGCCGTCGTCGATCTGGATCAGGACGCCGTTTTCCGTATCCGTCGCCTTGCTCAGAAGGTCGGCGAAATTCGTCAGGCCGGTGAGTTCGAGCCGGATCACGTCGCCCGCGCCCGCGCCTGCCTCGAAATCGGTGATCGTGTCATGACCGAAATCGCCCTGGTCGCCGCCATAGTCGCGGAAGATGAACCTGTCGGCCCCGCCGCCGCCGGTCATGACATCGTCGCCTGCACCGCCGATGAGCTCATCGTCAAAGGCGGTGCCAATGAGCGTGTCGTCCCCGTTGAGCGCGTGGATCACACGGGCCTCGGTTCCACTGGAAAAATCATGCGTTTCGGCTTCGTTGGTGCCGACTTCGATCCGTGTCCCGTCCGCGGTGTGGGTCGCCTGGTCCATCTCCGTAAAGGTCCAATTGTAAACCTCCTGCAAGTGGTTCATGGACGTCGCGTCTGTGTATTGCCCTCCGTTTCCACCAAATCTGACACCCGTGTTGATATTCGTTTCACCGGAAACCTCATCAAGCGTCGCCCAGCCGGCGAGCAGTTTGTCGAGATTTTCCGAGCTGAAGTCGTGGGCGCCCTTTAAGATAGCGCTTGCGTCCTGAAGGGAGGAGATGTCCCAGCCGCTAATGTCCTGATTGAAGCTTTGGGCGAAGTAGAACAATCCGGCCATATCCGTTACACTGCCGACGTCCCAATTGCTGATATCCTGATTGAATTGCTTCGCCAAGGCGAACATAAGCCGCAAGTTTGTTACGTCACCAGTATCCCATTCGACAACATAGTCTTCGTTGAACGTTTCTTGACCGGCAAACATATTGTTCAGATTCCGGTTTACTTCATCAATAATCGCTTGGATTTCCTCTACCGTCGGAGGGTTGGACAGACCGGTCGCATTGCGGATCGCCGTCAGATAGCTGGCCTCCAAGAGCGAGTTGCCATCTCCATCCGAAAACAGGAACATATTGTCGGCAAGCGATGCCAACTGATCGGCGGTCACCTTCACTCCATTCCGGCTGCCTTCGTTACCCGGGCCGTCAGAGCTGGAATCTTCGTAAATCTCGGCGAGTATTTCCTCTGTTGTATCGTTGGTGTTCTGAACGTTCAGCGTGATGTGTTCGAAGAACTCATTCCCGTCCGCGTCGATCATCCGGACAGTGAAGCTGAAGCTGTTTTCGCCGCTTTCGTAGTCGTTGGCCGCGGCTGTCCTTCCTGCTTCGGTCAGGGTAATCGCACCTGTCTCATCGACCGTGAACCAGCCCTCATCGTTGCCCCTTGTTATCGTGTAGCTGACAACACCGGCACCGTTGTTCGCAGAAACCGTGCCCAGCACATCGCTATCCTCAACGTTTTCGTCGTAGGCGATGGTCTGATGCGTGTCCTCCTCGCTAAAGATGAACTGATCCTCGCTGAGGTCGTCGATTGAGACACCTTCGAGGCGCAAGGTGTCGCCATTGCCGAAATCGATCACGGTGTTCGCACCACCGTTTTCCGATCTCATCATGGCAAGCAGTGCATCGAAGTCAGCTGCAAGCCCGGGACCGATCTCCACAAAATCTTCAGGCGCGAAGTCGCTGACCGTATCGTTGCCGTACCCCTCCTTAAAGACAAATGTGTCCTTACCGGTACCGCCTGAAAGCGTGTCGTCGCCGCTGCGGCCATCGATCCGGTTGTTGAGATCGTCACCGCTCAGCGTGTCGTCGCCAAAGCTGCCCAGTTTGAAAGTCTTGGAGTCGGTTGCATGAAACTCGAAATCGTCCTCGTGCAGGTCGGCGATTGTCAAATCTTCCAGAAGGATGGAGTTGCCGTCGTCGATCTGGATCAGGACGCCGTCTGGCGTATCCGTCGCCTTGCTCAGAAGGTCGGCGAAATTCGTCAGCCCGGTGAGTTCGAGCCGGATCACGTCGCCCGCACCCGCGCCCGCCTCGAAATCGGTGATCGTGTCATGACCAAAATCGCCCTGATCCCCGCCATAATCGCGGAAGATGAACGTATCGGCCCCGTCGCCGCCGGTCATGACATCATCGCCCGCGCCGCCAATGAGCGTGTCGTCAAAGGCGGTGCCGATAAGCGTGTCGTCTCCGTTGAGAGCGTGAATGACCAGGGCCTCGGTTTCACCGGAGTAGTCGTGCGTCCCGGCATCGTTGGTGCCGACTTCGATCCGTGTGCCATCCTCGGTGTGGGTCGCCTGACTTGTGTGCGAGATAAGCCAGCCGTAGGCTTGCTCGAAGTGGTTCATCGCGGTTGCATCGGTGTACTGGGTCAAGCCAGCCCCGAAGTCGACACCGTTGTTTATGTTCGTTTCACCGGATGCCGTATCAAGCGTCGCCCATCCCGCGAGAAGCTTGTCCAAGTTTTCGACGCTAAGATTTGTCTCGTACAACATGAAGTGCGCGTTGGTCAGTGACGAGATGTCCCAACCGCTGATGTCCTGATTGAAATCCTCGGATCGGTAGAACATGAACTTCATGTTCGAGACATTGCTCACATCCCAGCCACCAATGTCCGGATTTACATTCTCGTTTAGGGAAAACATGTCCTCCATGTTTGTCACGTTGCCGACATCCCAGCCACGTATGTCAGGGTTGTAGTCTGTCTCCCGAAATGCGTTTACCATATTGGTGACACTGCTCACATCCCAATCAGCGAGATACGCGCCGGGAGTGATATCGCCCAGATAGTTTGTGAAAAAAAACAAACCCCAAAAGTCTGCGTTCACCGCATCGACGATCGCCTGAATCTCTTCTACCGTTGGAGGATCAGACAAATCAGAAGCATCCCTGATGGCCTGCTGATAACGTTGTTCCAGGACCGAATTGCCTTCGCTGTCAGTGAACTTGAATACGTTGTTGGCGACGAGTGACAACTGATCAGCGGTCACGAGCACCTCATTGTTGTTGCCTTCATTGCCCGGGCCGTCCGAGCTGGAATCTTCGAAGATTTCAGCAAGTATTTCCTCAACGGTATCGTTGGTGTTCTCAAGGTCCAGCGTGATCTCTTCGGTGGTCTCGTTCCCGGAGGCGTCAATCACCCGGATGGTCAGAGTGAAGCTGTTATTGCCGCTTTCATAATCGTTGGCTGCCGCTGCCCGCCCAGCCTCGGTCAGCGTGATCGCGCCCGTCGCGTCGATCGTGAACCAGCCCTCTTCATTGCCACCGACGATGGCGTAGCCGACGATGCCGACATCGTCGCTCGCGGCAACCGTCGCCAGCACATCTCCTTCGGCGCTGTTTTCGTCATAGGCGAAGGTCTGGCCTTCTTCGATAACCGGCTCCTCATCGTCGGCGGTCTGGGTCGCGCCGTCATCATCCGCCTGATCGGCATCTTCGCCGACGGTCAGTCCCGAGGGCGCCGAAGAATTGTTCGATGTCGAACCGACGCTGTCAGGGGCTGTTGTGGCCCCAGCCCGTGTTGGCCCCGGTGTGGCGTCCGCCTGGCCGTCATCAACTGGCGTCTCCGGATCAGTCACGGGCGCGGCCGGGTCGCTGTCGGTGGGCTGCTCGTCTTCCACCGGGACACTGATCTCGATCGTCGTCTGCGAAACGATCTCTTCCCCGTTGTAGATGGCCGTCGTCTCGATCGTGTAGACCCCGTCCTCCAACTCGTCGGGGCGGAAGCGGAAAACGCCGCGCCTGTTCGCAGTGAGGTCAAAGGCCTCGATTTCGACGCCGTCCTCGTCCTGGATGACAACCGTTACAGGTGTTCTGCTGTCCGCGATGCCGACAATCCGTGTTGGCGTTTCATTCAGAACAAACTCGTCACTATAGATGCCGGTTTCGGTTCTGATGCGCGTGATAAGATCAGTCATTTACTTGTCTCCAGGCCTTCTGCCGTCCGTCGCATGTGAGTGCGCCGATCTGCGGCAAGTGGGAAATTTCAGGCGGCTTTCCTATGCACAGGCTTCAAAACCGCGCGAAGGAAAACCGTCTTTCCATGAGCAAACAGGCAATCCTAACTAGGAAAGATCCCTGTCAGTTTTCACGAGAAACCGTACAAGTCGGCAAAGAGAAGCGTTATGCATCCGGCGCACGCATTAAGGAATTGGTAAACATAGGTTTCTAATAAAAATCATATAGTTACATAATCGCTATGCAGTTTTTGCACTGTGTTACCGAACGTAATTAACGGGTTTTGCACGTTTTCGTGCCAGCCCGGCGAAGGCGAAGCTTGCCGTATCGCTTATGCGGGACTTTCTGGAGAAATCGCATCGCACGGTCTTGCCGGAGCCATCTGGACACGCAAGGTGTTCAAGCCGCTGGCTGGTCTCGTTGCGTCTTGCTGCATCCGCGCCGTCCCGGACCTGATCCGGGACCAGAGAGATCCCTTGAAGGAGGCCCCGGCTCAAGGCCGGGGCGGCGAATGAAAGTCGCCTGGGATTGCCTCATTCTTTCCTCTGCATGGAGGAATTTGCGTCATCCACTCCACCAGCTACCGGCCAGTCACCTCTCCCTTGGGAGAGGTCGGCCTGATTGGCCGGGTGAGGGGTCAGATCTGTGTGTTCTCTTCAGGCGTTTGCCCCCTCTCCCTGACCCTCTCCCGGCGGGAGAGGGAAAAGGGAAAGCGCAGAGCCCACCTCACTGCTTCCCCTGATCCTCGGGCTGAGACTGAGACATCCGCGCTGTCCCGGACCTGATCCAGGACCTGAGAAGCGCCTGGCAAGGAGGCCCCGGCTCAAGGCCGGGGCGGCGAATGAAAGTCGCCTGGGATTGCCTCATTCTTTCCTCTGCATGGAGG
>JBCBUA010000299.1:5571-6215 GCA_039818365.1 Pseudomonadota bacterium
AATTTGCGTCATCCACTCCACCAGCTACCGGCCAGTCACCTCTCCCTTGGGAGAGGTCGGCCTGAAAGGCCGGGTGAGGGGTCAGACCTGTGTGTTCTGTTCAGGCGTTTGCCCCCTCTCCCTGACCCTCTCCCGGCGGGAGAGGGAAACCGGGGAAACGCAGAGCCCACCTCACTGCTTCCCCTGATCCTCGGGCTGAGACTGAGACATCCGCGCTGTCCCGGACCTGATCCGGGACCTGAAAAGCGCCAGGAAGGAGGCTCCGGCTTAGGGCCGGGGCAGCAACGGGAGGGACAGGACACCGTTCTTTCCCCTGCATCGTGGGATTTGCCGCGTGCCCTGAACCATCCGCAAACGCAGTCACCTCTCCCCGTGGGAGAGGTCGGCCTGACAGGCCGGGTGAGGGATGAGAGCCATCGGTGTTCCTCGGGTGCATGTCCCTCACCCTGCCCTCTCCTAACAGGAGAGGGAAAACGGGGACGCGCAGAGACCATTTTCCGGACCGAAAATAGAATGGTTTTCTCCGCGCCCTTTATAATGAGCGCGGGGCAATTACCCACAAAGCATTGATTTTATTGAAATTAATTGGAATTTGGCGACCCCGGCAGGATTCGAACCTGCGACCATTCGCTTAGAAGGCGAGT
>JBCBUA010000300.1:0-6149 GCA_039818365.1 Pseudomonadota bacterium
ACCGTCGTCGTCATTGCCGAGAAGATCCGCGACATTGATCAAAATGGGGGTTTCGAAATCCGTTCCAAAGCCTGTGTCGTCGCCGGCAACCGGATCGTCGTTGACCGGGTTTACGGTGATCGTGACTGTCGCGGAGTCCGTCCCGCCGTTGCCGTCCGAAACTTCATACATGAAGCTGTCGGTTCCGTTGAAGTCGGCATCGGGGGTGTAGTCGAACGAGCCGTCCTCATTCAGATCCAGGGTACCGTTTGACACGTCCGCGGTAACGGTGACGGTCAAGTTGTCGTCGTCCGCGTCACTGTCATTGTCGAGGACGCCATCGACGGGAACGCTCAGCGTCTCGTCCTCGTCCACCTCGTAGTCGTCGTCCGCGGCCACGGGACTTGCGTTTGGAGCAGCGTCGTCATCCAGGACCGTCGTTTTGAAGGTGGAGTTGATGATCGAGGAGTCTCCCGAAGAGACTGACATCTCGAAAACAAGATCCTCATTGCCTTCGAATTCCGTGTCTCCAAGCAATCCGACTTCAACCAGCTTGGCTGTCTCACCGATACCGAAATTCAGGGTTCCTCCACCAATGCCAGAGAAATCCGCGCCGTCGGCCGTACCTGAAAAACTGTAGTCCATCGAAAGCGCTTCGCTTACGTCGCCGGTTCGATAGATCGTGTAAACCAGGCTTTGAACACCGGAGTTGCCTTCAACAAGTTCGCTGCTGGACCCAATCACGCCGACCGCCGATTCCAGGACCGGTGCATTTTCCGGCTCGGTGGCTTCATCGGACTCGTTCACGCCCTCGACAGAGTCGAGCACCGTGTCGATGTCTCCGGTCAAAAGGCCGTCGAGAATGGCAGCTTCGCGGGCCACCGGATCGGTAATGTCAGCCGTCGCATCAAGCAGCGGCTGCAACACTTCGTCGGGAATATCATCTATTGAAAGCACGCCGCTCGGGAACGAAAGGTCCGTGAAGTCATCCGTTCCCTGGCCGGCAGGATAGTTGAAAAGCGATGTTCCGTCGGTAATGCGCCAGTCCGCGGCGTAAGCGCCGTAGAGCACGTCGAAATCAACGGGCTGCGGCAAAACCGTTCCGTCCTTGAGAGCGAGATCATTTGACGGATCGCCATCACCATCTCCCAACAGGCCGCGAACGTCCCTTCCGGAGGCAACAAAGACGTTCGAATTCAGGAAATCACCCGTTTCGGTGACCTGCAATTGCTCTCCGTTTTGATAAACCAGCGTGATTGTTTCACCGTCAAAGAAGATCTGGCCGTCGCCGACACTTGCACCGCCGGCAGCCGTTGCAAGGTCAAATGCCGTTCCATTGACGGTAACCAGGCTTGCAGCGTCCAGATCGATCACGACGCGGGCACTGCCGAGCGTGGTTGCAACCGCAGACGTCTGGCTGGCGATGTCCGATCCAGGAACCGGCTTGTAGCGGACCTGCACGTTCAACGGATCTCCGGAGACGGCCTCGATCAGGGTGAACTCGCCGACCGCCTGGAAGTCGTAGCCAAGGCCGTCCAGCGTGACGATATGCGGGTCGCCCCAGTTGGACGCACTGGCGCCGAGCGGCGGCGCCGGCGGCAGGCCATCGTCGTTTCTGATCGATCCGATTGCCTCGCGTGTGCCGATTGCGAGGTTGGCGGGCCAACTTGCGTCCGTGGAAATCGAGGCAATCACATCGTCGTGCAGTTCTTCGACGCTGTCAGCGACAATTCCGATCGTGAATGTTGCCGTTGTCTGACCCGCCGGGATTGTGACGACACCGGCTTGGTCCAGTCCGCCGACAAGGTCGTCGCTTTCTGCTCCCTGGATGCCACCGGCTGATCGGATCGTGTAGGGCACATCGATTGCGGACGAGGTGTCGCCCGTTCTTTCGACCGTGAAGGTCAGTGAGCCTGAGTCTTCCGGGGCCCGGTCACCCGTGATGCTGACGGTTTCGGGCAGATCATCGTTCAGGATCCGGATGTAGGTTTCGCCACCATTGATTTCTGCAGGCACCGGTCCGTCGGATGCAGCGTTTGATAGCGTAACCGCAAGGTCTTCATTTGGTTCGATGTCACTGTCTTCTGAAACATCGACACGAATGGTTTTCACGGTTTCACCGGGAAGGAAGGTCACTGTTTCTATCGTGGCGAAGGGGGTCGAAATGTCGGCCGCATCTGCCGGGTTTAGCCCCGTTCCACTGACCGTCACGTCCACGGTCGCGGTCGTGAACAAATCGCCGCTCCGTGTCACCTCAATTTCGATTGACGTGTTGCCTTCTTCAACCACGTTGCCGAACAGGCCCGCGTTTTCGACACTCAGGACAGAGGAAACCGGACCTCCGACGGGACCGCCGAATGATTGCACCGGACCTGTGTACCCGTTGGTCAATTGCATGACAGCGTCGGCGCTGCCATCGCCATCGACGTCGATACGCAGTTCACTCCCGACAATCGTCAGGTTGGCGCCGATATCGTTGAAATCGTCGTCGAAGACGCGGATCTGATCTTCGAAAGCCAGGTCCGTGATGGTGTCGCCGTCGAGTTCCCAGATACGGCCGCCGAAAATGTCGGAACCAGCACCACCCGTCACAGTGTCCAGATCGCCACCGGCATAAATGCCATCATCGCCGTCTCCGCCGGAAATCGTGTCCATGCCCATACGTCCGATGAGGACGTTTTCATTTCCGTCTCCGGTCAGGATGTCGTCGAAATCCGACCCGGTTACCTGCTCGATCCCGGTGAAGGTGTCCGTATCGCCAAAACCGTCGGTCGCCGTTCCGGTTGCAAGGTTGACGATCACTCCGTTGAGGCCGCCCCGATTGTCGTCGAAGGTGTAGCTCAGCCGGTCCAGACCGCCATTGCCGGTAAATGTGTCGTTACCGGCAAGACCCTGGAACGTTTCGAATGCCTGATCGCTGCCGATAAAGACGTCGTCCCCGAACGTGCCGCGCGCACCTTCCATGTTCTGGAACGTGTCATTGCCGGCCAGGACACCGGAAGCCGTGCCGTTCAGGAAGTCGATGGTGACCTGAACGTCGGCAGCGTTCGGATTGTCGAGCGTGTAGTTCCAGTCGTAGATGAGCCAGTCTTCATCTCCGCCGCGGCCATCTATGAAATCATCGCCAAGCGAGGTTTGGAATTCCTGGTATTCATCGAGATCGTCGCCAAGAAGGTCGTCATTGGCATCGCCGCCCTGCGCATTCCGGATATTCGTAAAGCTGTCGGTATCGCCGCCGGTCAGCTGTGTCGAGCCCAGAGCCGTGTCGACAATGACCCTTTCACCAATCCCCTGGTAGCTGATCATGAAGAACCCGCTCGTGCCGCCGGTAATCGTGTCCGATCCCAGGCCGGGATTTACATAACCGCCATTTCCGTAAAAGGTGATGGTGTCGTTTCCTTCGCCGCCTTCGACGGAATCATCGTCGCCGCGCGCATGAATTTCGTCGTTGCCGCTGTTGCCATCGATGAAGTTGTTGGCACCACCGAAGCTGTCGAGCGTATCGGCACCATCCGCGCCCTGGATGTTGTTGCGTTCGTTGTTTCCAGTAATGGTATCGTCAAATTGCGACCCGCGGATTTCTTCGATGCCGGTGAACGTGTCCAGATCGCCGTATGTGTCGGTCGCCGTGCCGGCCACCATGTCCACGACAATCCCCTGTTCAGGCGACCCCAGATCCGCCCGGTCCCGGCTGTAGTCGATGCGGTCTCCATCTCCCGCGCCGCCATCGAACTGGTCGGCACCGCCAAATCCCTGGAAGGTCTGATCGCCGATCGACCCGACGAACGTATCCGCATTGTTGGTCCCGCGGACGCGCTCAATTCCTGTGAAGGTATCCGTGTCGCCTGCATAGTCGATGACGGTTCCGTCGGTCTCATTCGTAAATGTAACCGCGATGCCGTTCGATGTTCCAACATCGATGCTGTCGAAAATGTAGGAGAGCTCGTCATCCTCGCCGAGCGGACCGTTTGCGCCGCCAATGACGGTGTCGGTTCCCGCACCGGGCTGCAAAAAGTCGCCGCCATCACCGCCGTCGAGCATGTCATTCCCGGCGCCACCGGAGAGGTCGTCGTTTCCGTCATTCCCGGTCAGTGTGTCGTCGCCGTCTTCGCCGCGAAGCTGTTCACTGCCGGCGCTACCGGTAATCACGTCGTCAAAGATCGATCCCTGAATTTCTTCAATGTCGATGAGCGTGTCGGTATCGCCGAATGTATCGATTACAGTTCCGGTGTTCAGATCGGCAATGATACCTGATGTTCCGCCGTTTTCGTGCTCTTGTCGGTAGGAAGCGCGGTCACCGCCTGAAAAATCGAACGGGTTTGAGCCGCCGTCCAGGATGTCATTGCCTTGGCCACCGCGAAGTTCGTCGAATCCGCCAAAGCCGCGAAGTTCATCGTCGCCTTCTCTACCTTCCAGGTAGTTGTCGCCATTGTCACCCAAGAGAACGTCGTCAAGTTCCGTTCCGACGACCTCTTCGATGCTTATCAATGTATCCGTCTTCCCGAAGGCGTCCGTGGCCGTTCCGGCTGCCAAGTCGACGTTGACGCCCTGGAAACCGCCATTGGAGACTTCATCAGCATAGTCGACCGTGTCGCTCCCGCCACCACCGTCAATGATGTCTGCGCCGTCCAGTGACTTGAACTGGTTCCTGTTGCCGTCACCGGTCAGAATGTCATCAAAATTTGAACCGCGAATGCGCTCGATGTTGCTCAGAGTGTCGGTGTCGCCCCAGCCATCTGTGGCAATCCCAGTGGCCAAATTCACTGTAACACCGCCGGGGTCCTGCCTGTAGTCGACGCGATCCCGGTCGCCTCCGCCACCGTCGATAACGTCGTTGCCTGCGAGACCTCGAAAGTTGTTTCTGCCGCCGTCACCTACAATTACGTCTGCGAAATTGGTTCCGGTTACATCTTCAATCCCGATGAGGGTGTCATTGTTGCCCCAGCCGTCCACCGCGGTTCCAGCCGCAAGATCGACGTTCACGCCCTGGAAAATCAGACCGGCGCCATCCAATCCCTCGTCAGAATAATCCACTCTGTCATCTTGGACCGTTCCGATGTAGGTGTCGTCTCCGCTTCCTGCAACGAAGGTGTGACCACCAACCGCGTTCGGATCCTGGTTGGCTTCAACGTAGTCGTTGCCGGCACGGTCCAGCGTGTAGGTGTAAAACAGCCCGGTCCCGCCGACATAAATCGTGTCGTCAAAATTGGACCCGTGGAAATTCTCAATACTGACAAGCGTGTCGATACCCGCAATACCCTTGTCCACCGTATGGGCTGCGACGCCATTTATGGACACTGTGGTGTTGTTAATGAAGACACCGGATGTCAGCGGCCCGTTGTCGTAGAAAACGACATCGAAATCGGCGCCCCCGTCGAGAACGTCATTCCCGAAGGTCGCGGACAGCCAGTCATCTCCTGAAAAACCGAAATAGTTGTCGTCTGAAGGAGTTCCGACGAGTTGGAGCCCAAATTGATCGTTTCCTGGCGTCCCGTTAATGTTTGCCATCTCATTAAGCTCCCCAACTTAAAAGTATAACTCAGAAAAAAAGCGCCAAAACGTTAGGGAAGTTAATAACATATTAATTTTATATTTACAAATAGTTGCAATCTATAATGTAGTTACGTGTATTTTAACAATTTGTTAAACAATTAATCTAGTGCAAATGCACTAGCTGACAATTTTGCATCAGCGTCAGTAAGTACTCCTTAAAGTTGAAATCAGCAGTTTTTCTTCCGGAGCAATTTGCATTGTTACCAAGTGACGTTTCGATGAAGGATTGAATTTAGACGCAAAATGAACTGAAAATAGTTTTGCAAAAATCATCATCAAAAATGCGCTTTCAGATTGTATTCGGCTATTTGGCTTCCAGCGTTTTGGAAACGCTCTTCGCTCTTTGTGAAACCCCGGGGAGCCAAATTGACCTCTTGTCCTCATTCTCCAGAGCAGAAGAACCAGAAACAAAAACAATAACCTGTGCCCGAAACGTGGTGCAGGCTCGCGTCGAATGGGGGCGGGTCGTCGGACGTGTTTTTCGGGCCGCGTCGATCTGGCCGGAGCGGCGGCATTCCTGCCGCGACCGCTCTCAAGCGCCGGTCATGTTGTTCTGCCTGAGGTGGACGGCGGAAATCTCGATCGTTTCCCAGACATCGGCAGCCGTGAGCGGGTCG
>JBCBUA010000301.1:0-6134 GCA_039818365.1 Pseudomonadota bacterium
GATGGAGGCCTGGGCGGTGAACATCACCCCCGGCAGCCGCGTAGCCGGCTGGAGCGATGAAGAGCTTGCCAGAGCAATCCGTGAGGGCATCCGTCCGGACGGCAGTGTCATCGGCCCGCCAATGCCGATTGGCCTTTACCGGGGCTTAAGCGATGACGACCTGATGTCGATCGTGATGTTTTTAAGAACGGTCCCGGCCAGCGATAATGAAACACCGCAATCAACCTATAACTTCCCGCTTCCGCCAGCCTATGGCCCTCCGATCGATACGGTTGCGTCCATCCCGCAGGGGGTCACGGTCGAATATGGCGAATACCTCGCCGGTCCGGTCGCGCATTGCGTGGAATGTCACACAACATTCGGCGAAAAGGGGCCGATGTTTGAGACCCATCTCGGTGCGGGCGGCTTTGAGTTTCACGGGCCCTGGGGCGTTTCCGTCGCGCCGAACATCACACCTCACGAAGACGGAATACCGGGATATTCCGACGAGGACCTCGCGCAAATGATCACGCAGGGCAAACGCCCTGACGGAAAGCCCATGCTGCCGCCCATGGGCTATGGCTACTATGAGCGGATGACGCCTGACGATCTGGCTGCGATCCTACTCTATCTGCGCCAGATGCCACCCTTGCCGAGCCCTGGCTGAACCTGCGGTGGGCACCCGCCCCCGGTTATCTGAGTGCGCGCATGCTGCGCAGTGGATCGGACTGCACGGCCACGCGCTGAACGTATTTCAGGTGGCCGATGGCGGACAGGAAGTCCTGGTGCGCAGGCTTGTGCTCCAGGAAATCCTGCAGCCTGAGGAGATTGATTGGCTGTTTCTCGATCAGCGCCTTGACGCGCTCGACAGCCTGTTCAAGCGGATAGGCATCGATGAACTGACAGGCCGTTTGTGTTGGCGTCAGGATGTAGAAATCCTGGGGCCGCTTCGGCGCATAGCGCGTGATGTCGAACGGGGACGCACCGAGCGCATGAAACTTGGGCATCAGTCCGCAGATGCCGGATTGTCCGTGTTTGACGATCGTGCCGGAGGTCTGCCTGAACCCGAGCTTTTCCAAGCGCTCCACCACGTGGCGGCGCATGGCCGGTGACAGCATGTCGGCATCCGACCGGTCGTATTTCAGATCGTCAAAGACCGACAGGAGATGGAGGTCCGTGTCGGCGATATGGAGATATGGCCCCAGCTTCAAAGGCTCGGTCTGCTCGAAAATGTTCAACTGGCCAATCCGATCTGCCGCCTGCTGGGAAAGGGCGCACAACCTTGCAGCGGCGTATTCCTTGTCAGATAGCGCACGCGTGCGGATTGAGAAGCTGGAACCGCTCAAACTGTCCAGACATCGATCTCGTTCTGCCGTCCCCGCAGCTTGATCGGCTTTCGGTGCGCGAACCTGGCAGCGGGCGCGCCGGCGTCCTCTGTCTGCCCGGCCCGGCGCATCAGCTCCTCGCTGACGACGCATTTGCATCCCAGTTCGCGGGTCGAAGCCTCAAGCCTGCTTGCGACATTGACCGTGTCCCCGACGACGGCAAATTCCAGCCGGCGCGACGGACCGATATCGCCCAGGATCACCGGCCCGAAGTGAACCCCGATCGAGACATTGACCGGTATTTGGCCCTTTGCCTCCCGGTCCTTGTTGAAACTCTCTGTTTCCTCAATCAGCTGCATGGCCGCCTTCAGGGCATTGGCCGCGTCGCCCGGTCCGGTTTCAGGCGTGCCGAAGGTCGCCATGACCCCGTCGCCCAGATATTTGTCGAGCGTGCCGCCATTCTGGAAGATCGAGCGTTCCACGAAGGCGTGATAATGACGCAGCAGCTCCATAACCTCTTCCGGCGAATGCTCTTCTGCAAATTTGGTGAAGCCGACAATATCGGTGAACAGGACGGCGACGTCTTGCGTGCGCACCGCACCGATGTCTCGGTCTGTGGACGCCAGGACATCGACAAGGCTGGACGGGAAATAGCGCGACAGGTTCGCGCGCTCGGCAGCGATGTTCGCCTGGCGCATGAGGAGCTGGTTGGACCGCCATCCCTTGATGGCAAGGATCGCGGCCACGATCAGCATGACAACCAGTTCCTGCACGCGCACGCCTGGTTGAACGCTGTTCGGATCCAGTTCCTCTTCTATGAGAGGAAATCCGGCAAAGGCACTTGCGGCGGCGGCGCTCAGCTCCGGCAACTTGTGTCCGAACCAGGAAACGCCGACGGACCCGAGCAGCCACAGCACGACGATCCAGGTGCCCATGGCCCAGACAGTCCGGTACGAATAGGCCAGCGTGCCGAGGGCCAGGAAAATGAAGAAGTAGATGAAATTGTCGAACCGGTACATGAAGGCCGTCGGCACGTCCTGGCTCAGGAAAGGGTTCGGTATGACGAAAAGGAGTGTCAGGAGGCCGATATCGGCAAAGATCAGCAACAGCTCCGATTTCGAATAGCCGACGCTCGCAAGACGCAGTTGCAGCCAGCCAAGCGCGATGAACATCAGCAGCGTGGCTTCGTAGAAGAGCACGCTCGGGCTGAAATTCAGGAATGGCAGCAGAATCCCGATCAGGATCAGCGCGACCGTTCGGGCGATGATGGCCAGCCGGTGCCCTTCCATCTTTTCCTTTTCGAGCGCCTGCGCCAGGAAGGGATTGGAAAGGGCCTGCTGCTTTTCTTCTTCCTGCATGGCGCGCAGGCGTTCAAGGAACCTGAGTGGCGGGGGTAGTCTGAGGGCCGGCATGCTCGCTCCGTGTCGCGGTCGGTCCGAGCAAGGATATCATTCAATCGAGTCCGGACTGAAACGATTTCGGCAGGTGCAGGGTGTGACATTCGGCGCGCATGGCCGCTCCGAAACCGGGATCGGGACAGCCGCGCCATGCCTGGAGCCGTTTCGCGCTGACCTGAATGGACGCAGAGCTCTTGTCAGGTATATGCCTGCAAAAACGCCGACGGTCTGTGTGAAACCAAGTGCCGTCTGGAGTGGCAGACGCGCAATGCCGGGAACATTCCGCTCTGAAACATCACAAAGTATCAATCAGATAGGCGGGGAGCCAAAAAAGCGGGTGGCAATCCCCGGATGCCGGAAAAGTCCGTTTATGCAAAAAAGTCGTCGAAGAGTGGAACGTCGGTATCATGCGGGCGGTCGATATGCTCATGAACGATGATCACTTCTTCCATCGCGATATCCGTCTCCTTGGATGTATCGCCGACGGAAAACACCGGATCGAACGCTTCTTCCGTGTCGCTGTTGTCCGCGCTCTTGAAATTGAAGTTGAACGTGTCGTTGCTCGTGTTGCGATCCAGCTCTTTATAGGTCCATTCGATCTTTTCGTAGTTGAGTGTGACTTCAGACATGATGCTCTCCTTGCGTGTTGATGACGTTACGGTATGTCGGAGCGCTGCCTTGATCTGTGACCCAAATTACAGAGTGACGTTTCGCGGATCAGCAGCAGGGTTTGGACGGGCCAACGGTCCGCACCACACACACAACCGCTCCGGGGAAGACAAAGGAACATTCACGGAGTTTTGCCTTGCAGGTGTCCGGTCTTCGGCAAAAGATCGGCCCGGTTTCAATCAGGGCATTTCAGATGCGTGCGGTTCTTGTGTCGGTCTTCCTGCTCGTCTTTCCGCTGTCCGCGCTCGCTTGCGGTCCCCAGACCCGTTGCGGGGTCGCGGAGGGCTATTATCTCGCCGCGGCGCCGGAGGGCTGGGACGGCAAAACCCCCCTCGCACTCGTCGTCTATTTCCATGGCTGGAACAGTTCGCCGGAAGCAACATTCCGCAACCGGGCGATGATAAACGGTGTCACCAGCCGGAACGCACTCTTTGTCGCGCCCTTTGCCGAACGCGGCTATTGGCGTCAGATCGGTGCGGGCAGGGCGGAACCGGGCCGCGATGAAGCGGCCTTCATCCGTGCGGTGCTGAAGGATGTGCGGAAGCGTTGGCCGATTGACGACACCAGAACGCTGGCGTCTGGCTTCTCGCGCGGGGCTTCAACGGTGTGGAATGTCGCCTGCTACATGGGCGATGCGTTCGAAGGGTATGCACCCATCGCGGGCGGTTTCTGGCGGTCGAACCCGCAGGCCTGCCCAAGCGGTCCGGTCAATTTGCGGCACATTCACGGCCTCGCTGACCGTGTCGTCGCGTTTGACGAAATCGGCATCTACAATTCCATGGCGATCACGGATGGCATTGGTCTTCTCTCGGCACTGAACGGGGTCTCGGGAAAGAGCCGCGCAGTTGACAGCGGCGACCGGCGTCTTGACTGCGAACGTTGGGACAAGAGCCCCAGCGGGCGAGTCCTCGAACTGTGCCTGCACGAGGGCGGGCATTCCATCCCGGCCGAATGGGTTGCCCAGGGCCTGGACTGGCTGGATGCACTGCCAGACGGGTCGTGACGGTTGCGGTACGGCACCAGCGTGTCCGCAACAGAGCCGAAGCGGCGCGCGTGGATGTGCGGACCGCTTCGTGGCTTTCGTGGTTTGAAACGCAGGTCAGCCTGCCAAAAATGGGTGCCCCTGCTGGTTTGACGGACGTTTGGCGCATCTCAAGACCAGCAGACAAAGGCCGCCGATTGTCAGTTCGACCAAGAGCGCGAGCAGGATCGCGTCAGACGGCAGCCCGTCAAGCACGATGCTCACCAGCCGGCCGGCTGCGTAGGCCAGGAACACCGTGGTCCCGAGAGCAGCTGAAAACCGCGTCCAGCCCGATTTCAGAGCACCGATGAAAATCAGGCCGCCAAGGACGGCGAGGTTTGCGCCGGGTGCCCTTGCCTCGCTGTAAAAGTCCGGGCTGGCCGGAAGCACGATCCCGTAGGATGCGTAAAAGGCGTCCGGGATGAATGCGATTGCCGCTCCAATGCCGAGCGCAAGCAGGCCGGCGATACCGAGTGTCAGTCGCGTGAACATGGGTGTCATGTCGGTCTCTCCTGGAATGCCGGGTTCAGGCCGCGTTGGACCAGGCACCGGCCCTGGCAGCCTTTGCGGCGAACTCTGCGAAATCGCGGGGCTTGCGGCCAAGGGCACGTTCGACCCCGTCGGCCAGGTGCGCGTTGCGCCCGTCGAGGGTTTCGCGGGCAATCGCCTCGAAAACATCTGCGATAAACGGACCGGCGGCCTCTGCGACACCAGCGCGGAATTCCTCGAAGCTGATCGGGATGTGCCGGACCGGGTGCCCGGTAGCCGCGCTGAGTTCGTCCGCCATTTGTGCGAAGGTCATGAGGCGCGGGCCGGTGACTTCGTAGAGTTTACCCGTGTGGCCGTCTTCCGTCAGCGCCGCCACCGCAACATCCGCGATGTCGTCGATATCGATGATCGGTTCCAGAACGTCTCCGCCGGGCATCGGCAGCACGCCGTCCAGCACGGGATCGCGCAGGTAACCTTCCGAAAAATTCTGCGCGAACCAGGCCGCGCGGATAAGCGTGTAGTCGACGCCGGAGCCTCGGATCACCTCCTCGCCGAGCCGGGCGTGATGCTCACCGCGCCCGGTCAGCATCACAAGATGTTCGACGCCGGCTGCTTTAGCGGCAGCTGCGAGCGCTTCCACTTTTTCGACGGCACCTGGAATGGCGATATCCGGAAAGTAGGTGACATAGGCGCGGCTCACGCCGTCGAGCGCTGCGTTCCAGGTCTCCGGCCTGTCCCAGTCGAACGGAATGGGTGCACCACGTGAACCGCGCCGGACAGGAACGCCCTTCCGGTCAAGGATCGTGGCAACGCGCGAACCGGTCTTGCCGGTGGCACCGATGATGAGGGTAGGTCTGGTCTGCATTGGATGTCTCCCTTGGGTTAAGCGATGACTAAGGGATAGAAAATCTGCTGCGCCGGGTATTGACCGCGCGTGCCACAGTTTTGATCCGCTGCGCCAATCAGACCGGCACAGTCGCGCGGCCGGGGTCAGGCGTGCTGGGCGGCGCGCCGGAAGTGGGCGGGGGTCTCGCCGCGCCAGCGTTTGAAGGCGCGTGTGAAGGCGCTCTGTTCGGCAAAGCCGGTGAGAAACGCGACTTCGGCAAGCGCGTAATCCGTCCGCCTCAAAAGCCGGACAGCCAACTCCTGGCGCGCCTCGTCGACAAGATCCTGGAAGGCGTGGCCCTGTGCCGCCAGCCGCCGCTGCAGGGTGCGGGCACTCAGGCCCAGGCGGGCGGCGACATCGGCAATGTT
>JBCBUA010000302.1:0-6129 GCA_039818365.1 Pseudomonadota bacterium
GAGGATCCGGATCTGGCCATGCTTGCCGAAGTCGCGGCCCTGTCCCCTTGGCACTGGCATCGTGTCTGGCAATCGGCCTATGGCGAATCCATCGTGGCGACCGTCAAAAGGCTGCGGCTGCACCGGGCCTCCGCGGACCTGACCTATTCCAAGATGCCGCTTGCCGAGATCGCGTCGCGCGCCGGATACAGCCGCGTGGAAGCCTTCAGCCGCAGTTTCAAGAAAGTCTACGGCCAGTCTCCCTCAGCTTACCGGGAGGCCGGTGTCGAAGGCCGTCTCCAGCCCGCCAATGGCGGAGCTCCCATTCCAAAAACAAGAGGATCTCTTCTCATGCATCAGGTTGAAATCAAATCCATTCCCACCGAAAAGCTCGCCGTCATCCCGCACAAGGGGGCCTATATGGAGATCGGCAAGGCATTCGAGAAAGCCATTGGCGTCCTCGCGAGCCGCAACCTGCTGGGACAGGTAGGGATCATGAAAGGGCTCTACTATTCCGACCCGACGCATGTTCCGGAGGACGAGCTGCGATCCGCCGCCGGTGTTGCGGTATCCGACGGTTTCAATGTCGAAGCCCCGTTCGAGCCGGTCGAAACCTATGGCGGCGACTACGCCGTCCTTCACTACAAGGGGCCCTATGCGGACATGAAATGGGCCTACGAATGGCTCTATGGCGAGTGGCTGACCCAATCGGGGCGCGAGCCGGCCGATGCGCCTTGTATGGAAGTCTATCTCAACAATCCACGGGACACGGCGCCCGCCGATCTCCTGACCGACATCTGCCTGCCGCTGAAACCGGCCGCCTGACGCGTCAGGGGGACAGGGGCCAGAACACCAGGATTGCCGGGATGGCCACCGCCAGAACAAGGATTTCCAGAGGCAGGCCGATGCGCCAGTAGTCTCCGAAGCGGTAGCCGCCCGGTCCCATGATGATCGTGTTGTTCTTGTGCCCAATGGGCGTGAGGAAAGCGCAGGAGGCCGCAACCGCGACGGCCATCAGAAAGGGGTCGGGATTGACGCCGAGGCTCCCGGCGATCTGTACGGAGATGGGGGCCGCGATCAGACAGGTCGCGACATTGTTCAGAAAATCGGACAGGGTCATGGTCACGATCATCAGCACCGTGAGCGTGACCCAGGCCGGCGCACCCGCTGTCAGGGCAACAATGCCGTCGGCGATCAGCTGCGCGTTGCCGGCATTCTCGAAGGCCTGGCCGAGCGGGATCAGCGACCCCAGGAGAACGATCACTTTCCATTCCACCGCGTTGTAGACCTCCGAGCCGCTGACAAGCCCTGTCGCAGCATAAAGGACGACACAGGCCGCAAGCGCCACCGGCAGATAGGCAAAGCCGGCAACTGCCACCGCGATTGCAAGAATGAACCCGGCAATTGCCAGCCACGCCTTGTTGCGCTGGATCATGTCTGTTCTGCGGCCTTCAAGCGGCAGGACACCAAGCCAGGAAAAGGCGTTTTCAAGCCGCTCTTCAGTGCCGATCATCAACAGAACATCTCCGGGCCGGATGACCTCGTGCCGGACCCGTTTCTGGATGCGGCGTCCCTCGCGGGAGATGCCGAGCAGGGTGACACCATGACCGTAAAGGAGCCGTAGCTTGAAGGCGGTTGTCCCGGTGATGCGGGCACTGTCGGGCGCAATCGCCTCGGCAAGAGACAGCGATGCGCCGCCCAGGCCACCCTTGTGCTGCTCTGAGCCCGCAAAGTCGAGCTTGGCCGCTCCCATGAAGCTTTCAATGGCCTTCGGATCGCCCTCGACCACGAGAAAGTCGCCGCTCTTGATCGGTTCGCGGCGCGCAAAGCCCTTGATCCGGCGGCCGTTCCGGATCAGGCCGATAATGGTCACATCCTTTTCTTCCGCAACCGGGTAGAGATCGCCCACCGCGACGGGTTTTTCCTCCGAGACCTTGCTGATTTTCAGCTCGGCCGAATAGAGACTGTCGGCGAACCCTTCGTCGTTCGGTTTTTCCCTGAAATGCGCGGGCAGGAAGCGCCAGCCGAAGAAGGCGACAAAGGCAATACCGAAAACGGCGACGGAGAGCCCGACCGGCGCGAAATCGAACATGGAAAACGGGCTGCCGAGCGCATCGGACCGGTATTCGGCGATGACGATATTGGGGGGCGTTCCGATCAGGGTGATCATGCCGCCCAGGATGGTTGCGAAAGACAGGGGCATCAGCGACAGACCCGGAGAGCGGCCCGCTTTCTTGGCGGCCTCCAGATCCAGAGGCATCAAGAGAGCGAGCGCGGCCACGTTGTTGATGATGCCGGACAGACCCGCACCAACCACCGACATCAGCGTGATGTGGCGCGCAAGGCCCCTGGATGCCGACAAGAGGTGGTTCGCGATCAGTTCGACCGCGCCTGAGTTCATCAGCCCCTTGGAGACGATCAGGACCAGCGCAATGATGATGACCGCAGCATGCCCGAAACCGGTGAAAATCTCGCCGGAGGGAACAAGGCCGAGAAATGCACCCGTGATCAGCGCCGCGAAGGCGACCAGATCAAACCTGATCCGGCCCCAGACAAGCAGCGCGAAGACAATTCCGAAAAGCACAAACAAAGCGATTTGGTCAAAGGTCACGAAAGAGGCCCCCGGAGAAATAACAGTGACAACGCGCAAAGCTGAACATGGCCGAACGTTAATCTCAAGGCCACTCATCGGACATCTGCCGTGACCATATCTCGTTCAGACGCAAGGCAATGACGCTCTTGCAAGGAAGGGAGTGAGTAAAATGAAATACAGAGGACAATCTTACGACAGTGTCGATGTCATGGCCCGCGCGGCGCAAAGCCAGCAGGACTTTTTCGGATCCTTCTTCGGATTTGGAAAAAACAAGGGCAAATGGCAGGACAAGAAAGGTCCGAATCCGCTGACCATGCAGGGTCTGGACCGCAGCTGACAAAACCCCCGCCGGAAGACCGGCGGGGGTTTTGTTGTCCATGCCCAGATTGCGTCAAACTCTTGCGGCACGCGCGCCTGACTTCAACGCCTGATTTCTAAATTTTCTTTATTTTTTCAATTATTTACGTGGTTGTGTCCGAACCGTAATGTGTCCTTCACACATTGGACATTCGCGCTCCCCATATCTCGGTCAAACGCAAGGACAAAGGGTTCTTGCACAGGAAAGGGAGTGAGACCATGGAATACAACATTCGTCCCAACTACCAAACGCACCGCCTGGCACAGGAATATGGTGCACCGAAAACAGGCTGGAGTTCGCGGTCCGGTCATCATAGGCGGCGCAAGTGGCAGGACCAGCAAGGTCCGAACCCGCTGATGATGATGGGACTTGACCGAAGCTGAGAAAAAACCCCGTTGGCAGGCCAACGGGGTTTTTCTTTGCGCTGAAAACGGTCAGGCCACGGTCACAGACAGGGCCGGGCGGCCTGCAGGATCCGAATGGCGGCCGCCAGAAGGCCGCCCTTGCCGTGATCGACCGACACGCCAAGGCCGATTTTGTTCCCGTGCATCGATGAGGACATGACCTGGAGCGCCTCCAAAGGCTGATCTAGATTTGCAGGCGGCCCGAGATCGGGTCGTCGATATCACGCGGATGCGTGACAAGCGCGGCGAGCGCAAGGCGCAGGCCTTCCGACGCGGTTTCGACCGACATGCTGGGCGCGCCGAGATTGCCTTCCAGTGCCGCCACTTCCGGCAGGTGAGGGAGGTGAATCCAACCCGCCGGTATTACCTTGCCGGACCGCGCGATGTGATGCAGGATCCCGTAAAAGAGATGGTTGCAGCAAAATGTGCCGGCGGCGTCCGAAATGTCAGCGGGAATGCCACCTTTTCGCATGGCGCTGACCATGGCTCGCAACGGCAGTGTGCTCTGATAGGCAAGCGGACCGTCCGGAGCGGTCGGCTCCCCCTGGAGGGAGACGCCCGCGTTGTCCTTCAGGCCATAGCGCGATGAATCATTGAAATTCAGCGCGATCCGCTCAACGGTGATCGTGGCCCGGCCGCCGAACTCACCCATCATGACAACGGCATCGGCGTCGGTTTCCGCTATTGCTTCCTTCACCGCGTCGATGCACACGAAGAACGTGTTGGGAATGACCCTTGAGACGATCCGGGCACCTTCGACGGTTTCCCCGTCCAGCCGTCGGGCGACCATTTCGGCCGGATTGACCGGGGTCGTCCCGAACGCCTCGAAACCGGTAAGCAGGATCGTTTTCATCCGCATCTCCCTCGCGGCAATCCTAGGCGATTTCCGTCGCCGGTTCTATCGCAGGAGGCTCAGGACCCCAATCAGGTGTTGAACTTGAACAGTAGAACGTCGCCGTCCTTGACAATGTATTCCTTACCTTCATCGCGTGCCTTGCCGGCTTCTTTCGCAGCATTTTCCCCGCCGAGCGACACGTAGTCGTCATAGGCAATGGTCTGGGCGCGGATGAAGCCCCGTTCGAAATCCGTGTGGATGACGCCTGCAGCACCGGGGGCTTTTGTGCCTTCCGTGATCGTCCAGGCGCGTGTTTCCTTCGGACCCGCGGTAAAATAGGTGATCAGGCCGAGGAGGTCATATCCGGCGCGGATCATGCGGTCGAGACCGGGCTCTTCCAGGCCGATGGTTTCCAGGAACTCGTCCTGCTCTTCCTTTTCAAGTTGCGATATCTCCGCCTCGATCGCCGCGGAGATGACAACGGCAACGGCGCCTTCCTGCGCAGCCCGTTCAGCCACCTTCTGCGAAAGCGCATTGCCTTCGGCAGCTGAGGCTTCGTCGACGTTGCAGACATAAAGAACGGGCTTCGATGTCAGAAGATTCAAACCCTTCAGCATCTTGGCTTCTTCCGCATCCGCGGTTTCGAGCATGCGGGCCGGCTTGCCGTCCTGAAGAAGCGCAAGAGCCGCCTCCATGATCGGAAGGACCGCCTTTGCTTCCTTGTCCCCGCCGGTGGCCTTTTTCTTCAGCGGTGCGATGCGGCGCTCCAGACTTTCCATGTCGGCGACCATCAGTTCGGTCTCCACGGTTTCAGCATCCGCGATTGGATCGATCGTGCCGTCGACATGCGTGATGTCGTCGTCTTCGAAGCAACGCAACACGTGGGCAATGGCGTCCACTTCGCGGATATTGGCGAGGAACTGGTTGCCCAGACCTTCCCCCTTGGAGGCGCCGCGCACGAGGCCGGCAATATCGACGAAGGTGATCCGTGTCGGGATGAGCTCCTTGGACTGGGCGATCTCGCGGATCGCATCAAGCCGCGTGTCCGGCACCGCAACCTCGCCGGTATTCGGCTCGATGGTGCAGAACGGGTAGTTGGCGGCCTGGGCCGCGGCGGTTTTTGTGAGCGCGTTGAAAAGCGTGGACTTGCCGACATTCGGCAGCCCGACAATGCCGCACTGGAATCCCATGGGAGATCGCTTTCGGTTCGTTTGTGAAACTGTCGCCGCGCTACATGCCCGAGCGCGCCGGGCAGGTCAAGACTTGCCGCCCGGGACGGTTGATTTTCCAGGCCTCGCCGGGAGCCGACGCAGTAAAAGCAGCCCCCGGCTACTGCAGCCCAGCAGGATCGACGACGCCTTTCCTGCAGCCCATGCCCGTTGGCTCGGCCGCGCGCATCAGGTCGCCGAGATCGGATGTCTGCGTGATCGTTCCGCCAAGACTGAGCCAGATCTCGTTGATCAGGGTCCGCCCGGCATCCGGCGTGCACTTGATCTGGACCCGTTCGCCAGCTCCGCTGCCGAAACTTTCATCGAATGCCGCCCGGAGTTCAGCCCCGGTGATTTCCTGGCCGACATTGTTGAAAAAGAGATCACCGACTGCGCTGTCGTTGACCAGTCCGGTCAGATAGAGCGTGTCATCATAGTATTCATCGGCGCCGCCGTCGCCGAAGTAACAGGTGCCGTGCTTGATCCACTCGTGATGGTGCAGGAAGCTTGCAAAACCGGGCATGGCGGCTTGAAGCGCATCGGCGGTGTCCGTATCGATCTGCGGAGCGGGCAGGCGATGCCAGTTGTCCGGCGTGTCGAGGTTTTTGGTGGACGCAGGCACGCCGCAATAGTCATTGCCTCTCGGCTGCGGCCAAAGTCCGTGGATCGACAATTGCCGCGTTGTGTGCGGCAGGTTGCCGTCGTTCAGGTCCCTGCATTCCGTCTTGCCCGGCCTTGTCTCGCAAAAGGCG
>JBCBUA010000303.1:0-6078 GCA_039818365.1 Pseudomonadota bacterium
CGTGGACGGTCGATGAACCTACGGACCCAGGCGGACTGGCCCTTTGACGCGGCCGAAACGCGCTTTGCCGAGGTCATCGGCACGGGCGAACAGGTTTTCGAAATCAAGGTTCTGACCCATGGCGTCGAAATCGATGCGGTATCGCCGACCGATCCGAATTCGATCCAGGACTATCGCTGGAACGGCGGCAGCTTCCGGCGCGGCCTCGGCGGCAGACCGGTTTCAATGTACACCTTGACGGGGCGCAGCCAGCCCTTTTCCATCACCCAAAGCGGTCTCGCCCGCCTGCCGCAGATCCTGGACGCGGCGCGCGCGGAAGCACCGGCGGGTTGGAGCCATATAGCCGGTGTCGAGGCAACAAGGCCTCCGCCGACGGGCAAGGAGACCGGCGTCCTCTGGGAAATCAGGTTCCAGGAGGCGTCGGGCGGACGTGAAAAGGTCGTCGTGCGCGTGCGTCCCGATGCCAGCATCTATTCGGTCGCGCTGCCGGAAAGCCTCCGGGCCTTCGACAGCTACCTGTCGATCAAGGGCATGTCGGAGGCCTTCGTCCAGTTTCAGGGCACGCTCGGCACGGAGGTGAAGTTCTTTGAAATGACCTTTCGCGAGGACCGGGCCAGCATCGTGCTGCCCGACCCGGAGACGGCCGGCAACGTCGTGGAATATACGCTTGGCAGCAGCGGCGTCTCGCGCGGCTTTTCACGGCCGCGCATCATGGAAAACGACGCGGACCTGATCACCTTCACGCAGGCGGCCGGGTTTCACCCCCAGTTGATTACGGACGTGCCGGAGATGCTGATCAAGGCCTTCAAGACGGAGAATGCCGAAGTGTTCATGATCAAACTCTGGAACGGCGCGCCGTTTTACAAGGACCCGAACGGTGCCCTGTTCGTGCAAATGCGGGTCGGCGTTCCACCGCAACACAGCAACAGCGGTCACGCGGTGTTCCGATATGACGGCGAATATGTCGACGGGGGACGGTAGCGGTTTGTGTCCCTGGTCCCGGTCATAACTTGGCATTTGGGGAATTGGGCGAAGGGCAAAGGCCAAATTCTGAGGTAGCGCGGAGAGCAATTCCACTCGGGCCAAAGCCAGAGTCCCTCTCCCATGGGAGAGGTGACCGATGCCCGGCTATCAATTGGTCCGTTCAACCCCGGGGCAAAGGCCTTTTGGTCTTCTGCTGCTCGGGCCACAAGGGGTCCTGATTCCCGGTCTTGCCGCTTAGGCGGAAAACCGGGATGACAAATCCAGGGAACAGCTTCGAGCTTCGCATCCTGACTTGGCAGCGGACGCATGGAGCGTGGCGTTCATTAGTGCCAATGTGTTCCGGGTTCGCTGCGCTCACGCTGACATCTGGATTCCGGATCTGCGCGCAGCTTTTGCTGCGCTTGTCCGGAATGACGTGCGGGCGGAATTGTGCGATGCCGGGATGAAAAGCACCCGACACCGTCCTCGTCTGCTTCTCCTTTCCTCCTCATCCTGAGGAAGCGCGTGAGCGCTGTCTCGAAGGATGGCCAGCAATTGGAGTGCGCATCGGTCCTACCTCCGAGGCTTTGCTGTGCTCCGCGCCTCAGGAGGAGGTTGCCAGCCCTTATTGGTCATTCCGGACAAGGGAGGCGATGCCGACCGCCGATCCGGAATCCAGAGATCAGGGTGAGCGGAGCGAACTCGAGAGCAGCTTGTAACGGATATGGCCACGCCTCCGGCGCGCGTAAATATCTGGATTCCGGATCAGCGCACAGCGTTTGCTGCGCTTGTCCGGAATGACGTGTGGGCGGGAATGTGACGCCGGGATGAATCTCCACGTCATGCCATGGCTTGACCTTGGCATCCATGCCGTTGTGTCTCACGCAGCCCGCCCCGGCGATGGGCAAAGGCATGGATTGCCAGATCAAGTCTGGCAATGACCACAAGTGGATCTATTGCCAACTCGCAGCATTCCTTCTCCCCACAAACCAGCCTCATCCTGAGGAAGCGCGAGAACACCTTACTGAATGGGCAAAAGAGCGCCTGGTGTTCAGATGGACCTCGCCGCCTCCAGCCCGCCTGCTGCATAGTCCGGCACGCTCGCGCCGAGCCTTAAGCCCAGTTCGGGGTTGGAGGCGTTGCCGTCGAGGGCACGTTTCCTGACGCCCTGGAGGATTGCGCCCATGCGGAAAAAGGCAAAGGCGAGGTAGAAGCCGAAGTTCGGAATTCCAGGCAGTCCGGCACGTTCGCAATAGGCGTCGATGAAGGCCTGGTCTTCCGGTATTCCGAGCGGTGCGCGGTCGACCCCGGCAAGCCCCCTGCCTTCCGCGCCCGGGGGCCGCTGCCATTGCATGACGAGTGCAGCGAGATCGGCGAAGGGATGGCCTATCGTCGAGAGTTCCCAGTCGAGCACCGCAACGCAATCCGGACCCTCTTCGGCAAACAGCAGATTGTCGATGCGGTAGTCGCCATGAACCAGCGTCCGCCGGCCATCGTCGTCCGGCACATTCCTGTCGAGCCAGCCGATCAGTTCGTCCATCGCCGTGATCGTTCCGGTCTCGCTTGCCCGGTACTGCTTGGTCCAGCGGTCGATCTGACGCCTGTAATAGTTGCCCTCAGGTCCGAAATCCGAGAGACCGCGTGCTTCAAGGTCAACCCGGTGAATGGCGGCGAGAACCCAGTTCATGTCCGCGTAGATGCGCGAACGCAGCGAGGTGTCCAGACCCGGAAGCCGCGGATCATCGAAATTCCGGCCGCGCACCAGCTCCATGACATAGAATGCCGATCCGATAACGTCCTCGTCCTCGCACAGCACATGCATCCTCGCAACCGGCACATCCGAGCCCGCGAGAGCCTTCTGGACCCGAAACTCGCGGTCGACCGCATGCGCGGATTTCAACAGGACCCCGGGAGGCTTGCGGCGCAGGACATAGTCGCCCGACGTGGCGCTCAAACGGAATGTCGGATTGGACTGACCGCGATTGAACTTCTCCGCCCGGACCGGGCCGGCGAAACCGGCAAGATTCTCGTTCAGCCAGGTGCCAAGTCGCTCCAGATCGAGATCAGCGGTGCTGGTCATTGCGGCACTGACCTATTGTTTGCAACGGCTGAAGGCGGGGCAAAAGTGCCGAAAACACCACGACCCTCATCCTGAGGAGCTTGCCGAAGGCGAGCGTCTCGAAGGATGGGCGACAGGCGCGAGAGCAAGCGGCCCATCCTTCGAGACAGCGCTCTGCGCTTCCTCAGGATGAGGTCAGTGTTGAGAAGACCCCCTATGTTCGCGCAATTCAATACGGTCATCATCAGACCTTGTCGTTGGTGTATTTTCTGAGTTCCGTCCGCGCGACCTGGCGCCGGTGCACCGCGTCCGGGCCGTCGGCAAAGCGAAGCGTTCTCAGATGGGTCCACATGGCCGCAAGCGGGAAATCCTGGCTGATGCCCGCCGCGCCATGGACCTGCATTGCCTCGTCGACAACCTTGAGCGCCATCAGCGGCGCGACCACCTTGATCTTGCTGATCCAGGGCTGGGCTGCCCGGGTTCCCTGCGTATCCATCATCCAGGCCGCCTTGAGACATAAGAGCCGCGCCATCTCGATTTCCATGCGGGCATCGGCGATGATGTCGTGGTTGGCACCAAGGTCCGTCAGTTTCTTGCCAAAGGCCTGCCGCTGCATCGCCCGCTTGCACAGGAACTCCAGCGCCATTTCGGCCTGTCCGATCGCCCGCATGCAGTGATGGATGCGGCCCGGTCCGAGGCGGCCCTGCGCGACTTCGAAGCCGCGTCCCTCGCCGAGCACAAGGTCCTCCTCAGGCACGCGGACATTGGTGAAGCGGATATGCATATGCCCGTGCGGGGCATCATCCGCACCGAAAACCTGCATCGGCCGCAACACCTCGATGCCGTCGGCATCGCTCGGGATCAGAAACATGGAATGGCGGCTGTGCCTGTGCGCCGACGGATCGGAACAGGCCATGACGATGTAAAGCCTGCAACGCGGATCGCCCGCGCCGGTCGCCCACCATTTCTCGCCATTGAGAACCCACGCATCGCCGTCGCGTTCGGCGCTCAGCGCAATGTTGGTCGCGTCGGACGAAGCGACATCCGGTTCGCTCATCAGGTAGGCGGAGCGGATCGTTCCCTCCAGAAGCGGGTTCAGCCAGCGCTCCTTGTGCGCGGGCGTGCCGTAGCGCTCCAGCACTTCCATATTGCCGGTATCGGGCGCGTTGCAATTGAAGACTTCTGCCGCGATACCAACCTTGCCCATTTCCTCTGCCAGATAGGCATATTCAACCGTTGTCAGGCCGAAGCCCCTGTCGCTGTCCGTCAGCCAGAAATTCCAAAGGCCCCGTTCCTTCGCCTTTGCCTTGAGGTTTTCCAGAATTTCAAGCTGGCGCGGCGTGTGCTGGAAGCGGTCACCGGAAGGATGGCTGCCGACTTCATGATGAAATTCGATGTCCAGCGGTGCGATCTCGGTTTCGACCATCTGCCGGACCTGTTCGATCAGCGGCCGCACCCGCTCTGTTATGCCCAGATCCATGACGTCTCCCTAAATGATGTCTTTCGCGTTGTTGCACGCGGCCAGATATTCCCGTTCCAGCCGGTCGACCACGGCCGAGGCAGGCCCCACCGACTTGATCGCACCAATGCCCTGTCCCGCGCCCCAAAGCTCCCGCCAGGCCTTTGGCAGCGGACTGTCGTCCGGCATGACGCTGACGTCCCACTCCGCCGGCAGATTGTCCGGGTCGAGGCCGGCACGCTGCAGCGAGCCTTTCAGATAGTTGGCCGGATGCCCGGTGAAGAGCGATGACGTCATCACGTCTTCCGCCGCGCCGGCAACCATCATGTCCTTGTAGACCGGGTCGGCGTTGGCTTCGTCCGTTGCAACGAAGGGCGAGCCGACATAGCCGAAATCGGCACCCAGCACCCGCGCGGCCAGAAGTGCTTCGCCCGTCGACACCGCGCCGGCGAGCAGCAAGGGGCCGTCGAACCATTCCCGGATCTCGCGAACAAGCGCGAACGGCGATTGCGGACCGCCATGGCCGCCGGCTCCGGCCGAAACGGCGATCAGTCCGTCGGCCCCCTTCCCGATCGCCTTTTTCGCGTAGGTGTTGTTGATGACGTCATGCAACGCAATGCCGCCACAGGAATGCGCCGCCTCGTTCACCTCGACCCGTGCACCCATGGAGGTGATCCACACGGGGACCTTCCACTTGGCGCAGATCTCGACATCCCGTTCCAGCCTCTCGTTGGACCGGTGCACGATCTGGTTGACGGCGAAAGGTGCCGCCGGTCTGTCCGGGTTCGCCTGGTTGTGCCTGTCGAGCGTTTCGGTGATCTCCTGAAGCCAAGCCTCGAGCTTCACCGGCCCGCCGGGTTCGTCGCGTGCGTTGAGCGCAGGAAAACTGCCAATGATCCCGGCCTTGCACTGTGCAATCACAAGCGCCGGGCAGGACACGATGAACAAGGGGGCGGCAATTGCCGGAATCCGCAAGTCCTGCAGGACAGGTGGAAGCGATCGCGTCTTCAGCATGCCGTCTGCCTTTCCCCGCTTTCGGCCAGGTAGAACCTGTTGAGCCAGTCGGCCTTCAGTGCCGGGCGTTTCTCACCGTCGATCTCGACCGTCACCTGCCAGTGGAGGTCCACTTCGCCGGGCTTCGTTTCGGCAATGCTTGCGAGAACGAAGCGGCCCCGGACCTTTTGCGCGGCCTTTACCGGGTGCAGAAACCGGATCCGGTCGAAACCGTAATTGATGCCCATGCGCGCTCCGGCGACCTTGGGCTGGGCCTCCAGACCCATGGCGGAGAGCAGCGACAGGGTCAGGAAACCGTGCGCAATGGTTCCGCCAAAGGGGGTCTGCGCTGCCTTGTCAGGATCGACATGAATGAACTGGTGGTCTTCCGTGACATCCGCGAAGGCGTCGATCCGCGCCTGATCGACAGGCAACCAGGACGAGATGCCGACCTCCTTGCCGATCAGGCGCTTCAGTTCCTCAACCGAAAGCACGCGCACTTCGTCACCTGCGCTCACTCATAGGCCTCCTGGAACAGGTCCGGCCCGGTTTCCACATTGATGCCGCCGCTGATTGGAAGAATGGCTCCGGTCACGTAGGCCCC
>JBCBUA010000304.1:0-6009 GCA_039818365.1 Pseudomonadota bacterium
TCCGGGCGTGAAAGAGTGCAAGTTCGGTGAGATCGACGGCTGCGCGAGCAGTTTGCTCTGGGTCCGCGCAGGACGTGCCATGCCGTCTATCTCACCGAACTTGCACTCTTTCACGCCCGGAAGAAGTGTTTTCCAGGGCAGCCCTTCCATGGAACGGCCGATAATGCTCTGCAGCGAATGCGGAACATTGGTGCCGTTCTGCACCAGCGGCGCATTGTCGTTGGACAGGGGTGTGTCGTCGCTAAAGATTGCCGAAAGCATGGAATCGCGGTCGTTGAATGCAACCGGATCAGCATCGGTCAAACTGACGCCACCGAGGCTTTCCAGAGACGAGACGTAAACTCGGTTCTGGTCGCTCAGTTCCAGATGCGCTCCCACCAGCGCCTGCGCCGGGTAGGACAGCGTGCCGGCTGCATAGCCAGCGAGCAATTCGTCCATTCCGGTCACGTTCTTTTCCATTTCGGCTCTCATTTAACTCCAAGCACCTGATCTTAGCTTTAATGCCGGTACGTAGTGCAACCTTATCCGGATCATCTTCTACACTAAAAATATTCTAATTTAAAATTTCATCCAGTGGTTTTGCAGAACAACTCCATGCTCACTTTCAATGGATTAGCGGAAAATCCGTCGCAAAACGGATTCCACCGCTGGCATTCGAAGATCAAGCACTTAAATTGCGAACTTGATCCTGGATGCTGCTGCCTTTAGCGTCCCGGTCCTATGAATACCATTTGGCCTTTTCCCGCTCGGTGGCCAGATCAGCCAGGAATGAAAAAATGACAGTGTCCGCTTCCGTTGTCGACGCGATTGGCAATACCCCCCTGATTCGCCTGAAAGCCCTATCGGAAGAAACAGGCTGTGAAATTCTTGGCAAAGCCGAATTCATGAACCCAGGACAGTCGGTGAAGGACCGGCCGGCCAGGCAGATGATCCTGGAAGCAGAAGCCAGGGGCGATCTGAAGCCCGGCGGCGTGATTGTCGAAGGGACGGCCGGCAATACCGGGATCGGAATTGCGCTTGTTGCCGGGGCGCGCGGATACAGAACCGTGATCGTCATCCCGGAAACCCAAAGCCAGGAAAAGAAAGACATGTTGCGCCTTTGCGGCGCGGAGCTTGTCGAAGTGCCGGCCAAGCCTTTCAAGGACCCCAACAACTACCAGCATGTCGCGCGGCGACTGGCTGAGGAAATGGCCAAGAGCGAACCGAACGGGGTTATCTTCGCCGATCAGTGGAACAATCTCGACAACAAGAAGGCCCACTATGTCACGACCGGGCCGGAAATCATGGCGCAGACCGGCGGCCGCGTGGACGCCTTCATCTGTGCCGTCGGATCCGGTGGTACGCTGTCCGGTGTTTCCCAGTATCTTCAGGAGAACAAGCCAGGCGTGGTGATCGGCTGCGCCGACCCGCGCGGTGCGGCCATGCAATCGCTTTTCACCACGGGCGAAGCCGTTGCTTCCGAGGGCGGATCGATTTCAGAAGGAATTGGGCTTGGCCGCAAGACGCCGATCGTTCAGGACGTGAAGGTCGATTATGCCTACACGATCGCGGACGAAGACGCGATACCGCTGGTCTTCAACCTGGCTGAGCACGAAGGCCTGCTCCTTGGCGGTTCGAGCGCGATCAACCTTGCCGGTGCACGCAGGCTGGCAAAGGAAATCGGCCCCGGAAAGACCATTGTGACGATCCTCTGCGATCATGGAACCAGGTATCATTCAAAGCTCTACAATCCGGATTTTCTTAGGTCCAAGAACTTGCCGGTGCCCGATTGGCTTGAAAGAAAGGTAACCCTTCAGGCTCCCTTCGCGTGAGCCTGACCAGCATGGTTTGACTTCCAATGGGGCAGGATGACCCGACCCTTGCAAAGGACAGCGCCGACGCACAGGCCGTGATCCAGGACGCCGTCACCGACGTCGGCATTCTCGACGTGATGGCCAACAATCTTGGGCTGGTCGCCGCTTTCGTGGCGCTCATGTATGTCACCGCGGTCATCTGCGCTGTCCGTGAAGTCATGAATTCAACGACATCGCAAGGGTCCGTCGCCTGGCTGCTGTCCCTGTTTTTCCTGCCCTACCTGACCGTTCCGCTCTATTTCGTCTTCGGCTGGAGATCGTTTTCAGACTACGCGAAAATCCAGGCCTCCCTGGGGCGGACCGAGAGGGCAAGACGGGCCGATGAACTCGGTCTCACCGATCACGAGGAAACCCGGGACTGGCCTGTTTTGACCCGGGTCGCCGGCGTGCCGTTTCTTGCCGGAAACACGTCCGAGCTTCTGATCGACGGCAAGGCGACATTTTCCGCGATCAAGGAGGCGATGGCCGCCGCGCAAAGCAGCATCTTCTTTCAGTTTTTCGCCATTCACGACGACGAGCTCGGCCGCGAAATGGCAGATGCGCTGATCTCGCGCGCCAGGGAGGGCGTCAAGGTTCAGTTTCTTTATGACGATGTCGGCAGCCATTCCCTGTCGCGCAATTTCATCAAACGTCTGAAGGATGCCGGGGTCGAGGTTTGCGGTTTCAATGAAAACCACAAGTTCCTGCGGCTTCTCGGGCCGATGCGCCTGAACTACCGAAATCACCGGAAGCTGGTTGTGATCGACTTCCAAACCGCGTTCGTGGGCGGCCACAACGTTGCCGACCAATATGTCGGCCGCGACCGCTGGTTCGGTCATTGGCGGGACACCCACGTCAAGGTCGAGGGCCCTGCTGCCGTGGCGTGCGCCCTGTCCTTCGTTGAAGACTGGCTGTGGGCCAGCGGCGAGCAGATCGACCTGCCCCGCGTGCGCGACATTCCGATGCCGGGGGACGAGTCGGTGCTGGTCATGCCGACCGGGCCGGCCGACAAACTCGAGGAATGCGCAATCGCTTTTGTCGAGGCGGCCGCACGGGCGAAGGAGCGGCTCTGGATCACGACGCCCTATCTGGTGCCATCCCTTGATGTGCAGACGGCATTGGCGGCGGCAGCCATGCGCGGCGTGGACGTGCGCATTCTCTTGCCGGAAAAACGGGACCATTGGACGGTTTGGCTGGCAAGCCATGCCTATGAAGACACACTCGTCCAGCGCGGCGTGAAGGTCTACAGGTATACGGATGGCTTCCTGCATCAAAAGGTAACACTGCTGGACAACGACCTGGTCTCGATCGGAACGGTGAATTTCGACAACCGGTCTTTCCAGATCAATTTTGAACTCACCTTGTGGTTCACCCATCAACGGATGATCCAGAACGTCGAGGCGATGCTGGAGACCGATTTCGAAAACTCCAGGCTGACATGGCCGGACGCTTTCCGTTCCAGAAGCTACGTCTTTCGTGTCGTTGCACAGGGCGCGCGGCTGTTGTCTCCGATCCTTTAGGCCGGAGCACAGTCGCGGTGGTCAAGTGCAGCACCGACTGTCATATGGTTCAGCAGGTATGATTGTGCAGGCGCATATGCTTTGCCCGTTCACGACCTCATCCTGAGGAAGGCCGGAGGCCTGTCTCGAAGGATCGGCGACGATCTGCGTGTGCGCGGCCCATCCTTCAAGACAGCGCTCACGCGCTTCCTCAGGATGAGGGGGTTGATACTCATCTGTGTGCCCAAATACACGCGCAGCCGCTCCATGCGTTCATAGTGCTGGAGCGCGCAACACGCCCCACCGTCATTCCAGACAAGCGAGGCAAGGCCGAGCGCTGATCTGGAATCCAGAAATCACCTTGCGCCAAAGGCGCGTCATCTCTCAGGAAAGCGATTTCGTGTTCGCTTCGCTCACGAAGACATCTGGGTTCCGGATCGGCGCGCAGCTTCCGCTGCACTTGTCCGGAACGACGGGGCTTTTCACCGGCCGCCGCCCTAGCACAAAACCTCATCCTGAGGAAGGCCGGAGGCCTGTCTCGAAGGATCGGCGACGATCTCCGTGTGCGCGGCCCAACCTTCAAGATAGCGCTCACGCGCTTCCTCAGGATGAGGATTTGCTCTTTCAAGGCTCCGAGCGACGCGCAAACAGAAACGATTGACGCCTTTTCGTTGCGATCTCGAAACCCATCTGCATTCTTATGCTTCTGGCAGCCGTCACGTTTGCTGGCATTGACGGGTCTTCACTCCACTTCATGCATGCACGCGGCTGACTGGTTATCGCGAACGACAGCATTTGGTTCACTAAAGTTCCTGCCCGCTTGTGAGCAGCCCGATCGAAGGAGAAAGACATGGAACGAACGCAGGTGGCGATTATCGGCGGTGGTCCGGCAGGGCTTGCCGCGGCATTGACGCTGTCGCGATCCATGATGACATCAGTCGTCTTCGATGCGCCGACACCTTCCAGAAACGCAGCCTCGCCCTTCGTGGCGGCCTTGCCGGGTTTCGACAAAAGCGCACCGGTCGATGTCCGAAAAGCGATACGCGACGATATCGGCTCCTATCCCTATGCCGCCATCGAGGACACGGGGATCGCCGGCATCGAGCAGGCTCAAGACGGTTTCATGCTGACCCGGAACGACGGATCCTTGCTCGCGGCAGACAAGGTACTTCTGTCAACGGGAATGGTCGACCTCTTGCCTGACCTGGAAGGACTGGAGGATTGCTGGGGCCGCAGCGTCATCAATTGTCCCTTCTGTCACGGGATCGAATGGCTGAACGCCCGCTGGGGTATCTATGCCCACCGGCCCGAAGTTCTCGATGCCGCGGAAATCTATCGCAACTGGACAAGGACGCTCACATATTTCGTCGCCCCCGGGCTTGCCCTGAGCGCCGACCGGCGGCGGCAGATCACGGATCTTGGTGCCGTTATCGTTGATGACCTTCCCAGGAAACTGCACTCCAACGGCGGTGACCTGCAACAAGCAGAACTGGCTGACGGCACAGTGGTAAACCTCGACTGCCTGCTTGTCTTTCCCCATCAGCGTCAAACCGACCTCGTCGACGCGCTGGGTCTGTCGATGTCTGATGCAGGTTACGTGAGTGTCGATGACGGATTCCGCACTTCCTTGCAGCATGTCTATGCCGCCGGTGACCTGACCTACGCGGGGCATCAGAACACGCCGACTGCCCTTCACATGGGAAACATGGCGGCAGCTTCCATCGTGATGGATCATTGCTTCGGAACATGATTTTAAGTCCTCTGGAGAGGTCGACGGATCCCGCTCCGCTCTATAGGCTGCGGACACATACCGCGCCCTGCCGCACTGCTTTTTTCCAGCCGAAATCCGGTTGACCTGGAGACGACAATGACCACACCCCTGTTTCGTGACGATGCCTACCTGCGCACGTGCGAGGCAAAAGTGACGGGCATAAACGAGCGCGGCGGAATCCTGCTCGATCGGACCGTTTTCTACGCGACCGGCGGCGGTCAGCCGGGCGATAGCGGCCGCCTTGAACTTGCCGACGGAACACAGATCGAGATTGCAACGGCGGTCTATGACGGTGACAGGGTCTCAATCGTCCACGTTCCGTCCGAAGGCCAGACCCTGCCCGAACCGGGAAGTGACGTGATCGCACATGTCGACTGGGCGCGGCGCTACCGCATGATGCGGGTGCACACCGCGCTCCACCTGCTTTCGGTCGCCCTGCCCTTTCCCGTCACCGGCGGCCAGATTGGCGAGGCGGAAGGACGCCTTGACTTCGACATGGGCGATGAAACCGTTGACAAGGAAACACTGCACCAGGCGCTCAATGATCTGGCTGCCGGCGATCATGAAGTCACGACCGAGTGGATCACGGACGAAGAGCTCGATGCCAATCCGGCGCTCGTCAAAACCATGTCGGTCAAACCGCCGAGAGGATCCGGCCGGGTCAGACTTGTGAGGATTGGAGGCGATGTGGACCTTCAGCCGTGTGGCGGCACCCATGTTTCCCGCACGTCGGAAATCGGCGAGCTTTCGATCGGGAAAACCGAAAAGAAAGGCAAACAGAACAGGCGCGTCCGCATTCGTCTCAGCGACTAGGGTACGGGCTCATAAAAGAAGCCGATTTGGCGGCAGAAATGGCAAAATCTCGGGAGGAAGCGTGTACAGAGCGGGCTTTTTGCCCGGTCAAGCG
>JBCBUA010000305.1:0-6002 GCA_039818365.1 Pseudomonadota bacterium
TGTCATTGCGGGATTATGCGCAAAGAAATTGAACGGCATGATGTGGACCGTTTTCCATTCCGTCGACATGACCGGCCAGTCCTCCATGCGCGGAATATGGTGGAAGCCCGCCGTGAACCAGGACACCACATCCTGACCCATCAGCGGCCGGTCGGCCTTGACCCATTCGGCAAGCGTATCGGATCCGTCGCTCTGCATGGCGTATTTTCCGCCGGCATAGCGCTGATCCGGGTCATGCACCGTCGTCCAGGACGAATATTCGATATAGGCATTGCGCTTGAACGGAGGGTCGTTCTCGAAATCGAACGGACCATAGGCGATCGACCCGTGATGGATCATCCAGCCGGGTGTCTGTCCCAGATACCCTTCCCGTGCCGGATTGGTGATATGCACATGCTTCGGCTTGGAGGCACTGAAGCGGTAGCGCGCATCCAGTTCGCTGTCCGGCATCTCGTGCTTCCAGGTCCACATCGACTTGCGCGGATGGTCCGGATCGAGTTCGGCTGGCACGATTTCCATCGTGCCCATGTGGTTGACCGGCTGATCGATGTCGAAGTCGATGCGGAAATTGAAATAGTGATCGTGATTGGCAGCCACCAGGTTCGGTGCGATCAGCGTTCCATACTTGGTGTCCTCCGCGGCGGTGGCGTCATTCATCGATGTGGAGGCGACCCCCTTGACCGCATCGAGACCCGTCGCGCCGATCTTGATGAAGATCTGCCCGTCCTGCTTCAGCCTGTAGTCGATCAGGTAGTCGTAATTGCCGACTTCGGAGGCGGTGCGCACGACCAGTTCGGTCTCAGGGCGTCCTTCCGCCGGTGTGAACTGATCCGGACCTTGCGCGAAGATCTCGAAATGACGCCAGGCCGGGTCGCCGATGTTGCGTTCAAAAATGCAGATCGCATCCGGTATCTCCAGGGGAGCACCGCTGTCGTCCGTGATCAGGGCGGGCAGGAACGTTGCATAGTCCGGGCAGTCGATACCGGCTCGCAGCGGTGTCAGGAACAGGCCGAACCCGTATTCCCCGCTGTCCATGTACGTCCGCCAGTACCACCCCTCGGTCGGGTCCATGTAGGGCACGAACACTTCGGACAGATGCATCTGGTAGATCACCGACCGCCAGGTGCCCTGGTCGTTCGCGTCGAGATTGGAAATGACAAGCCCCGGACGCTTGTCGATGCGGTAGTTGAAACGCCAGATGTCCCACTCCACATGGCTGCCGTCGATCTTGTAGTTGGGGCCGCCCTCCTGCTTGAGGAGCACCCGATTGGTTTCGGGCCGAAGCGGCGCACGTTCGGCGATCTCCTCTTCCGTATACCCCCACGGATCCTGCGGGATCGGCACGACGCCCGTATCGACAACCTCAATGACTTCCTTCTTGCCGACGTCGAACAGCGTGAACAGTCCCTCGATGGGTTTTGCATAGAAGTTGGACCCGGTCGGGTTCTGGTAGCAGGGGATCTTCATCAGACGGGAATTCTCGAACTCCGGCGTGAAGAAGTTGCCCGCCGTCAGCGGAAGGCAGAATGCATCTCCGGGCGTCAGCCCGCGCGCTTCCAGACCGGCAATCATGTCCGGGTGCGACAGTCCGCCTTCAAGCGCGGTCATGAATTCGGCAAACAGGATCATGGGCTGCCCGCTGTCCGGGATCGCCACGTTGCTTTCCACAGTACCCTGCGTGACGTTGACGACGGCTTCGCTGAACCCGTCCGCCGTCGTGAACTGCACCATCGCCTTGCGGTCAAGTGCATCGCCGTCGGTCCAGGCCAGAACGTCCGCCTTCGGCGGCTCCTTGAGCTCGATCAACGGAAACAGCGTCTCGTCCGTAACGGTTCCGCTGTCTTTCAGGATTTGGTTGATCTGCCGGTATTCGTCGGCCGTCAATCCGTCCAGCGGATGCGCCAGCGCGTTGGTCGCCATGCCGGCCAAAACCGCGCCCGACGCCAGGATCTGCTTGATTTTCATGAACCCTCTCCGGTTTCTCTCATTGAGCCCGGAGCCGGAACAGCACAACAGCACAGCCGTCCTGGATCACAAAGCGTCCTCCCGGTTCGCGATCCTGTGCGTGTTTTCGAAGACCGGCTCCCTAACGAATACGATACCCAGGATAGCGGAACAGTCTTGGGCGAGGACGCCAAAGGCTTTGGTTCAGAGCGACACTTTTTTCCTGAGGTCCCCCGGCGGCATTCCGAACCTGTCGCGAAATGCCCGGTAAAAATGGGACAGATCGTTGAAGCCGCTCTCGTAGGCCACGTCCGCGATTGTGTTTCGGCCCGCGCCTTCGCACTTTGCGTTGAGCCGCGCCCGCGCCGTTTCGAGACGGACCGCGAGCAACCGCTTGCCGACCGGTTCGCCGAGCGCTCCGAACTGCCTTTGCAGCGTGCGCGGCGACACCTGGAGAAGTTCGGCCAGTTGCTGGGGACCGAAATCGGGATCCATCGCGTGCCTGTCAATCAGCGACAGCGCGCGCGACAAAACACCCTTTGATGTCCGGTCCTGGAGTGCTTCCTGATGTTCGACACTGCGGAAATAAGCCCCCAGGATGCTGAGGAAGGCTTCCCCATGATGCGGTGCGACGCTTGCATCATCGGAAAAAATCTTGGTCAGGACGGCGCGCATAGCAACGAAAAGGGGGTCTGACCGGTCAATGGATATCCCGCCGGTGCAAATCGCGCCGAACCGGTGCAGCATCTCCGATCTGGGCAGATGGATCGACACCTGCCGGGCATCGACCCCATTATAGACAAACTCCGAGCAATGCGCGCTGTCGACCAGATACATGTCCCCCGGAGCGAGGTGAAACGATGTGTCGTTCTGGTGGATCCAGCAGTTTCCCTTGTCCTGGATCACGAGAAAGAGGTGTTCCCCCGGATCTCTCTTGATCATGCGCTTGTCCCTTAGCACCCTTTTTGCATTCAGGGACACGATCGCCGTTTCGAACCGCGACACACTCATGGTGGAGACGTCGCCAATTACGCGTCCGCTGCCGGGGTCTGGCGGTTCGATTTCAAAATCTCCACAAACATTGCGGATGTTTCCGGTCAATTCCTCGACAGGCTGCGGACGGGCACGCGTCGGTGCCAGCGGGGTGATGGCAAGTTCCATATTCTCAGGTGTCATGCGATCGACCTGTCTGAAGGAAGCGATGAACCGCAGGTTCGTTTTGGCACAACAAGACTAGACTGAGCGATGCATTCCGGTAAAGCCGAGACGGGATTTTCGGCCGAACACAACCGGAAGGCCCTGAAGCACCCGGGCATACGATACCGAATGCCGTCCTCGGCAGCGGATGGCTTCCCGGCGGCATGTCCGATGGCCCCGCCCCCAGTCGTCTTTCCCCCAACGGTTTCTTCCCCAATGGTTTCTCCCCCCAATGGTTTGTCACCTTGAAAAAATCTCACCGTTCAAACCGCTTGCAGTGCCCGGTTCAAGTGGGCACCATGAGGAACAGTCCGGTTCGGCATTGTTCCAAAGGACCCACTTCAGGGCGTTTTCAGGTAACACTATAATTGATCGACCGGACGGTTTATGCAATAAGAGAAGTGCGGGCCCGGGGAGCGGGAGGTCCAGGGAGTGGAAAATGACGCATAGCCAAACCGTTGTCTCGAGCCTTGAGAACGGCGTCCTAAATGTGACGCTGAACCGTCCGGACAAGCTGAACGCGTTCAACGAGGATATGCACCTTGCCCTTCGCGCGGCCTTCGAGCAGGCAACAGCCGACGATGCAGTGCGTGCGGTTTTCATCACCGGGGCAGGACGCGGCTTTTGTGCAGGCCAGGACCTTGGCGACCGCGATCCGCGCAAGAGCGTTGAAAAACCTGATCTCGGGCACACGCTCGACACCTATTACAATCCCACGCTGCGGCTGATGAGGTCGCTGGAAAAGCCCATTGTCTGCGCGGTCAACGGCGTCGCGGCCGGAGCAGGCGCGAACATAGCACTTGCCTGCGACATTGTTCTGGCGGCGCGTTCGGCCAAATTCATTCAGGCCTTTTCCAGGATAGGCCTCATTCCGGATGCCGGCGGCAGCTGGTCCCTGACACGCATTCTGGGGGAGCCGCGCGCAAAGGCACTTGCCCTCCTTGCGGAACCCCTGACAGCCGAACAGGCGGAAGCCTGGGGCCTCATCTGGAAGGCCGTCGACGACGCATCCCTGCACGACGAGGCACATGCAGTCGCGGCACGGCTCGCCGGCGGACCGACGATCGGACTGGGGCTCACCAAGCGGTTGATCCAGGCAGCATCGGCGCAGGATCTGGACACACACCTCGACATGGAGAGGGATTGCCAGCGCACGGCCGGATTTACGGATGATTACGCGGAAGGCGTGACCGCGTTCCTGGAAAAGCGCCCGGCCGTTTTCAAGGGGCGCTAGCATGAAACCAGCCACCGAAATGACCGCCCAGGAGTTGGCCGAAGCCTGCGCCCGGATCATGTGGGAAGATGACAATGCCTCGCAGGCACTCGGGATGGAACTCGTGCGGATCGCCCCGGGCGAAGCCGATATGCGCATGACAGTCACGAAGGCCATGACGAATGGCCATGGCAACATGCACGGCGGCTATCTTTTCACCCTCGCCGACAGCGCATTCGCCTTTGCCTGCAACACCTATAACCAGGTGACGGTCGCCCAGCACTGCGCGATCACCTATGTCAAACCGGGTGCGCTCGGGGATGTCCTGACGGCGAAGGCGCGCGAGGTTTCCAGAGAAGGCCGGTCCGGCATTTATGACATCAGTCTCACGCGCGAAGACGGCACGGTGATTGCGGAGTTTCGCGGCCATTCGCGCACCATCAACCGCACATTCTTGGACGAATAACCAGAAACGGCGCACTCAGCGTCCCGGGAGGACCCTCGATGATCGATCTCACCCCTGACCGTGACAGTCTCGACCCGATCGAGATCGCCAGCCGCGACGAGATTGCAGACCTGCAGCAAAAGCGTCTGGCCTGGACCCTCGCTCACGCCTACCGGAACTCCCCGTTCTTCAAACAGCAATTCGACAAAAACGGTGTCCACCCGGACGATTTCAAATCGCTCGGCGACCTCGCCAAATTCCCGTTCACGGTCAAGCAGGATTTGCGCGACACCTACCCCTTCGGCATGTTCGCCACACCGAGGGAAGACCTGGTCCGCATCCACGGCTCGTCCGGCACGACGGGCAAACCAACCGTGGTCGGATATACGGCCAACGACATCTCGAACTGGGCCGACCTGGTCGCGCGCTCGATCCGCGCGGCCGGCGGGCGCAGGGGTGACATTCTCCACAACGCCTACGGCTATGGCCTGTTCACCGGCGGCCTTGGAGCCCATTACGGCGCTGAAAAGCTCGGCTGCACGGTGGTTCCGATTTCCGGCGGCATGACGGAGCGCCAGGTCACGCTGATCGAGGATTTCCGGCCGGACGTGATCACCGTGACACCCTCCTACATGCTGTCGATCCTCGATGAATACCGCCGCCTGGGCCTCGATCCCCGCCAGTCTTCACTGAAGGTCGGCATCTTTGGTGCGGAGCCATGGACCAATGCGATGCGTGCGGAAATCGAGGAGGCATTCGACATGCACGCCGTCGACATTTACGGATTGTCGGAGATCATGGGACCGGGTGTTGCCCAGGAATGCGTGGAGACCAAGGACGGCCTGCATGTCTGGGAAGACCATTTCTATCCGGAAATCATCGACCCGGTCAGTGAAGAGGTTCTTCCGGACGGCGAGACCGGCGAACTCGTCTTCACCACGCTGACCAAGGAAGGTCTGCCGATGGTGCGCTACCGCACGCGCGACCTCACCCGTATCCTTCCCGGCACTGCCCGCTCCATGCGGCGGATCGAAAAGATCACCGGCCGCAGCGACGACATGATCATCCTGCGCGGCGTCAATGTGTTCCCGACCCAGGTCGAGGAGCAGATCCTGAAATGCGCCGGTCTGACCGCGCATTTCCAGATCGAACTGATCCGCGAGGGGCGCATGGACGCGATGATCATTCATGCCGAGGCAACAC
>JBCBUA010000306.1:0-5934 GCA_039818365.1 Pseudomonadota bacterium
GGGGGCGTCGCAGCGGCGGTTTCTCGCGCTCGACCTGCTGCTCGCCGGGACGCCATACGAAACCTACCACCGTGTCGACAGCGAACGCGCGCCAGGAAAGGGGCCGGGTGACAAGCACAATCTCGTCATCTTGTCCCGATACCCGATCTCGGCGCATGAAAGCCTGTTTCAGCTCCGCGCGCATGCCCCGCTCTGGCAGCCGTCAACGGCAGACCCCGGTTACGACACCCCGCAACACGTCACTTTCGAACGTCCGATCCTGCGGTCCGAGATCGACGTCGGCGGCCTGAAGCCCCTGCATCTGTTCGTGGTGCATTTGCGCGCACCGATTGCCGCAATGATCCGGGGCGGCAAGACGGAGCAGCGCACCTGGAAAACCACATCGGCCTGGGCCGAGGGCTACCTGCTGTCGGTCCTGAAACAGAGCGCACAGGCGCTGGAACTGCGCCTCGCGGTCGAAGCCCTGTTCGACCGGGACGAAACGGCGCAGATCATCTTGACGGGCGACTTCAATGCGACCGGCGAAACCGGCACGCTACGGCTCTTGCGCGCCGACCCGGATGACACCGCGTCTCCGGACTGGGCGCACCGCAGGCTGTATCAGCTGGATGCCTCGCTGCCTCTGCCCGATCGGCAAACGGTCATTCATCGCGGCAAGGGCCAGGCACTCGACCACATTCTTGCGAGCGGCCCGATGACCGATCGTGTCATTGATATCCGTGTTTTCAACACCGGATTGCCCGACGAAGTCCTCGAGGCCGATGACGAGACATATGCCGGGTCCTATCACGCTGCCATGCGCGCGCAATTCGACATCTGATACCGCATGCGGCCCTTGCTGCGTTTCCAATCCGTGATCTTCACTGTGGTGCAAGCGAATTGATGTAGCTGGCCAGATTTGCAATCTCGACATTTCCGAGCGTCATGTTCGGCATTTTGGGATGCGGGTCTTTCAGGAAGGTGGCAAGTGATGCCTGCGTCCAGTCGGGGTCCTTCGCGATGTCATAGAAACTCGGCAGCGAAACGCTGGCCGCGGTCGGCTGATCGTCGGAAACCAGGTGACAGGACGCGCACCATTGCAGTGCCAGTGTCTTGCCGGTCGCCGGGTCAGCGGCCAGAGCAGGCGCCGCCCCCATCGACAGGCCAAGGGCCAGGGCTGCAAGGCCTGATACGATCCGCCGCTGCGTTGTCTGTGCTGACGGAGTTGGTTTGCTCGCACGCCGCAACATGTAGGCCTCCTTGTAATCGTGCATCGACTCACACAAGTGAGAGTGACGTACCTGTCCTGAATTGGCCTTGCGGTGGATCAAAAAAGGCCGAACAACCTCAACTTGCACGTGATTTGAATTGAAGCACACCTGCAATTCAGACAAAGTCTCAACGATATGGCATGGGAGAATGACATGGCTCGACGCTTGAAAATCGCGATATGTGCTGCGGCGGCAGTGTTGACGCTGACCCCGGTCCACGCTTTGGGGCAGACCGCACCGATCTATTCCCAGACGGACCTGTTCCATCCGGTCACCTCGCAAAACGGCATGGTTGCCAGCCAGGAAGCGGTGGCGACTTCGGTCGGTGTGGAAATTCTCAAGAAAGGCGGCAACGCGGTTGACGCCGCCATCGCGACCGGTTTCGCGCTTGCGGTCACCTTGCCCCGTGCGGGCAACCTCGGCGGTGGCGGTTTCATGATGATCCATATGGCCGAAAGCGGCGAAACCCATGCGCTCGACTACAGGGAGAAGGCACCGGCGGGCGCATTCAAGGACATGTTCCTCGGACCGGACGGCGAGCCGGACAAGCAAAAGTCGCGCTTTTCAGGCCTCGCGATCGGCGTACCCGGAACCGTTGCCGGCTTCGCCGAGGCATTCGCAAAGCACGGCAGCGGAAATGTGACCTGGCAGGAGCTGGTGGCACCGGCGATCGAACTCGCCGGATCGGGCATCTCCGTGACATCGAGCCTCTCGGACGCCTTGTCGGCGCGAGCCGAGCGCCTGACCGCTGACCCCGCCACGGCCGAGATTTTCTTCAAGGCGGGCGGCGTTCCCTTCCAGCCCGGCGAAACGCTCGTTCAGGCGGATCTTGCCGGAACGCTGGAGTTGATATCGGAACAGGGCGCGGACGGCTTCTACAAGGGAGACGTGGCTGAAAAGATCGCCAGGAAGGTCCAGGCCGCAGGCGGCAGCATGACCGTTGAAGACCTCGCAAGCTACGAGCCTGTCTGGCGTGAACCGGTGACCGGTTCCTATCGCGGCTATGACATTGCCTCCATGCCGCCGCCGTCGTCAGGAGGTGTCCATATCGTTCAGATCCTGAACATTCTCGAAAACTTTCCCATGAACGAATACGGCCCGAATTCCGCCGATTCGATCCATGCCATGTCGGAGGCAATGCGTCTTGCCTATGCGGACCGGTCCAAATATCTGGGCGATCCGGACTATGTCAGCGTGCCGGTGAGCGGGCTGACATCGCCCGACTATGCCGCGGAGTTGACCAAGACCATCAAGATGGACGCGGCGCGGCCGTCTGAAGACGTCAAACCGGCCGACCCCCTCCCCTACGAAAGCAACGAAACCACGCATTATTCGGTCGTCGACAAGGACGGCAACGCGGTGTCAAACACCTACACATTGAACTTCTCTTACGGCTCCGGCCTCACCGCCGACGGCACCGGCGTTCTCCTGAACAACGAGTTGGACGACTTTTCCGCAAAGCCCGGTGTCCCGAATGCCTACGGGCTGATCGGCGGCACGGCCAATGCGGTCGAACCCGGCAAGCGCCCCCTTTCCTCCATGAGCCCGACACTTGTCTTCAAGGATGGCGCCTTTCACCTGGCAACCGGTTCGCCGGGTGGCAGCCGCATCATCACAACGACACTTCAGGTCATTCTCAATATCGTCGACCACCAGATGAACATCGCCGAGGCAACGGTTGCTCCGCGTATCCATAACCAGTGGCTCCCCGACGAGATTCGCATCGAGGAAGGCATCTCGCCGGACACGGTCAGGCTGCTTGAGGACAGGGGGCACAAGGTTGCCGTCAAGAACGCCATGGGCTCGACCCAGTCGATCATGCGTGTCGACGGGGTTCTGGCCGGCTTCTCCGACCCGCGCCGCAAGGGCGCTCTGACCCTGGGCTACTGAGCTTTCGGAGGAAACTGCCTGTTCAGCGTGCTCGGGCTGTCGAGATCCCGCAAATGGTGGAAGAAGCTCTCCGCCGCAACCGCGAGGAACGACACCAGCAGCACGCCGATATAGGTGGAATGCTCCAGCAACTCCGCGCGGTCGCCGACAATGACGTCGAAGACCGTGAAGCCCAGGAACACCGCGATGGAAACGGTGATCGCAAGATCCGTGCGATAGGCGACGCCTGGCTTGCCCTGGATGAGGCGCAAACCGGCCCAGACGAAAAACCCGGCCGCCGCGAACTCGACAATCCCGGCAAAGATCAGCGTTGCCTGCACGAAGGCCGGATCGAGGGCGAGCCTGTCGAAATACATGGTGAACTTCTCAACGCGGTGGTTGCCCCACCAATGCAGGAAAACGACGTCCTGGCGCGCAAAGAACTTGTCGAGCCCGTTCAAAAGCCAGAAAAAGAACCAGAAGACGATGACGACAGCAGTGATCGGTTGGCGAAGTGCGTGCATGTTTGTTTCCGTTTCCTGAGGGTCCGGATTGCGCGCACTCTATCAGCAGGCAGTTGAAGAAGCGTTAGCGTTCACATTCGCGTGATCGACCCGAAAGCCTTTGCCACCATGGAGGCGAACCGTTGGTCGAGCCGGATCCGCTCGGCGGCGGTCATGTTCGGCCAGACGATCTGGCTGCCGACATAGGCGGCGTATTCCAGCTGCGCGATGTCCCTTGCAAGCTCGGGCGCCAGACCGGCATCCCGGTAAAGACCGACGACAAACTCCGTCCTGATCTCGTCGACGTCCTGAACGACTGTCCGCGCGATGGCGCTGGATTGAGCGAACTGGCGCACCGCTCTCTCCAGATCCTGATCGAGCATGTTGGCAATATCGGAGAGGCTCTGTGCACGTTTGTCTTGTGGCTGCCGCATGATCGCGTCTGCCACATCCAGTGTGTTGCGCTGTTTCCACTCGGCAAACAGCGCCTCGAGGAAAGCACCGTGGTCCTGAAAATGGTGATAGAAGGACCCGCGTGTCCGGTTTGCAGCTTCGCACAGGGCATCGACGGTCAACGCGGCACCGCCGTCCCGGGCGAGGTGCGTCAGGCCCAGATCAAGCCAGTCCTTCTTCGCAAATCGCTTTCTTGGTTGCATCAAACTCCACCGGCAATGCCCAGCAGCGCGATTGGCAGGAAGAGCCAACCTTGCGGCATTGCCTTGTAGGATTGTTTCTTCAATGGGGGAAGCGCCAATCCCAGGAAACAGAACGCCAGCGCAAGCCCGGTCGCCGTCCATCCGAGTTCCCAGCTTTGCGGAAACAGCGCAGCAAGCCCATACATCACCGCCATGGCCGCGAGAACGATCGTGGCAATATGCCAGCAATAATAGCTCACAAATTTCGGTACGGGTTTGAGATCCGCCGCGCCGAGCAGCGGCACGGCAATTTCCCGTCCACCCAGAAACGTATGGATCAGAAACGTCAGTCCCGAAAGGACACCCGCAATCATGAGCAGCACATTCATATCAGTCTCCATTACATACCATTTAGTATGGTTTGTTTAGCAGTCTCGTCTCGCCAATGCGATGCGGCGCGCCGTCACACGGTCCGGCAGGTCAATTCGCGCGCTGGAGCGCTTGCAGATTGACACTAAAAAAGTGGCGTGTTAGCGCTATTCAAAGCGCTTTGAAAATGCAGGCGCCCTTCCTGAAATATCGACTGAACCTGGAGAAACGGCCATGCCGATCAGAACCCTGGTCTGGGGCGAGAACGTCCATGAGCAGCACAATGCAATCGTCGCCAGAACCTATCCGGACGGCATGCATCAATGTATTGCCGACGCGCTGAATACCGACCCGGAGATCAAAGCGACGACGGCGACACTGCAGGATCCCGAGCACGGTTTGACAGAAGCGCGCCTCGCCGAGACGGACGTTCTGGTCTGGTGGGGTCATGCCGCCCATGGCGATGTTGCCGACCACGTTGTCGACAGGGTCTGCGATGCGGTCTGGTCGGGCATGGGCATGATGTTTTTGCACTCGGCTCATTTTGCCAAGCCGTTCAAGCGGCTGATGGGCAGCCCGTGCAATCTGACCTGGCGCGAGGCGGGAGAGCGGGAACGCCTCTGGGTCACCAGCCGAAATCACCCGATCACCAGGGGCCTGCCGGACAGTTTCGAACTGGAGATGGAGGAAATGTACGGCGAACCTTTCGGTGTGCCGGAGCCGCTGGAAACCGTCTTCATCAGCTGGTTTCAGGGCGGCGAGGTTTTCCGCTCCGGCCTGACCTACAAGCGCGGCGCCGGCAACATCTTCTATTTCCGTCCCGGGCACGAAACCTATCCAACCTATCACGACGCGACGGTCCAGACCGTTCTGAAGAACGGCGTCAAATGGGCCTACAATCCGATGGCCCGTGTTGCAGATCCCAATGCCGCGCCGAATGTTCCGGTCGAGGCCGCGCCGGAAAAAATCGAGGAGCGCGGGCCGAAGCTCCACGCCGACGGCGAAGAAGGCTTCCGTTGACCGGACACTTCAACGACCCGGTGTGCAGCACCGGGTCCGGTTTCACAGCAGGACGGAGTTTCCCATGTCCTCTTTTGATCGCCCGATCCGCCTTCTCATCCTGGGAACCGGCAACATGGCCGGAAACCACGCCGCCGCCTTTCAGAAAAACCCGGCCGTCGAGATCGTCGCGGGTGTCGACCGCCGTCCGGAGATGCTCAGCGCATTCTGTGATAGCTACGCGATTCCGCACCGGTTCGGGGATCTTGGAGAGGCGATCGCCTGGGGCGAATTCGATGCCGTTTCGAA
>JBCBUA010000307.1:0-3989 GCA_039818365.1 Pseudomonadota bacterium
CGCAAGCTGCCCCTGCTCAGGGACGTGGACACGTCCTATTACCTGCGCCAGTAAACGACCGGGTTCAATCTCGGCCCCTACGAGCGCAATTGCCAGTCCGCCTGGACCAGGTCCGACGACCCGATGCCGGACGACTTCAGCTTCCAGCTCTATCCCGACGATCTGGACCGGCTGGAATGGTACATCGAGGATGCCATGGCGCGCGTGCCGCTGCTCGGGACGCAGGGTGTCAGCCGCAACATCAACGGCCCCATTCCCTATGCGCCTGACGGGCTGCCCATGATCGGCCCGATGCCGGGCGTGCCCAACGCCTTCGAGGCACATACCTTCACCTTCGGCATCGCCCAGGGCGGCGGCGCAGGCAAGGTCGCGGCCGAGTGGATCATGCACGGCTGCACCGAGTGGGACATGTGGGCTGTCGATCCGCGCCGCTACACCGACTACACGGACAAGCAGTACTGCATCGACAAGGCGATGGAAGTCTACGGCCACGAGTATGCAATGCACTTCCCGCATCACAGCTGGCCGGCCGGCCGTGACCGCAAACTGTCTCCCAATCATGCCAAGATTGTCGAGCTTGGCGGTCAGATGGGGGCGTTCAACGGCTGGGAACGCGCCAACTGGTTCGCAAAGGAAGGCGACGACACGTCCGAAGAGGCAACACAGACCTGGTCGCGGTCCGGTCCGTGGCAGCCGCGCATCAAGGAAGAATGCGAAGCGGTTCGCGATGGCGTCGGCGTGCTTGACCTGTGCGGCTTCTCCCGCTTCAGCCTGACCGGCGAAGGTGCCGCAGAGTGGCTGCGCGGAAAGATTGCCGGCGGGCTGCCCAAGGCGGGCCGTATGAACCTCGGGTACTTCCCGGACCATCGCGGACGCGTGCTCACCGAAATGTCGCTCATCCGGCACGGCGAGGATGACTTCACGCTGATCACGGCGGCCGTCGCGCAATGGCACGATCGCGATCTTCTGAATGCGGATCTGCCCGAGGGGCTGACGCTCACGGACCGCACGACCGAGATGACGACACTGATCGTCGCCGGGCCGAAGTCCCGCGATCTGTTCCAGGGGCTGACGGACGCGGATCTGTCGCTCGGCTGGCTGACCCATCAGCAGACGACCGTCGCAGGCAAGCCCGCCATGCTGGTGCGCGTCTCCTTCACCGGCGAACTCGGCTGGGAAGTTCATGCGGCGATGGACGACATGCCCGCCATCTATGACGCAATTCTGGAAGCAGGTGCGAAACCGTTCGGCATGTTCGCGCTTAATGCGCTGCGGATCGAGAAGGGCTACCGGACCTGGAAAGGCGATCTTTCGAGCGACTATTCCATGTTCGAGAGCGGGCTCGGCCGCTTCGTCAAACTGGACAAGCCACAGGAGTTCCCGGGCAAGCAACCGCTCCTGATCGAGAAGCAGCAAGGGTCGTCCAAGGGCTTTGTCACCTTGGTCGTGGACGCGGGTGATCATGATGCGCCTTATATGTCCAGCTTGTTGAAAGACGGCGAAATCGTCGGGGAAATCACATCCTGCGACTGGGGCTACCGGGTCAACGCCTGCATTGCACTCGGCGTGGTCCGAGCGGGCCTGGACGCGCCCGGAACCGAGCTCGAACTTGAAGTCTACGGCCAGAAGCACAAGGCGGTCGTCCAGGCGGATCAGCCGCTGTGGGACCCCGAAAACGAGCGGCTTCGGGCCTGATAGCGGTGAAAACCAAGCCAAACCTGCCGGCATGATTTGGGAGGAGATTGCATGAGCGGAGCTGAAGTGAAACAACGCCGTCGCGCCGGGGGCCGTTCGGCCCGCACAGCGGCCCGTTCAAGGCCTCTTGACGAGGCAGTCCGGCCGGTCCGGCCGGGCATGCCCGGCGGGTTCTACCAGGCCCTGAAGGAAACGGATGTCCTGCGCATTCACGAGGCTGCCCTTCAGGCGCTTGAAGTCATCGGCTTCGCGTCGGCGCCGCCATCCGGCAGGGCCATCCTGACGGGTGCCGGGGCAATCGAGGGGGACGACGGACGCATCCGCTTTCCACGCGCGCTGGTCGAGGACATGCTGGCCAAGGCCGCCCGCGACATTACCCTCAAGGCAAGAGATCCGAAATTCGATCTGCATCTGTCCGGCAAGAATGTGCATTTCGGAACGGCCGGTGCCGCGGTTCATATCGTGGACCCAAAGACGGGGGACTACCGCAATCCGAATGTCCAGGACATGTACGACATCGCCCGCCTGGTGCAGCAGCTGGACAATGTTCACTTTTTCCAGCGCCCCGTCGTCTGCCGGGAATTCGAGTCGCCGCGCGATCTTGATGTGAACACCGTCTATGCCGCCTGCGCCGGAACGACCAAACATATCGGCACGTCCTTTACGGAGGCCGCCAACGTTGCCCCGGCACTGGAGCTGCTGCACCAGGCGGGCGAGGATGCCTGGCGCGAACGCCCGTTCGTCTCCAACAGCAACTGCTTCGTGGTCCCGCCGCTCACCTTCGCGGAAGAGAGCTGCGAAGTGATGGAAGCCTGCATTCACGCCGGCATGCCGGTGCTGCTCCTGTCTGCCGGCCAGGCCGGGGCAACCGCGCCCGCACCGATCGCGACGGCGGTTGTTCAGGCCGTTGCCGAGTGCCTTGCCGGGGTGGTCTACGTCAACGCGATCAAGCCAGGTCACACGGCGATGTTCGGCACCTGGCCCTTCGTCAGCGACCTGCGTACGGGAGCCATGTCCGGCGGCAGCGGCGAACAGGCCCTGCTCAGTTCCGCCTGCGCACAGATGCATCATTTTTACGGTCTTCCGGGCGGCGCTGCCGCAGGCATTGCGGACAGCAAGCTGCCCGATATGCAGGCCGGATGGGAACAGGGCATCAGCAACGTCATGGCGGGACTGTCCGGCCTCAACATGGTCTACGAGGCAGTCGGCATGCACGCCTCGCTGCTGGGCTTCTGCAAGGAATCGCTGGTGCTTGGTAATGACATGCTTGGCCAGGTGCTGCGCTGTGTGCGCGGGATCGAGGTCAAGGACGAATTCGTCGATATCGACGTGATCCGGTCCGTCGTCCTCGACGGCCCCGGCCATTACCTCGGGCATGATCAAACGCTGCAGCTGATGCAGAGCGAATACATCTATCCCGATCTTGCGGATCGCACGAGCCCGAAAGAATGGGAAGAACGCGGCCGGCCGATGCTGCTCGACAGTGCCCAGGAAAAAATACACCAGATCCTGTCCACGGACGGGCACACATTCGATGACGCCACCGATGCAGCCCTGCATGCCGCCCAGCCGCTGTCGGACCTTGCCAGACCCTGAAACAGATATTCACGCGCAAACAAACGGAAAGAGTAAAAAGTGACACCGCCATCAAAAGCCCGAGTCGTCGTTATCGGTGGAGGCGTGGTCGGATGTTCCGTCGCCTATCACCTGACCAAGAAAGGCTGGACCGACGTCGTCCTGTTGGAACGAAAGCAGCTGACATCGGGAACAACCTGGCACGCTGCCGGGTTGATCGCGCAGTTGCGGGCGACGGAGAACATGACCCGGCTGGCCAAGTACAGCCAGGAGCTTTACGGCAGCCTGGAGGCGGAAACCGAGGTTGCCACCGGGTTCCGGCGATGCGGGTCGATCACGGTCGCCCTGACCGAGGAACGCAAGGAAGAGATCTTCCGCCAGGCCTCGATGGCGCGGGCCTTCGGTGTCCAGGTCGAGGAGATCACGCCGGACGAGGTCAAGGCACGCTATGAGCATCTGAACACCGAGGATGTCGTGGCCGGGGTTTACCTGCCGCTTGACGGTCAGGGCGATCCCGCCAACATCGCCCTCGCCCTTGCAAAAGGTGCGCGCATGGGCGGGGCCAAGGTCATGGAACGGGTCAAGGTGACCGGATTGGTGAAGTCCGGAAAGCGGGTCACCGGCGTTGAGTGGCAAACCGCCGACGGTACCGGCACGATCGAATGCGATCATGTCGTCAACTGCGCCGGGATGTGGGGCCACGAACTTGGCCGCATGGC
>JBCBUA010000307.1:4127-5919 GCA_039818365.1 Pseudomonadota bacterium
CGGTGCCTTTGAGCCCAATGCCAAGCCCTGGGGCATGAACGGCATCCCGGACGATTTCGAGTTCGATCAGCTGCCGGAGGATTTCGATCATTTCGAACCGATCCTGGAAGCGGCCGTAAACCGGCTGCCGCTTCTGGCCGAAACGGGCATCCACACCTTCTTCAACGGCCCGGAAAGCTTCACGCCGGACGACGCGTATCACCTCGGCCTTGCACCCGAACTCGACAATTTCTGGGTTGCCGCCGGGTTCAACTCCATCGGCATCCAGTCCGCCGGCGGGGCCGGCATGGCGCTCGCCGAATGGATGGACACGGGCGAAAAACCGTTCGATCTTGGTGACGTCGACATCTCGCGGATGCAGCCGTTCCAGGGCAATCGCCATTACCTGTTCGAACGGTCCAAGGAAACGCTCGGTCTTCTTTATGCCGACCACTTCCCCTACCGCCAGAAGGCGACGGCAAGGGGCGTGCGCAGAACGCCGTTCCACGAACACCTGAAGGCCAACGGGGCGGTTTTCGGCGAGCTTGCCGGATGGGAGCGCGCCAACTGGTTTGCAGATGAAGGTCAGGAACGGGAATACCAGTATAGCTGGAAGCGCCAGAACTGGTTCGAAAACGCGGCCCGCGAACACAGGGCGGTCCGCGAGAATGTCGGTATTTACGACATGTCCTCCTTCGGCAAGATCCGCATCGAGGGCCCGGACGCGGAAACCTTCCTGAACCATGTCGGCGGCGGCGATTACTCCGTTCCCGTCGGCAAGATCGTCTACACGCAATTGCTCAACGACCGGGGCGGTATCGAAGCCGACGTGACCATCACGCGGCTTTCGGAGACGGCCTATCTGATGGTGACGCCCGCTGCGACACGGCTGGCGGACGAAACCTGGCTCCGGCGACATGTCGGAGACCACAGGGTCGTGATCACCGATGTCACCGCAGGCGAAGCCGTGCTGGCGGTCATGGGGCCGAACTCCCGGGCGCTGCTGCAGAAAGTTTCGCCCAATGATTTCAGCAACGCGACAAATCCGTTCGGCACCGCACAGGAGATTGAAATCGGCCTGGGCCTCGCCCGCGTCCACAGGGTCACCTATGTCGGCGAACTCGGCTGGGAACTCTACATCTCGTCCGACATGGCGGGCCACGTGTTCGAGGTCCTGCACGAGGCGGGACAGGATCTGGATGCGAAATTGTGCGGCATGCACATGATGGATTCCTGCCGGATCGAAAAAGGGTTCCGGCATTTCGGTCACGACATCACCTGCGAGGATCATGTTCTGGAAGCGGGGCTCGGTTTCGCCGTCAAGCGCGAAAAGCCGGATTTCATCGGCCGGGACGCCGTTCTGCGCAAGCGCGAGGCAGGTCTTGAAAAGCGTCTCGTCCAGTTCCGCCTGACGGAGCCGGAGCCGCTTCTCTATCATGCCGAGCCGATCCTTCGGAACGGCGACGTCGTCGGTTTCCTCAGCAGCGGCAACTACGGGCATACGCTCGGGGGGGCCGTGGGTCTGGGCTATGTGCCCTGCCCCGGCGAAAAAGCCGAACAGGTGCTCAGCTCCGCCTACGAAATCGAGGTTGCCGGAACCCGCGTGAAGGCGGAAGCGTCGCTCAAACCGCTCTACGACCCGAAATCGGAGCGGGTGAAGGTCTAGGTGATGGACTCATAAATGAGGCCGAAATGGTTTGAGGCGGCTTGCTTCTCGTCAAGGCGCGGAAGCGCATGAAATGTGGCGCATTTTCAAGCCTTTCGCAACGCCGAGGAGGAGCAAGCCGGTCAAATCCGAAGGACATGGAAATGA
>JBCBUA010000308.1:0-5878 GCA_039818365.1 Pseudomonadota bacterium
CCGAACCATCCGGCCGTCTGTCGCGCGGACAGACGGCCGGATAAGCGTTACTTCAGAGCGTCCCAGCTTTCCTGGATCTCCTTGGTGACTGCAGCAGCGTCCTTGCCGCCGGTGTAGTCAACCATGCCCGTCCAGAACGTGCCGGCGCCGACACCGCCCGGCATCAGGTCGGACCCGTCAAAGCGGAAGGTGGTTGCATTGATCAGGATCTCACCCTGGCCCCGCAGCGTGTCGTTCAGATACGCATCGAGATTGACGCCCTTGTGCGGTGTCAGGAAGCCGGTCTGGGCCATCATGATTTCATGAGACAGCGGAAGCTGGAAGAACTTCATCAGCTCCGTGGTCGCATCGGACGGCTTGGTGATGGCCATGAGCGTACCGCCGCCCAGCACCGGGTTGCCCAGATCTTTTTCCGCATAGGCAGGGAAGTAGAAGAAGTCCACATCCGCGCCGAACTCGACCCCGTCCGGGAAGAAGGCCGGCACGAAGGAGGCCTGACGGTGCAGGTAGCACTGCGGCGGCGAGGAGAACAGGCCTTTCGGGCTGTCGCGGAAGTCGGTCGATGCAACGGCGTCGGCACCACCGGCAACCTTGTCGTCATCACGGGCAAACCAGCCGAATTCCTCGACGGCCGCGACAACGCGCTCGTCGTCGAACGGAATTTCGTTCGTCACCCACTGGTCGTAGACATCCGCCGGCTGGGTGCGCAGCATCATGTCTTCCACCCAGTCGGTCGCCGGCCATCCGGTTGCGGCGCCGGACCCGAGACCGATACACCAGGGCGTTTCGCCGTCGGCGACGATCTGTTCGGTCAGTGCCTTCAGGTCTTCCATGGATTCCGGCACTTCATATCCGGCATCCTCGAAGTTTTCCGGCACGTACCAGACGAGGCTTTTGACGTTGACGTTGTAGAAGAAACCGAAAAGCTGGTCGTTGCCGTCACCGTCCTTGTAGGTGCCGAGGTTCACCCAGCTTTCACCGGCGCCGTAGTTGTCGCCGACCCAGCTTGCCATGCCCTCCGGAAGCGGCTGAAGAAGACCGCGCGATGCCATGTCCGCCGCAAGACCGGGTTGCGGGAAGACGGCAATATTCGGGGCAGCGCCCGCTTCCGCGTCAATCACGATCTGCTGTTCGAAGGAGTCGGACCCGGTATAGATGACCTCTGCGCCGGTTGCCTCGGTGAAATAGGCCAGCACGCTCCGGAAGTAACCGTCTTCCGGCTGCAGCCACGGTCCTGCGATGGTAACGGTCTGACCCGAAAGGTCAGGCGCGCTTTCCGCCCAGGCATTATAGCTGTCCCAGTTGAAGGGGCCCTCGCCCGGAGGGAATTTCAGCTCCGCCGTGGCACTTCCCAGTCCAAGCGAAACGCTCAGCGCCAATCCGGCCGCGCAGGCCATCAAACGTGATTTCATGTCAGTCCTCCCAGATTGTCCCTTTGGCGGGACATTCCATTTAAAGTGGCACACCTTACCAGCCGGCAGCAATACCGAGGCTCCTCCCTCATGCAGCAAACCAACCGGAACCCGGCATCCAAACCGCTTTGGATTTGTCCTAAACATGTCGTTCTGCTTCGGACTTGTCAAGCGAACAACTCACGAATTAATGTTGCGTTTCAATAACAGCCTGATGGGAGGGCGCTTTCAAAGCGTTTTGGGCAAGCATGAGCAACGGTGTGAATCTGAAGGAATTGTCTAATCGGCTGCAACTTTCGCAGACGACCGTCAGCCGTGCCTTGAACGGTTACCCCGAAGTCAGTGCCGAAACACGGCGCAGGGTTGCCGAGATGGCGGAAAAACTCGGCTACGCGCCCAACAGCCAGGCCAGGCGCCTTGCCACGGGCCGGTCGATGGCAATCGGCCATGTCATTCCCCGCTCGATCCACGAGATGATGAACCCGATCTTTCTGGAATTCATTGCCGGAGCGGGTGAAACCTATTCCAAACACGGCTACGACATGATCATCTCGGTTGTCGAAGACGATCACGAGGAAGACGCCTACCGTCAGATCGCCTCGCGGAAAAAGGCCGATGGCGTGATCATTCATGGCCCGGCGGCAAACGAAGACCGGCACAGGCTGCTGCGGGAAATCAACCTTCCTTTCGTGGTTCACGGCCGCATACCCGGAGCCGAAAAGGAAACCTCCTGGGTCGACATGAACAATCGCCGCGCTTTCGAGCGGGCAACGAACCTGCTTCTCGATCTCGGTCACAAGCGGATCGCGCTCCTGAACGGCCTGGAGCACATGGACTTCGCGCGCCGGCGTCGTGTCGGCTTCGAAGACGCGTTGGCCGCAAGAGGCCTTGCACCCGACACTTCGATCATGCGCAGCTCCGACATGACCGAGCCTTACGGCTGCGACAACGCGATGGAGATGCTCAGGTCCGCGAACCCGCCAACCGCGTTTCTGGTGTCGTCGATGATTTCAGCCATAGGTGTTGCCCGTGCCATCGGGCAGTGCGGTCTGGAGACCGGCAAAGACGTGTCGATCATCACCCATGATGATGCGCTGTCGTTTCTGCCGAACAGCGGCGAAGTGCCGATTTTCACCTGCACGCGATCGTCCGTGCGCTATGCCGGGCAAAGAGCCGCGGAATTGCTGCTCGACCACATCACCGACCCGGACCGCGAACCCTTATCGCTTCACCTGGATGCCGAACTGATCGTCGGCCAGTCGACCGGTCCTGCGCCTGACCGTTGAACCATCACGGCTGAACCGGCAAGGCTCAGACCTGCGACAGACCGCTGTTCGCCAGAAGAGTGTTCATCGTTTCCAAACCGCTCAGGCGGTGCGCCCTGGCAAGTTCGGAAGCCCTTTCGCCCTCACCGGCTTGCATCGACAATCTTGCGGTGCGTGGCATCGCGCGCCGCAGGCGCATTGTTCAGCCGCAGCAACACCGCGTTTGCCCTGAACACCTGGTCGAGCAGACCGCAGATCTCTCCGTGCAGCCTGCCGTTTCCCGACAGGCCTGCGACAAGACGGTGAAACGTGTCATCCAGTTGCGCCCAGGCCGAGATGTCCTTGGCAAGGAGCGCTGCCTCCGCGTCTTCCATGACACGAAGAATATCCTGCAGCGGATCGTTCAAGGTGTCGAGACGCGCTGCCGCGCCTGCCGCCAGGCCCTCAAGCACGGCCAGGATCTCGAAAATTTCCCGAAAGTCCTTCTGCGAAATCGCAACAACGCGCGCACCGCGCCTCGGAATCAGGTCAACCAGCCGCTCCGCCTCAAGCCGGATCAAGGCTTCCCGGACCGGCGTCCGGCTCATGCCCAGACGATTGGCAATGTCAGGCTCCGGCGCCTGATATCCGGGCGGCAGGATACCGCGCAGGATCTCGTCTTTCAGACGGTCATAGGCACTGTCGACCCGCGTGGACTTGACTTTCGCTAGCATTGCGGAGGCTTTCAGAACACGATTTCAATAGTTGATGGTGTGCCCGGACCGCTCTGCTGGAGTGGCCGGGTCGGACATTCATGTTCTTGCAAACAATTCCATTCAGCATTGATAATAATGACAATAAAATTTTAGTCAAAGTGGACCGACTTCGGAAAAGATGCGGCGCAATTGAACATCGATTTCGCTCAACATATTGAATATGCTACCAAAAACAAAATAGGTCTCGAAAAAATATCGTAAAAAATACTGACTCATTTCAGCGGAAACGCAAATGCGGGATGCAGATTCGGACGAGTGCGCCAGCCTGGCTCTTAACTGTTTATGCATATTTCGCCCACGGCAAAGGTCCGCATGATGGATCGCGATTTTTCTGGGGTCCATGATAGGCGATCGAGCGCTCATCACGGCTCTTGTGAATTGTCTTTGCACACGTCGGCACCCATAGCCGATGGCGTACCCTGGCCACGGCACGAACAATCAAAAGCTGCCTTGCACAACTCATAGATCTGAAAAATTCATATTTATCAGAAGCTTAGGAAGGTCAGCATAAAGCGACGAAACACCTGGGTGCAGCTTGAACCTCAAGAAATGAAACAATAAAATCAAAGATGGAATAGACGTGAAAATAAATAAAATTCAAATATAAATGTATTTAAGTGCCTGATTTATACATTATCCCACTTAACCAGACTCGTTTTCCGGTTACATTTGCTTAACGGCGTAATTTTACTCTTTTCGCCATATGTATGGATGCGTGAAAGGACAAGTGCCCTTCTACGCAAACGCTCACGCGGGGAAGCCAAATGTTCCCGGTTTCGGTCAACAGGTCCTGTGCCACGACGGCCCGTTCCGAGAAAACACTTCGGTCTTGACCTGGCTTTCGCGATTTCTGATCGCGCTGGCCTGCCCTTGTGCCGGGCGCGGTTCGTGATCTAGATCTGTTCCCTGATTTGCCTTTCATTCACGAGGTTCGCAAATGCGAACTGCAGCGACGTCCGGAGCCGCCATCAATGAAGCCAGTTGTTCCTTTCATCCCTGAAGCCCAATCTCACGAACGGAACGTCTGGCAACGGGAACTGTCGACGTCGTTGAGCGATCTGGCCGAGCTCAAACCCTTCGAGACGCTGACTGAAGAAGAGCGCCTTGCCGCCCGGGTCGCCATCGTCGCAAATCCGGACCCGGCCCATGTCGCGGCTCTGCCCAACCTTGTCTGGGTGCAGAGCCTTTGGGCGGGGGTTGAGAGGCTCATGTCCGAGTTGCCCGAAGACGGTCCCCTCATTGTCAGGCTGGCCGACCCGCAGATGGCGGAAACCATGTCCGAAGCGGTTTTGGCCTGGACGCTTTATCTGCACCGCGACATGCCCCGTTACATGCAGCAGCAGCGGCAGGGCATATGGCAGGAGCATTTTCTGAAAACACCGGCTGAACGCACGGTCGGCGTTCTGGGCCTGGGGAATCTCGGAAATGCATCGGCGCAGCGCCTGCGAGCCAATGGCTTCACGGTAACGGGCTGGAGCCGATCGGAAAAAGACGTCGACGGTGTTCACACCTTCCATGGGCCGGACGGTCTGCAACAGTTGCTCGGCGAGGCCGACATTGTCGTCGTTCTGGTCCCGTTGACGGATGAGACCCGCGGTCTATTGGGCGAAGCCGAATTCAAGGCCTGCAAGGAAGGTACCGCCATCATCAATTTTGCGCGCGGCCCGGTGATCGAAACCGATGCGCTGGTCGGCGCGCTCGATGCGGGACATCTGTCTCACGCGGTGCTCGACGTTTTCGACCGGGAACCCCTGCCATCGGACAGTCCGCTCTGGCACCACGAGAAGGTGACGGTGCTGCCGCATATTTCCGCACCGACGATCATCAGCACGGCGTCAAGGCTTGTCGCGCGGAACCTTCAGGCTTTCCTGGAAACGGGCACCATACCGGACCACGTTGACCGCAAACGCGGATACTGACCTTCCGGTGCCGAAGCGTCGCAATAGTGTCAAGGATTGCAACGTATCAGGAACCGAGTTTCACACCCAATGAAGGTACCTCATGCCGACCCTCCCGATCCTGGGCGCAGCGCTCAATGTCAACAGTCTGGAAACCCACCGCGAGCTCATGCTGGCAAAGCCAAGGGATCTTGAGCTTCAGGATTTCGTTACCGGAGAGGTTCTCAACGGCGACTGGATGCCTCTGGTGGAACGTGTCAAGGCATTGCTGGACGGCCACGAGGGCCGCGTCGGCATCCACGGTCCGTTCTGGGGCTTCACGGTCGACACGGTCGATGTCGACGTGCGGGAGGTGGTCAAGAAGCGTCTCCTGCAGGGCCTGGAGGTCTGCGAGGCGCTCGGTGCGTCCCACATGGTCATTCACAGCCCCTACTCCACATGGGACCACAACAATCTCGACAATTACGAGGGCGCGCGCGAGCGCAAGATAGACCTCTGTCACCTGTCCATGAAAGATGCGGTAAAGCGCGCCGAGAATATCGGATGTG
>JBCBUA010000309.1:0-5876 GCA_039818365.1 Pseudomonadota bacterium
ATCTTGCTGAAAAGTCGGGACTTTCCACCGACACCCTGCGGTATTATGAAAAGATCGGCCTGTTGCCGAAACCGCTGCGCGATGCCGGTGGGCGGCGTGTCTATGACGAGACGATCCTCAGATGGATCGATTTTCTCGCCAGGCTCAAATCCACCGGGATGGGGATCAGCAAGCGGCAGCAATATGCCGAGTTGCGCACGAAAGGAGCGGCATCCTTTCAAGCCCGCAGAACCATGCTGGAAGAGCATCGGCAGAAAGTGTCGGACGACATCACCGCGCTCACCGACATGCTGACTGTGCTGGACGAAAAAATCGATCTCTACAAAAGGATGGAAGCCGGTGAACCGGTCGATCCCGCCTTTGAAAGCTGTGCCCGGACCGAACACGGCGCGCTGTCAGGTTTGAAAGGCCGGACTGATGACAACTGCACTGGACCAGGGTCGTGCGCTGACCCAAAGACTTAATCCCGAACTGGAAGCCGTCCTGAAAGACAGGTATGACGACCTCGTTCCGGGCTTTGCCGAAAGCCTGATCGAATGGGCCTACGGGCGGCACTATGCGCGCCCGGGGCTGGATCTCAAGACACGTCAGCTGTGCACAATTGCAGCGCTGACGGTGCTTGGCGGCCAGACGGGACCGCAGCTCAAGGTCAATATCGAACATACGCTGGCTGCAGGGGCCGAACGGCGGGAAATCGTCGAGGCGATCTGGCAGATGGCCGTCTATGGCGGACTTCCGGCGGCGATCAACGGGCTCAATGCCGCGCGCGAGGTTTTCGAGGCCCAGGAACTCCCGGCTTAAGTCTGCGGCCTCAAGTCCGCATGAACGGCTGGCCGGCCGGGACATGCCTCAATCGGGTTTTTCCCGGTCGGCGTGCCCCAGCGCCTTATCCGGCCACAGGAGGTCCCTGAGCCGTTGCTTGAGAAGCTTTGCCTCCGGGAACCCGCTGTCCCGCGATCTGTCCCAGATCATGTGTCCGTCACAGGTGATCTGAAAGACGCCGCCGGTGCCCGGCACAAGCGTGACGGCACCGGCTTCTTCGGAAAACGTTGTGAGAATCTCCTGGGCCATCCATGCGCTGCGCAGCAGCCAATTGCATTGGCGGCAATAGGTGATGATGATATGCGGCGAGGGGACGTCCGTCATGGCGTCTGACTTTCGATGAGAGCAAACGAATTCAAGCTGCTTGTGCCACACCCACGTCCTCCAACGCCAGACATTCAAGACGCCTTCAAGGCCCATCCAGAGCTGCACGACATCTGCGGGAGAGTTCTGGGCGCGGTGTCCCAGGCCGGGTTGAGCAATCGGGTCTACCGGCTGGAAACGGACCGCGGGGCCTTTTTCCTGCGCCTTCCACGCGCCGAGACAGCCGGGATGGTGAACCGGGATGACGAAGCTGAAAATATCAAGTGCGCCGCCGATATCGGTGTTGCCCTCAGGCCACTCTTTTGTGAGCCCGCGGCCGGGCTCCTGCTGACCCGCGCAGTGGACACTGTCAGCGCAGCCCCGGAGGTCATGGCCACGCGCCTCGGGAATGTGCTCGGAACACTTCATGCTTCAAAAACAGCGTTTCGGGGCGCGCTTGATCCGGACAAGGTGATCGATGCCCAGAAACGAACACTTGTTGCGGATGGGCGCACGGGGGCTGATGTTGCCGAGCTGGAAAATGTGCTTCGTGCGATGCGATCGCTAGAAGGAACGCGAAGCGGCGGCCCCGCGGTCCCCAGCCACGGCGACCCGTCTCCCGGAAACTGCCTCATGACATCCGACCGCCTCTGGCTTATCGACTGGGACTATTCGGCAATGGCGGAGCCGGCCTGGGACCTTGCCTATGCAAGTCTGGAGCACGGGTTTTCAGTCGCCGAGGAAGGCTGTTTTCTGAAGGCTTACCGGCACAGCGTGGGCGATCTTCTGTGTCCGTCACCGCGGGAATTTGATGTCATGAAGGCAAAGTGTGACGTGGTGTCGGCTCTCTGGGGCCTTGAGCAACTGCGCCAGGGAAGCGACAAGACGGACTTTCTGGCCTTTGCGCGTGCGCGGCGGGACAGGGCACTGGCAACCGCCCGCAGGATCACTGGGTGACCGGCGGGCGCAGCTCCGGATCCGCCAGACACAGAAGGTACTGGTCGTTCATCCGGGTGCGCAGTGACTGATCGGCAGGATCGGTCACAAGCAGGGTCCAGGTGCCGTCCGCTTTCAGGTGCTCAAGGGTACATGTGCAGGCGGCCGTGCAGATCTCGGATGTTCCGAGCGTGTCCTGACAGGCGTTCGCGCAATTGCTGATGAAGGCATCTCCGGCGCGGTCGAGTTCCGGCCCCAACGAGGCAACGAGCCAGACGAGGCCGTACAGCACCGGTTGGTGGATCAGGTAGATCGCAAGGGAATGGCGTCCCAGGAACCGCATCGAGCGCCCGGCCGTTCCCGAACAGGAAACCCTGCCGAGCCGGTCCCATGTTGCCCGCTGCCGAAAGACCCCGGACAGTGCGAGGCCCGCCAGCGTCACGCCGGCCCAGGGCGCCAGCGGAACATAATCGACGCTGCCGAAGTCCGGTGTTCCAAGACCGGTCCAGAGCCAGAGTTGACCATCAAATGCGGGAGAGCTTGCCCACAAGGGCAGTGTCAGCAGGAACGCGGCCGCGGCGAGCGCAATCCAGTATGGGCGCCCGATGAATGGCAGCGAGACGATACTGGCGGCGGCGATGCAGTGCAGGATGCCGAAGTGGACGAAGCTGCTGCCGAAGGTGAAATAGGTGACAAGGGTTACGCCTGCAGCTGCAACGGCGATCATGACAAATCTGCGCCAGAAGGAAGGCCAGCGGAGCGTTTCATGATGGGCAAGATCCAGGCTTACACCGGCCAGAAAGAGGAAGCTGCCCGCGATCATTCCGGCAAAGGTCTTCCAGCCAGCGCCTTCGGCCACCGGCCAGTCGACAAAGCCGAACCAGTAAAGATCCCACGAAAAATGGTAGATGACCATGGCGATGACCGCGAGGCCGCGGGCAACATCGAGCACGGCCAAGCGTCGGATCGCCATCAAAGGGCTTTCTGAAGAAAGAGTACCAGCATTCACCGATCGCTACAGGATCGGGTGGCATTTCTCAAGCGGTCTGGATCAAGCGCTGCTGAATGCAACAACCAAGGTTGTTATCAAAGCTGTCGCGGCGATCATTGCGCCGACATACGGCCACGGAGACGGGCGATGCACGGTAAATACATCGCGGTTCGCCGGGTCTTGCAGCATTGCCCTCAACTCCCATGTCCCACCATGAACTTGGGCGAGAGTGAGGCAATTCGATCCCTGCGAAAAGCCCAGAAACGACTCCGGGGCAGGTTTTCCCAAGAAAAACATCAGGATGTGGAAGACGTGACCCGGCCTGTTTCTGTTATGAAGCGTGCAACCTGTTGATCGCAATGGCAAACACCGCTACCGGAGAAAGCAGGCGCCAACTTTCAACTGGAAAGCCGGGTTGGCGGAACGCGGTCCCGGACCAAAAGCTGCGTCACAAATCCAGGGCGTCGAGACCGGCTTCCAGATAGTCGGCAAGCAGAGGCATGCCGAGCAGGTATTTCGCCGTCGACCCGACCGCACGTTCCCGGGCCTCTTCGATGGCCTGCTCAAAATCCTCAGCTTCGAAATCGCCGCGCCCGACCCAGGCCACGGCGACAAGTCCGGCCGCCTCGTCGACGTTGAGATCTTCGATCAGTTCACGCAGCTCCGTGTCGGAAAGATCGGTGCTCTCCTCTTCCGCAAGACCGTCGTGGTTGTGACCCTCTTCGAGGGTGTCCGCGTCGAATTCGACATCGCCGTCATGTCCGTCTTCGAAAGTGTCCCGCATCGAAGACGCAGCGGCGCGTGCCTTCTGCACGAACATGCGGATGGTATCTGCTGAAAGTGTGAGGTTGATGTCCATGGCTGCCTCCGACAAACCGGTCTTTTCTTTATCAATCCACTTTGTGTCGTTGGCAATGGTCATGTAACGAATTCCTTGTCTCGCTGAGGGCTGCGATGCCGGACAGTGCCCCCAGGGTTATCCACGTAATTCCAAGTTGCATTAACGGCAATCGGGTTAAGTTGCATGCATTTTCGCTTGCGGGCGCTTCATGCCCTTGCCGTGGCTTTTCTCTCTTGCTTTACTTGGCAGGCAAAGACAGGCCTGTCCTTGACCGGGATCAACGCACGCGGCTTGAGCCAATGTGAAGTTAATTCCACAAGCTCAAACGTGGAGGGGCAGGCAACAGTTTTCCGGGGGCGGACCGGGCACTCGGTCCGGTTTTCAGACGAGATCTGAAGCCGGACCGAACTCCCTTGAAAAGTGAAGATGCGGTGTACCCTAGAGCGCCGGACGCAGAACGCCTTGCTCAGGCTGCCCTGGCGCGGCTGCGGCAATAGCAGGAGGCATGGACGGGCACCGTGGCGCGTGCTGCGGCCTTGTCGAGCAGAAGCTTCACATGCCTTGCCTCCGTCAATGCGCCGCGCCTGACCAGGCATTCATGCAGACCGTGCAGGCTCCAGATGTTCTGGGGGTGCTGGCAGGCGCGCGCCAGCGTGTCGTCGAGGCCGAGGTCGGCCCGGTAAACACCTTCGGCTTCCTCGAACCGCCCGTCTTCCAAGAGCAGCGCGCCGAGCGCGTGGCGGGTGGGCTGCATCCAGCCCCAGGGTTCGTCGTAAAGCAGGTTGTCATCAAGCTCCACCGAGCGACGCAGATGCTGAAGTCCCTCGTCTCTGCGGCCCGACTTGAAGGCAAGTTCGCCATCCATCATGGCTTCGCCGACTGCAAGCACATCATCGGCTGTGTTGTTGAAGACCATGCGGCTGTCCTGCACCGCGCCGCGGGCGGCAATGGCGCGTTGGCGCTCCGCGGCAGCCTCGTCAAGGCGGCCCAGATTGGCGAGCGCAACCGCGCGTGCCTGCAGGATCGCAGCGGTTGTATAGCTGTAGAGTTCCGCATCCCCGGGCAGTGGCTCGTCAAGAATGTCCTGCCACTGACCGAAGCGGACCATGACGTGTATCTTCTTGCCATAGAAGGACTCGAACAGATCCGGAAAGTAGCGCACGACCTCGTCAGGCAGCATGCGCATCAATTCTTCAGAAGCAGCCAGGGCGACTTCCGGCTGGCCGAGAAACATGGCGCCGTAGGCCTCGAAGTGGACGTTGTGGATCCGGTAGAGGGTGTAGAAGTTCTGCGGTCCGGCAACCTCCTCGTACTTCCGGTCGACCTGCGCCGCCCGGTGGTTGCGCCAGACGACATTCTGATAGTCGCCGCACAGGACGTCGATATGCGTTGCCATGTGACACAGATGCCCGCTGTCGGGCACGAGGTCCACGAGACGGTCGCCGTGCTTGAGCGCCTTTTCAGGTGTCGGCGACATTTCCATCAGATGGATGTACATGTGCAGAAGGCCCGGATGGTCCCAGGCATCGCGGCGGTCTTCGAACACTTTTTCCAGCGCGGCCTGCGCTTCCAGCGTCGACGCACCTTCGGCGGGTTTTCCCTCTTTCAAGTCCCAGAGCTGCCAGGGGGACCGGTTCATCAGTGCTTCGGCAAAGATCGTGACGACGTCGAGATCGTTTCCGTGAGCGGCATGGACGGTGCGCATGGCATCGGAAAAGGCATCATGCCAGGGCAGGTAGTCCTCGACCTCCGGGTCTTCGGGAAAACGTTTGCCGATCGCGTCTATCAGCGCGGTTTCAACAGGTTGCAGCTCGTCTTTCAGCGCCAGTCCGGCGGCAACGGTTTCCCGGGCTTTCTTCAGCATCGAGACGCGTTCTTCTGGTTCGAAGAACTCCCATGGCTTGTTGTAGTTCGGTCCGATGGCATAGGCCAGTCCCCAATGGGCCATGCCGCAGTCCGGGTCGCTTGCAAGCGCCTTTTCGA
>JBCBUA010000310.1:0-5875 GCA_039818365.1 Pseudomonadota bacterium
CGCTGTCATCTGTCTCTGATCGTTTGGCGACACGGCTCAGGCCGATTTTGGGCGGCACATCGATCAACAGGGTCATATCCGGCCGCAAACCCGCAACGGCCGCCAGTTCCAGAAGTTTGAGATAATCCTGTTCAACGCCGGCTTCGCCCTGGTAGACGCGGGTGGAGTCCGAATATCTGTCGCACAGCACCCAGTCTCCCCTTTCAAGTGCGGGTTTGATCGTCGCATCGACGTGATCCGCGCGGGCCGCGGCGAACAGCATGGCTTCGGCATGCGGCCCCTCATCCTTCGCACCGCCTGACAACAGCAGGGACCGGATCTTTTCCGCGCCCGGCGATCCACCCGGTTCACGCGTCACGACAACCGACTTGCCATTGTTTTCCAAAAACGCCTTCAAGCGGGCGATCTGTGTCGATTTGCCCGCGCCCTCTCCGCCTTCGAAGGTAATGAAATGTCCTGACAAGCTCTTCCCGTCTCCTTCAGGCCGGCCCGTGTTTGAGGCGATGATCCTGATCACCAACTGTTACCCGGCAATCATGATGCTTTCAAACAGGGAATTGCCCCTTGCCTCAAGCTGTTGGGGACTTATCCGATCCAGCCGAACAAAAGCTCCTGCAGACCGTCCATGGCGCGGTTCATCAAGGTGCCTTCCGGGACATCCGCACCGGTGACCAGCGGCGCTCTGTAGACAACACCTTCCTTGCCGATGACACGGAGTTCTCCCGCAGGCGTTCCCTTGGTGACCGGTGCCGGCAGCGGGCCGTCGTAGACGACGCGGAGACGGTAATCGAGGCTTCCGCCCCGGGCGAGCAGAACGTTGACATCCGCCTTGGCCACGAGCGGCACCGTGCCCTCGACTCCGCCGTAGACACGTCCGTCGGCGATCTTTTCACCTGCCGGGTAGATCGTCTTGATCGCGTAAAACTCCCACGCGCCTCCGATCACCTCGTTGAGCGACTGCAGCCGGTGCTTGTCGGAATTCAGGCCGGCAACAGCCGCAATGATCCGCCGTCCGTTGCGGTCCACCGAGGCAAGGCCCGAGTAGCCGTCTTCCGGGTGGTTGCCGCCGCCCAGTCCGTCGAGATTTCTGATTTCACCCAAGAGCGGGTTCTTGTTGCGCTGAAAGATCCTGTTCCATGTAAATTCCGGAATTGAGAACAGCTCATAAAGATCGGGATGTTCCTCGATAATGTACTCGGCCAGCCGTGCCTGGTCGCGCACGGTGGTCGTGTTGGGCGCGTCATCATAGCCGGTTGCGTTTGAAAACGTGCTCGCGGTCATGCCGAGGGACGCGGCAAACTCCGTCATGCGTTGCGCGAAGGCTTCCTCAGAGCCGTCCATGCACTCGGCAAGAACGATCGCGGCATCGTTGGCGTTGTGAACGAGCAGGCCCTTCAGAAGATCCTCGATCGCGATATCCGACTTGATCGCGGCAAACATGGTCGACCTGCGCGACGGTGCACCGCCCGTGCGCCAGGCGTGTTCGCTCACGTTGCAAAGCTGGTCCGGCTGCGCCTCGCCGTCTTTCAGGAGCTGGAAGATGGTCGCCGCGGTCATGACCTTGACGAGCGAACCGGGCGTGAACGGTTCGTCGGGTGCTTTCGAATAAAGAACGGTGCCGGATTCAGGTTCGAGCAGAAAAGCTTTCGGAGCTTTTGTGACAATGGATTCAACAGCTTGCACGGATCCCGGCATGCCGGTTGGCCCGACCAACAAGGCAGCACAGAAAAGGGCTGCCCCCAAGCGCTTCTTCCATGCTGAAACGGGTCGACTGAGCACCCTGCCGCTTCCTTTCACGGGTCGACGGGCAACGCGTTCAAATCACGTGGCTTCTAGTTGCCCGGGGCGATTGTAGCAGCCAGCTGCCGCATGGAAAGACCTTGCGAGGCCGTTGTGGACAAGACCGCGTGCGCGCCTGAAACACGCTGGTTCGCCGTATAGGACGAAATTGCACTGCCGGAGACGAATGTGTCCGCCGTGCCCGGAAACGGGACGCGCATTGGGTTGCTGGCCGGCGCATAGCTGGACGAGAGTGAACCGGTTGTCTGCTGGAACCGATTGTTCGAGGCGACCTTGATGGTCGGGTTTCCGGCCTCAAACGCGATCGCCGGGTCGAAGGCGGCAACCGCAACGCCGGACTGGCCGCGTTTTGCCGAGGCAAGTGTTGTCGCGGACAGATAAGGCCGTGCCTTGGGCGCGGGCACCTTGCCGTAGATGAGTTCGGCCGGGACCTGGGCAATAAGGGTACCCGGACGCGATGCTCCCGGAGCGACCGAACCGGGGCCGCTAAAGGATGCCATCAGGTATTCTTCGTCCTGTCCGTGGAGCGGCGCACGGCCAACATATTCAACCTTGACCTTGCCGACACCGGCGGACTTGGTGTCCAGCATTGTCGCGACACGCTCCGAGAGGTCTATGATCCGGTTGCCGTGGAAGGGGCCGCGGTCGTTGACGCGGACAATCATCGACCGGCCGTTGGACGTATTCGTCACGCGGGCGTAGGACGGCAGCGGCATGGTCGTATGCGCAGCTGTCAAGGCATTGCGGTCGAAGATTTCGCCGTTGGCCGTTTTCCGGCCGTGGAAGGTCGGGCCGTACCAGGATGCGAGACCCGTTTTCTTGTAGTCCGGGTCGTGTTCGGGATAATACCACTTACCGGCAATCTTGTATTTCTTGCCGATCACATAGCGGCCGCCGCCCTTGGGCACGGGTTTGCCGGAGGCAACCATGCGCGGGCTGGCTTTGACGCCGTATTTTTCAGGGCTGAACTTGGCCTTGGGTTTTTCCGGTGCAGAACTGCAGGCGGCAACAAACGACACAGCTGCAACCGTGATCAGGGCGGCACGAAGCTGCTTCCAGCTCCCCCCGGCTCCAGGATCCTTCGATCCGCTGCAATTCTTCCCCGAAGACGTTCCTGCCAACCGGCAAGTTTCTACGCCCATCCCTTGCATCCTGCCGTCCTACTCATAAACGCGCTGGCGGCCCCGTAGCTCACGCGATACTCCGGCCCAACACTGGCCGGCTCCAGGCTACTTTTCTTTTCTGTCGGCTTTTACCCCGGTGACGCACTGCCCCCGCGGCGCGTCTCAGACAACCAGCCTGTTTAATCGCAAGTGTCTTACTGCAAAGTAAACGCGCCGTCGAGGCTGCGGACACCTCCTTTTGCGCCCTGTCACAGGTTTTGCCGGCTTCGCCACATGCAGACTGCTTTCCGCAGCGTTAAAATACTGAAAAACATATACTTCCAGCGTTTCTCAAATTGTTGCAGACAGGTGACACTCTGCAAAAAATCGTCAAATGATCAGGTTGTGACGTAGGTCACATCGGCTGAGGGAAGTTCATCCTAATGTGTGTTCATTGCTGATGACCGCCCTGTCACAGCAATGCTGGATCCCACCTCCAGCTTTGGCCGCCGGTTCAAACCCTGCCCACGACACCGGACCGGCGGCCCCTCACTTTGGTCATGTTCCGGTGCCGCTGCGCACCCTGCCCTACCCAACCCACAGCGCCCGGCACCGGAACATGCCAAAGTTTTCCTCTCCCGATCCAAGCGGCATTCCACACGAATTTTCCGAATTTGCGGCAAGGCGCAGACCCCGCTCTTGACTTTCCCGCCAAGACAAAGGAAACGGGAACCGTTGCAGCCGCGCTTGCGCGTTCAGGCTGCACTGGTGAGGTGGCCGAGTGGTTTAAGGCAGCGGTCTTGAAAACCGCCGTGCGTGAGAGCGTACCGTGGGTTCGAATCCCACCCTCACCGCCATCAACCTCTTTGAAAATAAAGCGTTTTCGAGTTCCGCTCCAGAGCTTTCTGCCCAACACTTAAAAAGAACAAACGGCGTACAAATGCGGTAGATTATGGTGTTCGTGGGACTTCTGCGGTCAAAAGTCCCACGAAATCCCCACGAGCGTTTTTTCTTTGTTCTTTCGACTCATTTCTCCCGCTCTGTCCGTAAGATCGCGTTACCGATCAACTGTGGGATCTGCACCTGGACCGTGTTGCCTACGGCTCCAATTCGGTCCACCGCTCCGGATAACCGAGCATCTTTTCGCACGTCCGGCAGACCTCCTCGATCGAGTATCCGTTGATAATCAACGGGGCGTAGAACCGCCTCTGGTAGCCGTTCAACTCGGCGCGCGATTGATCCAGGCGCGGGCGGCAAGTGGCCGGTCGGTGTCGATGACACCGCAGACGGCCGAGCTGGTCGCACGCCGACTTATGGCGGCCGCTGATACTGATCCGCACTTGAGATCTTTGGCCTTCCGGCTGGAGGTCTGGGACCGGGAAGGAGCTAATTTCGTTGAGCTTCTGGCTGCAAGCAGCACGTTCGGCCTGATTCAGATCACCTTCGAAGTGGCTTGTAAGGCCCGTCCATCCGATCGGCTTCTCGTCCGTCAGGGCATTCGCGTCGTTCTGGATTCCGGCACGCCGGATCCTGGCAGTGCTGCGAATGTGGTTCGGCTGCGCTAGGTTTTCAGTGGAAGTAAGAGCGCTTCACCGGTCCAATAGCATCCAGCGACAAAACTAACGAAACTGCCAATGGCAAATATCAACGCGATCCAGGCAGTCCACTTGGCCCAATTACCGGTTGATTTAAAGTCATCATGGGCTTCAACGGATTTTTCGTCATAGAAGCTTTTATGCGAAATGTATTGCACAGGGTTGTGTTGAGCCTGATGGCCGGAAGCTTCAATCCGGGCGGAATCAAAGGCACCAACAGCAAGGCGTTGATAGTTCAGATAACCGAATAGAGAACTCACCGCAGCAGCTGAGATGCCGGCCACGAACCAGAACGCAGGTGTGTATAGATCTTGAGCTAGACCCTTGAGGTCAGCTTTAAGGTGACTGTGCGGATGCTCCGCTAGGACTAACTTACTGGCCTCAAGGGTTGGATTCGTTTTTGGGCTGACTGTGGGACAAGGGCTTTTGCCATGGTCTGATGCCTTGTGTGATGGTGCATACTGCCACGTGATGTTGAGCTGTTGTGCGATCGCGCTGAGCAGTGTGTCTAGCTCAATCGGCTTTGGTAAGAAAATATTGGCACCTGCTGCTAAGTAATCCTGAGCGTCTGATTCGAAGACGCGTGCGCTGGTTGCGATAACCGCTATCTCTTTTGCTTGAGGGTGATGGCGAATCGTGGAAATAGACTGATAGCCACTGTTGCCAGGACGGCTCATATCTACAATAGCCAGCTGAGGAATAGCCAGCTGAGGTAGGTGATAAGACAGTGCCTGTTCAGTGTGTGCTGAAAAATAATCGGCCTGCATGGTGCCATCATCTTCTATAACGTTAAACCCTAGTGGTGTGAGCATCTCTTTAAGCAACAATCGATCCTCTTCTCTTGTATCAATCACTAAGATAGTGGGTGGTTTTTCCAATGGCTTTCCTGCCATTGAGATCATCCCCAAGATTGTTTGATGAAATGTATTCGTTACTTTTTCAACAACAAGTAATTCAATGTCAAACCAAAAACTGCTCCCTTGATTCGAGATGCTATTTACCTGAATCTCACTCCCCATGAGATTGACGATTTGTTGACTAATCGCTAATCCGAGTCCTGTGCCTTCTATTTTTCGAATCGTCTCGGCGACTTGCTCAAACGGGAGAAAAATCTGATCGATCTGTTCTGTAGAGAGCCCTATGCCGCTATCTTCTACTTTAAATCGTAGTGACATAGTGGCAGGATGGTGCAGGTGTGTAGCCCCTCTTGAGTGCTGAAGGCTAGAATTATCGTCAGGCGATAAGCACACGTCTACGCTGAAGATAACACTGCCACGCTCTGTGAACTTAATGGCGTTGCCTAAGAGATTGAGTAAGACTTGACGTAGTCTCTTTTCATCGGCGTAGATGCCTGTTGGTAGAGTGTCGGGCAAGTTT
>JBCBUA010000311.1:0-5867 GCA_039818365.1 Pseudomonadota bacterium
CCGTGGCCGAACTCGTGAAACAGGGTCCGTGCATCGTCAAACGTCAGCAGCGTTGCCTCGCCCGGAGCCCCTTTTGAGAAATTCATCACGTTGACGATGATCGGCGTGACGTCTCCATCGAGCTTGTGCTGGGAGCGGAACGCGGTCATCCAGGCACCGGACCGTTTCGAGGGCCGGGCGAAATAATCACCGAGGAAGAGACCGACATGATCGCCGTTCGGCCCGAGAACCTCGTAAACGCGGACATCCGGGTGATAGACGGGCATGCCGTCCAGCTCCCTGAAGGTAACGCCGAACAGCCGGGTCGCGGTGTCGAAAGCCGCGTCGATCATGTTCTCAAGCTGCAGGTATGGTTTCAATTCGGCTTCGTCGAGATCGTGTTCCGCCTTGCGGACCTTCTCTGCGTAAAAGCGCCAGTCCCAGGCCTCGATCGTGTGGTTCTCGCCCACGTTTGCTGCCATTTCCGCAAGTTTGTCCTGTTCCTCCCGCGCTTGCGCGACTGCCGGTTCCCAGACCTTGGTCAAAAGTTCGCGCACATTTGCGGGCGTCTTTGCCATCGTGTCATCGAGCTTGTATTGCGCGAAGTTCTCAAAGCCGAGCAACCTTGCTTTCTCGGCACGCAGGGCAAGCGTCTCCGCAATGACATCCTCGTTGTTCGTATCCCCGTCCAGTTCGCCACGTGAACTCCAGGCACTGAACGCTTCTTCGCGCAGCCGGCGATTGGTCGAGAACTGGAGGAACGGCTCGATGCTCGACCGTGAAAGCGTGATCACATGCTTGCCTTCGAGGCCGCGCTCGCGCGCTGCTTCCGCCGCGGCGGTCAAAAGAAAATCCGGGAGACCTGCACGGTCTTCTGCAGTGTTCAGGACAAGCTGATATTCCGACTCGTCTTTCAGGATGTTCTGAGAAAACCGCGTTCCGAGCGTTGCCAGCCGCTGCGATATTTCGGCAATGCGTTCCTTGCCCTTTTCGTCCAGCCCGGCTCCGGCGCGTTGGAACATCTTGTGATACCGCTCCAGCACCTTTGCGTCTTCGGCCGACAGTCCGAGCGTATCGCGTTGTGCCCACAACGCGGCGACACGATTGTACAGTTTCTCGTTGAGAAGCAGGTCCGAGGAATGTTTGGCAAGCTTCGGGGCAATGTCCCGCTCGACTTTCTGAAGTGTCTCATTGGTATGCGCGCTGGTGAGATTGTAGAATGTGCGCGCAACCCTGGTCAGCTGATCGCCGGACTTTTCGAGCGCCGCAATCGTGTTTGCAAAATCCGGTTCGCTGGTCTGTCCGGCAATCGCGTCGCTTTCCCGGCGGGCTTCCGCCATGGCGCTTTCGAAGGCTTCTTCAAAGTGACCCGGCTCGATCTGGTCAAACGGGGGGAGTTCGAACGGGGTGGCCCAGTCGGCTAGCACCGGATTGGTGGTCATGGTGATCCTCAGGTTTAAGCGTTTGTCGTTTCTGCAGATATGGAGAGAAAAGAGCCGTCGGCCAAGGGGCGTGGAAAAAAGAGAGCGGACAGGTCACTGGGGGCGGCCCGGGCGAGGCGCATGGCAGGCGTAAGATCAATCCAGGCGAGGCTGTTTTTCCCGCGCTACCACATGCTTTTTGCAGCGCGGCCAGGCCATTCCGCATCATAGGCTTCCCCATCGAATCCTTGTTTGATCTCTTGCATGATCATGCCCGGCGACGGCAGGGAGGAGGGATCCTTCAGGCTTTCTGACTTCCACAAACCGGCGCGCATGATGGCGCGTGCGCATTGAAAATACACTGTCTCGATGGTGATCACGATGACCGAGCGTGGCAGATGCCCCGCCATCTCGAATGACCCCAGAAGATCCGGGTCGACCGAAATCCTGGCACTGCCATTGATCCTGAGCACGTTGTTCCAGCCGGGTATCATGAACATCAGCGACACACGCGGGTCGCGGACGATGTTGCGAAGCGAATCGATGCGGTTGTTTCCGCGGCGGTCCGGCATCAGCAGCGTTTTCTCGTCCTCGATCCGCACGACGCATCCTTCGTCTCCGCGCGGAGAGCAATCAAGCCCCTCAGGTCCACAGGTCGTCAGGGCGCAAAACGATGATGCTTCCACGATGCGGCGGTAATGACCGCTCAGGAAACCGATTTCCTTTACGGTCGAGGCTTCACCAACAACGCCATAGCGGGCGTGCAGGTCCTCGAGCGACTCGATGAATGACATGAAGCAGAATCCTGATGAAAATTTAGGCGGCGAGCTTGGTTTGTGGACAGTACTGCTTAGCCCCGTAGCGCGTCAATTTTGTTGGGCACAACCTATTTGACGTGACCGCGTGCAACTTTGGTCTAAGTGATTGATCAGGTTCTAAAAATTGGGCACTGTTCAATAGATATTTTGCAATGCAGCATAAATTTGATTAAAGCGCTAAAAATAATATGAAAAAAGATTTTCGCACTGCGAAAAACGAAAGTGTTTTTCTGGATTTTGAAGCGTGAATACTTCGAAAGTCTAATAAAGTGTTGAGCCGGCACGATCCGATAGTCGTATTGCTGATTTGTAATGACTTTTTCTACAGTCCTCCCAGCTTGCGGTTTTGACGTTGAGGAACCGGTTTTCCGGTCGGGGAACACTCCAGAACTGCTAGCGGCTGTACAGCTACTGCAGGTGCGTCCGAAGGGGGCGTGCCGATCCTTTCTGGGAGGAAAGTATGAGTTTAATACGTAAACCCCTAAATCGCCGTTCGATCTTGCGCGCTGGTGCCCTTGGCGGCAGTGCTCTTGCGATGCCGACGATCTTCACGAGCCGCGCATGGTCTGCCGGCTACCTGAATGAGCCGACCGGCGCGACGGTGACACTGGGTTTCAACGTGCCCCAAACCGGACCTTACGCCGATGAGGGTGCTGACGAACTGCGCGCTTACCAGCTCGCAGTCGAGCATCTGAACGGCGAGGGCGACGGCGGCATGCTCAACACGTTCTCGTCCAAGGCGCTCAAGGGCAACGGTATCCTTGGCAAGAAGGTCGAGTACGTAACGGGTGACACGCAGACCAAGTCGGATGCCGCACGCGCATCGGCGAAGTCCATGATCGAAAAAGACGGCGCCATCATGATCACCGGCGGTTCCTCGTCCGGTGTGGCTGTTGCCGTTCAGGCGCTCTGCCAGGAGGCAGGCGTTATCTTCATGGCCGGTCTGACCCACTCCAACGACACCACCGGTAAGGACAAGAAGGCCAACGGCTTCCGTCACTTCTTCAACTCCTACATGTCTGGTGCCGCGCTGGCTCCGGTTCTCAAGAACGCATATGGCGATGACCGCAAGGCCTATCACCTGACCGCGGACTACAACTGGGGTTACACCACCGAGCAGGCTGTTCGTGAATCCACGGAGTCTCTGGGTTGGGAAACGGTTGAAACCGTCAAGACGCCTCTGGCCGCAACGGACTTCTCGGCATATATCACGCCGGTTCTGCAGTCCGATGCAGACGTGCTCGTGCTGAACCACTACGGCGGCAACATGGTGAACTCGCTCACCAACGCCGTCCAGTTCGGTCTGCGCGACAAGCAGGTGAACGGCAAGAACTTCGAGATCATCGTTCCGCTGTACTCCCGCCTGATGGCGAAGGGTGCCGGTGAAAACGTTAAGGGTATCTTCGGTTCCACGAACTGGCACTGGTCGCTTCAGGACGAAGGCTCCAAGGCATTCGTTCAGTCCTTCGGCCAGAAATACGGCTTCCCGCCGAGCCAGGCAGCCCACACGACCTACGTTCAGGCTCTCCTGTATGCAGATGCGTGTGAGCGCGCAGGCACGTTCAACCCGTGCGGCGTTGTCGAAGCCCTCGAAGGCTTTGAGTTTGACGGTCTTGGCAACGGCAAGACGCTCTACAGGGCCGAAGACCACCAGTGCTTCAAGGACGTCCTGGTCGTGAAGGGTAAGGAAAACCCGAGCTCCGCATTCGACCTTCTGGAAATCGTCGAAGTGACGCCGGCTGCTCAGGTCACCTATCCGCCGGATCACCCGCAGTTCGCGGGCGGTGCGCTGGGAACCTGTAACCCGGGCGCATAAAGTCCATGAAAACGGAGGGACGGGGCGCGCGTTGCCCTGTCCCTTTTATTAGAAATAGTGCGTGGTTGGGGATTTTGACTCGCGCTGATGATCCGAGTTGATAGCGATGGACGCGATACTTCTTCAAATTCTGAACGGTCTCGACAAGGGGTCAGCCTATGCGCTGATCGCGTTGGGCCTTACCCTCATTTTCGGAACGCTCGGCGTGGTGAACTTCGCCCACGGCGCGCTGTTCATGATCGGGGCGTTCTGCGCGGTCACGCTGAGCCGTCTGCTTTCATTGTCCTTCGTGACGATCGATGAGACCCAGAAGGATTTTCTCGGTAATCCCCTGAAGGTTGAGACACCCTATGTCGAAGCCTGGTTCGGGCCGGAGACGGGGGCAGCGATAATAGACTGGTCGGTCCCGCTTGCGATCCTGTTTTCCATACCGATCATGGCGCTTGTCGGGCTCTTCATGGAGCGCGGCCTGATCAAGTATTTCTACAAGCGCCCGCACGCAGACCAGATCCTGGTGACCTTCGGACTGGCAATCGTGCTGCAGGAGATCATCAAGTATTTCTTCGGTGCCAATCCGATCCCGACACCGGCGCCGGACGTGTTCGCAGGCAGCCTCGATTTCGGTGTCATGCTGGGCATGGATCCCAACGTCATCATCTATCCCTACTGGCGTATCGTGTACTTCCTTTTCGCCGCGGTCATCATCGGCGCAGTGTTTGCCTTCCTTCAGTTCACGACCTTCGGCATGGTTGTTCGAGCGGGGATGGCAGACCGGCAGACGGTCGGTCTGCTCGGCATCAATATCGATAAGCGCTTCACGGTGATGTTCGCGCTGGCCGCCGTGGTCGCCGGACTTGCCGGTGTCATGTACGCCCCGATCAATTCACCGAACTACCATATGGGAATGGACTTCCTCGTCCTGAGCTTCGTCGTCGTGGTTGTCGGCGGAATGGGCTCGCTTCCAGGCGCCGTCCTGGCTGGCTTCCTGCTAGGAATTCTCGAGAGTTTCGCCTCCATGGCGCAAGTCGTCGCGTTGCTGCCCGGCATCAACCAGATCATTATTTATCTCGTTGCAATCGTGATCCTCCTGACCCGTCCGCGGGGTCTGATGGGCCGCAAAGGCGTTATGGAGAGCTAAGTCATGTTTGGACTCAACAAAAAAGATACATCGCTCTTCTTCCTGGTCTTGCTGCTGGTGGTTTTGGCTCCGTTCCTGCTGAACCCGTTCCCGGAAGGATCGGAACTGGCGCAGTTCAATGCCGGTTATCCTGACCTGATGCAGAGGTTCCTGATTTTCGGGATCTTCGCGATTGGCTTCAACATCCTGTTCGGCCTGACCGGCTACCTGAGCTTCGGCCATGCCGCCTTCCTGGGTGTTGGTTCCTATGCCGGTGTCTGGATGATGAAGCTGCTGACCATGAACGTCATTCCGGCGATCTTCATGTCGGTCGTCTTCGCCGGGTTGTTTTCCCTGCTGGTCGGCTACATTTCGCTGCGCCGGTCCGGGATCTACTTCTCGATCCTGACGCTGGCCTTCGCGCAGATGTCGTTCTCTCTCGCTTATTCGGTGTTGACGCCGATCACCAACGGGGAAACCGGGCTGCAGCTGGCGCTCGACGATCCGCGCATTCTCGGCGTCAGCTCCGAAAATGGCGCGATACCGGCCGCGAACTTCTTCGGCATCCCGATGCGCGAGAGTTTCGAATTGAGTATGGGCGGATGGCTGTTCACGTTCAACGCCGGGTATTACCTGTGCGCCGTGGTCATGATGATCGCGTTCTATGTGGCAATCAGGATCTTCCGCTCGCCCTTCGGCATGATGCTGCGCGCGGT
>JBCBUA010000312.1:0-5863 GCA_039818365.1 Pseudomonadota bacterium
CGTATCCGAACAAATTCATCTCTACCAATTCATTCCAATTGATGGGTCCTGACCCTAGGGGCTCTGCGCCTATATCTGGTGCCGGGTATCTAACACAGCGAAACCGCGACTGTCGCTAATTCTTTTGGCAAAAGCCCCGTATTTCGCGCGGTTTAATTAATTGTGGAGAACGACTCCAGAACAAACCGAAACCGAATCGCTGACTCGCGCTGATTCAGGATTTGTTCCCTACAAGATGTGGGATGTCGGATGATTTGCGGTACAAAATCCTGAATCTGGTCAACAGGTTGAGTCGTTTTTGCTGGTGCCGCCGGATTCGCCGTCGAATCATGTCAAGCCTTAAATAAGTGTGAACGCATGTCCCGATGCTGCCGGCACGACGTTTACCGCCCGCACACAGCGGGAACGAATGCGGCACGAATCGCTGAATTGAAAGGGTTCGGGATTTGTTCCGCACCAGATGTTGGGGGGTGGGAACGATCTTTGACCTGAAATGAAAGCGCCGAATTTCCCTGATCGGTGTTTTGGGGCTGCAGCGGGCAAGACATGTTCCGGGGTGGTACAGGGCATTTACCCTGTTTCACGGTGACCCGATTGCGGATTTGAAGTGTTCATGCTGCGCTGCAAAATTTTTTCTAAGTCTAGTTACAACCGTAACTTTCGGCATTTCCGTATCATTTTCCGCAGCTTACCTGAATGCGCGCAAAAATATTTTCCAAGTTAAGAAAAGGACACCCTTTCTGCCCCTTTTCAAGTGCGTGCGACCAAAGTAGAAATCGTGCCAAAATTCAGACTTGCCGTTCCGAAAGATGGGGGAGAAGGCGTTTGGCGATCACAAAGATTCTCGTTGCGAACAGATCGGAAATTGCGATCCGGGTGTTTCGGGCCGCCAATGAACTCGGGCTGAAAACCGTTGCGATCTATGCCGAACAGGACAAGCTTGCCCTGCACCGGTTCAAGGCCGACGAGGCCTATCAGGTCGGCAAGGGTCTTGGCCCGATCGAGGCCTATCTGTCCATCGACGAGATCATTCGTGTCGCCAGGCACGCCGGGGCGGATGCCATTCACCCCGGCTACGGGCTGTTGTCCGAAAGTCCGGAATTCGTCGATGCGTGCGAGGCGGCGGGCATTACCTTCATCGGACCGAGGTCCGACACGATGCGCCGGCTCGGCAACAAGGTCGCCGCCCGTAACCTGGCGATCGAAGCCGGCGTGCCGGTGATGCCGGCGACCGAGCCGCTCCCGGACGACATGGAAGAGATCAAGCGCCAGGCGCTCGAGATCGGCTATCCGGTGATGCTGAAGGCGTCCTGGGGCGGCGGTGGGCGTGGGATGCGCGTGATCCCGGACCAGGCGACGCTCGAAAAGGAGGTGCTCGCAGCAAAACGCGAGGCCAAGGCTGCCTTCGGCAAGGACGAGATCTATCTGGAAAAGCTCGTGCAGCGGGCGCGCCATGTCGAGGTTCAGATTCTCGGGGATGGGGCCAATGTCGTCCACCTGTTCGAACGCGACTGTTCCATCCAGCGGCGGCATCAGAAGGTGGTCGAGCGTGCGCCCGCTCCCTATCTCGACGAAGCAAAGCGCATGGAGCTGTGCGAATACGGTCTGAAGATCGGCCGTGCCGTGAACTATCGGGGTGCAGGCACGGTCGAATTCCTGATGGATGCGGACACCGGCTCGATCTATTTCATCGAAGTGAACCCGCGCGTGCAGGTCGAGCATACGGTCACCGAGGAAGTCACGGGCATCGATATCGTTCAGGCGCAGATCCACATCGCGGAAGGCGCCAAGATCGGAACACCGGAAAGCGGTGTGCCGGTGCAGGAGAAAATCCGCCTCAACGGCCATGCCCTGCAATGCCGGATCACGACGGAAGATCCCGAACAGAACTTCATTCCCGACTACGGCCGCATCACCGCCTATCGCGGGGCGACGGGTTTCGGCATTCGCCTCGACGGCGGTACCGCCTATTCCGGTGCCGTGATCACCCGGTTCTACGATCCGCTGCTGGAGAAGGTCACGGCCTGGGCGCCAACCGCCGAAGACGCACGCAAGCGCATGGACCGCGCGTTGCGCGAGTTCCGCATCCGGGGTGTCGCGACCAACCTGGTGTTTCTTGAAAACATCATCGACCATGCCGACTTCCGGGCGAACAACTACACGACCCGCTTCATTGACGAGACCCCGGCCCTGTTCGAACAGACCAAGCGGCAGGACCGGGCGACCAAGCTCCTGACCTATATTGCCGACGTTTCGGTCAACGGGCATCCTGAAACGAAGAACCGGGTGCGCCCGCCCAAGGATGTCGCCGCGCCGGTCGTGCCTGATTTCGGAGACGAGAAACCGGAGGGCACGCGCCAGCTTCTTGATGCGCTCGGCCCGAAGGGTTTTGCCGACTGGATGAAAAACCAGACGCGTGCGCTGATCACCGACACGACAATGCGTGACGGTCACCAGTCGCTGCTGGCAACGCGCATGCGGACCCATGACATCGTCAATATCGCAGACGCCTATGCGGTCGGCCTGCCGACGCTGTTCTCGCTGGAATGCTGGGGCGGCGCGACGTTCGACGTCGCGATGCGGTTCCTGACGGAAAGCCCGTGGGAGCGGCTGCACCACATTCGGGAAAAGGCCCCGAACATATTGCTGCAGATGCTGCTGCGCGGCTCCAACGGGGTCGGTTACACCAACTATCCCGACAATGTCGTCAAGTTCTTCGTGAAAGAAGCTGCGGAGAACGGGATCGATCTTTTCCGCGTGTTCGACTGTCTCAACTGGGTCGAAAACATGCGCGTCTCGATGGACGCGGTGCAGGAAGCGAACAAGCTCTGCGAAGGCGTGCTGTGCTACACCGGCGACATGCTGGACAGTGCCCGGCCGAAATACGACCTGAAATATTACGTCGGCCTTGCCAAGGAACTGGAAGCGGCGGGTGCGCATATCCTCGGGATCAAGGACATGGCGGGGCTGCTCAAGCCCGAGGCCGCCAGGGTTCTCATCAAGGCGCTGAAAGAAGAATCCGGTCTTCCGATCCACTTCCACACGCATGATACGTCCGGTATCGCGGCAGCGACCGTTCTGGCGGCCGTGGAGGCCGGGGCCGACGCGGTCGATGCGGCCATGGACGCGCTTTCGGGCCTGACATCCCAGCCGTGCCTGGGTTCGATCGTCGAGGCCCTGAGGGGCAGTGAACGGGACACCGGTCTCGACGCGAAGACGATCCGCCAGATTTCCTTCTACTGGGAAGCGGTCCGTACGCAATACCGCGCGTTCGAGAGCGACCTGCGCTTCGGCGCATCGGAGGTCTACCTGCACGAAATGCCCGGTGGCCAGTTCACCAATCTGAAGGAACAGGCCCGCTCGCTTGGTCTTGAAACCCGCTGGCACGAAGTCGCCCAGGCCTATGCCGACGTGAACATGATGTTCGGCGACATCGTCAAGGTAACCCCGTCCTCCAAGGTGGTCGGCGACATGGCGCTGATGATGGTCAGCCAGGGACTGTCCGTTTCGGAGGTCGAGGATCCGGCCAAGGATGTCGCGTTTCCCGACAGCGTCGTGAAGATGCTGCATGGTGATCTCGGCCAGTCGCCGGGCGGATGGCCAAGTGCGCTGCAGACGAAAGTGCTCAAGGGAGAGGCGCCGATCACCGTTCGTCCCGGGTCGCTTCTCGATGATGCGGACCTGGACGCGGAACGGTCAGCGGCCGCCGAAGCGGTGGGACGCGACATCGAGGATACCGACCTGGCGTCCTACCTCATGTATCCCAAGGTCTTTACCGATTTCGACAAGGCGCAGCAGCAATATGGGCCGACCTCGGTTCTGCCGACACCGGTCTATTTCTACGGGCTGGACGCGGGCGACGAGGTCTTTGTCGACCTGGAACCCGGCAAGACGCTGGTCGTTCACTGCCAGGCCATCGGCGAGACAGACGAGAAGGGCGAAAAGAAAGTCTTCTTTGAACTCAACGGCCAGCCGCGCAACGTCAAGGTGCCGGACCGGGCCCATGGTGCGACCGGTGCCGCGGCCATGCGCAAGGCGGAAGACGGCAACGCGGCCCATGTCGGCGCCCCGATGCCGGGTGTCATTTCCACCGTTGCCATTGCAGCCGGGCAGGACGTGACGGCCGGAGACGTGCTTGTCTCCATTGAAGCAATGAAAATGGAAACGGCGCTTCACGCCGAAAGAGACGGCAAGATCAAGGAAGTTCTGGTCACGCCGGGCGCGCAAATCGATGCGAAAGACCTTCTCGTGGTCTTCGACAGCTGATCGAGCAAAGGTGAGCAGGTCGCACTTTGGTGCGATCTGCCTGCTATTTACTTGTAATTTATTCTGAAAATCGAGCCCTTCACGCATTTTCACACGCGATCACCGGTCATGTGAATTGTCGTCTTGCGTTCCAGGGGCGGACACTCTTCCGGCCAGGCCTCTGAAAGGGGGCGTTAGCTAAGGGAGAGAACAATGAGGAAGCTACCTGTTTGGCTGGGCGGTGCGATTGCATCCCTTTTCTTGACGAGTGCGGCTCACGCGGCATGTGACGTTCAAAAACCGGGTTATGAATTGACCGGAGACGAAGCCGAGGCGGTCTATGATTGTCTGAAAGCGGATTTGCAGGCCGGATATCAGAAGGGCGCAAAGCGCTGGATCCCGGAGGCGTTCGTAAAGGATTATCCAGGATGGACGAAAGCGAGCGCGTTTCCGGCGGCGCCGGGTTTTCACGGCGGCCGGTTCCTGATGACCTACGTGAATTCGATCGGGGCCGAGGAATATCTGAAATACAAACCGGAGAATGTCGTGGTTCCGGCCGGGACGCGGATCGCCAAGGAATCCTTTGCCATCGACGATGACGGCAAGGTGACAAAGGGTCCGCTCTTCCTGATGGAGAAGGTTGCCGCCGGCACGTCGCCCGAAACCGGTGACTGGTACTACATGATGGTTGCCCCGAACGGATCGCCGCAGGCCGTCAACGTGATCAGCGCCTGCAGCGAATGCCACCTTGAGAATTTCGGGGAGCAGGGCGGTCTCGGCTATCCCGTCGAGGACGCACGGATCCAATAGTCAAAAGGTCAGGCGCGTGCCTATTCCGCCGCATTCAGCTGCGCGCGGCTGACCGGCACCGCCGCCGATCCGATCCAGATGTCGAGAAAGTCGTTGAGCCACTTCCTGACCGCCGGATCATAGACGAAGCGGCCGGCGAAGTGGTCGCGGCGTTGCTGTGCACCGGGAAGTTCCATGCGCGGGGCCGCCTTGGTGGTCCATTTGACCATCATCTGGTGTGTCAGCTCGGGATGAAACTGGATGCCGTATGCAGCCGGGCCGACACGGATAGCCTGGTTGGGATAGGTCGGGCCGGCAGCGAGCAGTTCCGCGCCCCGCGGGCAATCGAAACCCTCCCGATGCCACTGATAGACTTTTTCGGGCCAGTTCATCAGATCCTTGCCGGCGGATGTCGGCTTCAGCGGATAATAGCCGATCTCGACGAGTTCATCCCGATGTCCGGCAACGGTTCCGCCGAGATGCCTGACCATCATCTGGGCACCAAGACAGATCCCCAGGAACGGTTTTTCCTCCTTGAGAGGAACCTTGATCCAGTCGATTTCCTTGTGAACGAAGCCGTCGGGATCGTTGGCGCTCATGGGGCCGCCGAAGATCACCGCTCCGGCATGATCGGCCATCGTGTCCGGCAGCGTGTCGCCAAAACGGGGCTTGCGGATGTCGAGGGTGAAACCGCGCTTGACCAGTTCCTGACCGACGCGGCCGGGAGAAGATGTCTCCTGGTGCAGGACGATAAGAACCTTGGATGGGCCGGTCATCGGGCTGGATTGAAATCTCATGACATAAATATGAGGGAGCGCGCCGGAAAAAT
>JBCBUA010000313.1:0-5793 GCA_039818365.1 Pseudomonadota bacterium
ACGGAAGGTGCCCCTGCCGCCGGTGCCGCCGAACTCATCGTCGACATCACGACCACAGGATCGACCCTTCACGCCAACAATCTCAAGATCCTGACCGACGGCGTGATGCTGAGAAGCCAGGCCAATCTCGTTGCGTCGCTGAACGCCGACTGGTCGGAGACGGCGCTTGACGGCGCGCGGGCCATTCTCGACCGGGTGGCGGCGGAAGAAGCCGCCCGCAATGTCAAACTGGTCAAGGCTGTCGTCGATGACCGCACGCAGGCGCTGCGCTCGGTGAGCAGGGTCGGCGCCATCCAGCGCTTTTCGGAAAGCGACAGCCTCAACCGGGTCAATGTGCTCTGCCCAAGGGACGCAGTTGCAGACTGCGCCAAGCTTTTGATCGAAGAAGGCGCGGAAACGGTCACGGTCGAAACGCTGGACTATGTTTTCTCAAGGGAGAACCCGCTTTTTGCGCCGCTCAGGGACAAGGTCGGAGCGTAAGATTGACTGGTGCCGCGCGGCTTTTTGTCAGTTCAATACAGTCGACTGCCTGAGCCGGTCCCGCGCAAGATCCAGAAAGCTGCGCACCTTGACCGACACCCGGCGGCCCTCATAGTGCACGAGATGAACCGGCAGAGGTTCGGGCTCAAAATCCTCGAGCACGGCATGCAACGCACCGGACTGCAGATCCGGCCCGACCTGGTAGGACAGCGCCCGTGTCAGCCCCCAGCCGGAGCGTGCCAGGGAGGTCGCGGTCGCGACGCTTGTCACCGACAGTCTCGGAAAAACCCTGACGATCCGGTCCTGAGCCTTGCCGAAACGCCATTCGTTGCTCGGCGTGACCGTCGCGGCGGCGACGATCTTGTGATCCGTAACGTCTTCAGGTAGTCGCGGCACGCCATGCTCCCTGAAATAGTCGGGAGATCCGCAAACCACGCGGCGCACGCTGCCAACCTTGACGGCCATCAGGCCCGATGCCGGAAGGTGTCCGATCCGCACGCCGACATCCAGGCCTTCCTCGGCGAGGTTCACGATCCGGTCAACCATCAGCATGCTGGCGGAAACACCCGGGAACCTGTCGAGATATTCCGCAACGATCGGTGCCACGTAGATGCGCCCGAACTCGACTGGTGACGTTACGCGCAGATACCCGCTGGGCCGGCCAACCGCACCGGACACGGCCTCGTTCGCCGCGCTCAGCTCCGAGAGAATTGCGCGCACCTCTTCCAGGTAGGTCCGACCGACATCCGTGAGCCGCACCACCCGCGTGGTGCGCGTGAACAGGCGCGCTCCCAGACGCTCCTCCAGTTCATTGACCGCGCGGGTCGCCGAGGGAGCGCTGATGCTCATTTGCCGGGCGCCAGCTGCGAAACTCTCCGCCTCGGCGACGGCGACGAAAACTTCCAGCGATTGCAGTCTGTCCAAGGCGGCATCCAGTTCATTTCAGAAAATGAAATAATCTCTTTCAATTTTCCATTATTCTTTCGAGTTGGCAAGCACGCTACTTGTGTCTCCATCAATCGGCACCGGGTTTCGGCCCAAAACAGCTTGGACGATCGCATGACACAGGAAACACCCCGACACCCCTTGCCGCCGTTCACGGAGGAAACTGCACGCCAAAAGGTCCGCCTCGCGGAAGACGGCTGGAATTCCCGTGATCCAGCCAAGGTGGCGCTGGCCTATACACCCGGCAGCAAATGGCGCAACAGGGCCGAGTTTCCCGAAGGCCGGCCGGAAATCGAAGCCTTCCTGACCCGCAAATGGGACAAGGAACTCGACTACCGGCTGATCAAGGAACTCTGGTCCTTTACGGGCAACCGCATCGCCGTGCGCTACGCCTATGAATATCACGACGACAGCGGCAACTGGTTCCGTGCCTATGGCAACGAAAACTGGGAGTTCGACGAGAACGGCTTCATGGCCAGCCGCCACGCCAGCATCAACGAGAAACCGATCAAGGAAGACGAACGGAAATTCCGCTGGCCGCTCGGCCGGCGTCCCGACGATCACCCGGGGCTGAGCGATTTCGGCTTCTGATCCACCTCCCATCCAGCAAGGAAAGACACTCCCATGACCACACCAATCAAGCTCTACAGAAATGCCAAGTCCGGCCACTGCCACCGGGTTGAACTGATGCTCGCCCTCCTGGGCCTTCCCTATGAGGCGATTGATCTCGACATGGCAAACGGGGCGCACAAGGCACCCGACTTTCTGAAGATCAGCCCTTTCGGTCTGGTGCCGGCGATTGACGATGGCGGCTACACGCTTGCCGACAGCAATGCCATTCTCATCTACCTGGTGCAAACCTATGCCAAGGGATCGGACTGGCTGCCTGACGATCCGAAGGACGCCGCCGAGGTGCAGCGCTGGCTGACGGTTGCCGCCGACAACATCTATGCCGGCCCCTGCGCGGCGCGTCTGGTGAAGGTCTTCAACGTGCCGCTTGATCATCAGGCAGCCGTGACGAAGGCGCATGACCTCTTCAAGATCATGGATGCACATCTTGAAGACCGAGACTGGCTTGCAACCGGCAAGATCACCGTCGCCGACGTCGCGGGTTACAGCTACATCGCCCATGCGCCGGAAGGCGGTGTCGATCTGGCCCCGTATGCGAACATCCGCGCCTGGCTTGAACGGGTCGAAAACCAGACCGGCTTCGTGGGCATGGCAACGTCGCCGATCCCAGAACTGGCCTAGGAACGGAAACGGCGCGCCGGCGGCCCTTCTGTTCGGCGCTGCTGCTCTCACCTTAGAGGAACACCAAGATGTTGAAGCCGCTTGAGAACAACCCGTTTCATTCCGGAGAACTGGAAGCCCAGGCGCGCGCCGGCGTTGGCGACGTCGCGAAATGGGCCGGCGGCTTCATCCGCGATTACCTGCCCGAGCAGCACCGCCTGTTCCACACCTCGCAACCTTTCCTGGTGGTTTCAGGCGGAGACGGCGATGGCCGGACCTGGATCACCCTCGTCGACGGCCCGGAAGGGTTCGCGGCCTCGCCCGATCCGCGCCGGATCACCCTGGCAACCGAACTGGAGGACAGCGATCCGCTTGTCGGAGCCTTCAGCAGAGGTTCCGATATCGGCGTGCTGGGCATCGAGCTTGCCACCCGCCGCCGCAACCGCTTCAGCGGACGGGTGACCGCGGGCGCAGACGGGTACACAATCGATGTCCGGCAGACTTTCGGCAATTGCCCGCAATACATCCACGAACGCGCATGGACGCGGGTTCCCAGAACCGCAGCCGTCATCCCCGCCCGTAGCGCATCCCTCAGCGACGCGCAGATCGCAAGGATCACGTCTGCCGATACGCTGTTCATCGGATCGGGTCATCAGGGCGCGGATGGTGCCGCATCGAACGGCTTCGATGCCTCTCATCGCGGCGGTGCACCGGGCTTTGTTAAGGTTGTCGACGGCACGCATCTGCGGATACCCGACTACTCGGGAAACAACTTTTTCAACACGATCGGCAACATCCTGTCGAACCCCCGGATCGGGCTTTTGTTCGTGGACTTCGAAACCGGCGGCCTGCTGCATCTCACCGGGCGTGCCACGATCGACTGGGATCCGAAGGACGCGCACGACCAGGACGCCTGGCGCTTCATCGACGTGAAGATCGATGCCGTGCTTGACCGCCCGGGCGCGGTCGGGCTCCGCTGGTCCAGACAGGATCACCTGGTGCGGCCCTTGCGGCTGGCAGAGCGCGTTGAAGAAACGCCAAGCGTCACGTCGTTTTACCTGGAAGCTGCCGACGGCCGCCCGCTTGAACCGTTTGCAGCCGGCCAGCATCTACCGGTCGAGGTCCGGATACAGGGACACTCGGACCCTTTGAAACGCAGCTACTCGTTGTCGGGCTCCCCTGCAGACACAACGCGCTACCGGCTGAGTATCAAGCGCGAAGACCTGGGGCTGGTGTCGCGCGCCCTGCATGAACACTTGCAGGCCGGCCACTTGATCGCAGCGCGCCAGCCGTCGGGTGATTTCGTCATCCCCTGCGACGATTGCCCTCTGGTTCTGGTCAGCGCGGGCGTCGGACTGACACCGATGCTGTCGATGCTGCATGCAAGCGCGCACAAGCAAAACCGCCCCGTCTGGTACGTGCACGGCACCCGCAACGGACGCGATCACGCCCTGCGCGAGGAGGTTGATCGTCTGGTCGCCGCCAATGATCACTTGCGGAAGAAAGTCTACTACAGCCAGCCGGACGACACCGACCTGCCCGGCCGGGACTATGACGGAAAAGGGCGTGTGACCGCTGAGAGCCTGCTCGCGCTCGATGCCGGCCCGGAGGCAAGATACATGCTTTGCGGCCCGGCGGCCTTTCTTGCGGACATCCGAAACGGGCTCGAGGCTGCGGGCGTGCCGACAGACCATATTCACTTCGAGACATTCGGACCGACGGGGTGACTCCCGGTGAAAGGACCTGGAACACCAACAACGCACGCAAATGCAGCGTCGCCGAGAGACCGGATCAGGCTTCTGGAGATGATGCTTGAGGAGCGGGACAAGAAGATCAAGCGCCTCTCGGACGAATTGCAGGCCCTGAGGCAGACGGCCTGGGCGAGCGATGCCTGCGGCGACGACCTCTGGGATCTCGACGGATAAGTACAAACGATCACACGTTCGGGATCGCAGCCCTTTCGCGGTGGGACAAATCGCCTTGGAAGCAGGCGGCCAATTGATCGCAACGCCCATCCGGTGTTTCATGCCGCGTCGTATCACCCGCCGACAGCGAGCCCCCGGCGCCGCTCCCGTTTTAGCCGACCAAACAGAGACCGCCCATGACAGAGCTTCCCGTAACGATCTCCCGCTTGAACCGTTTTCCGGTCAAGGGCATGAGCGCCGAGCCGCTCAGTTCCGTGACCCTATCGAAGGGCGAGGGCATTCCGGGCGACCGTCTTTATGGTTTTGCGCGATATGATTCCGGGTTCGACCCTGAAAACCCGGAGCCGCTGCCCAAGGAACGCTTTGTCGTCCTGGTGAAGGAAGCCGAGCTTGCCGGACTGAAAACGCGCTTCAGCCCTGACGGTGAACTGCTCGAGATCGACGTGAAAGGGACAACGCACCGGTTCGACATGACGGGCACGGACGGGCGCAGCGATGCCGGCCGCTTCCTGCACGGGGTCTTGCGTCTGGGCGACCCGGAACCGCCTGTCTTCGTGTCTTCGGCACCGCATCGTTTCACGGATGTCTCGGTTGTTTCCCCCCAGATGATGAATGCGATTTCGGTTCTCAATCTTGCCTCGGTCATGGCCTTTGGCGCGCGTATCGGAACCGACGTGCATCCGGGACGGTTCCGGGCCAATGTCGAGATTGAGGGATTGCCGCCCTTTTCCGAACTCGATGCGGTTGGTCAGGTCTTGTCGTTCGGCGACGTGCGTCTGCGTATCCTGTCGCGGACGAGACGCTGTGCTGCGACAGAGGTCAATCCCACAACGGCGGAAAGGGATCTGAAAGTGCCCTACCTGTTGCGCAAGGAACTCGGGCATATGGACATGGGCGTCTATGTCGAGGTCGAAACCGGCGGCCAGATCCGCGCAGGTCAGGACGGAGCGCTGAACCCGGAGGTGAACCGGGGGCTGTTTTGAGACGCCGTTGCCATTTCCTACGAGGAACTGCGCAGTTCACCGCCGTGAAGATTTTCGCGCCGTTTGAACAACAGTCGGGCCCCGGCAACGGCTTCGCCCTCACGTGCGCTGTTGCTGGCCCCGCCACAGGATGAATAGGCCGGAGACAACGATCAGCCCCGAGCCCAGAAGCATCTCGAAACTGAGCTGTTCACCGAAAATGAGGACACCGAGAGCAATCCCGAAGAGCA
>JBCBUA010000314.1:0-5763 GCA_039818365.1 Pseudomonadota bacterium
ACTGTTTCATTTGTTTTTTGCCTTGTCAAACCCTGAAACAAATGTTTCTGTTTCGCGCGTTTTCTTGTTTTCCTCCAAGAGGCTCGGCGCGCTTCGCCATCGGTTTTTCGGCAGAATACTTGTCATAGCCCGGGCTTCGGCGGGAACGCCGCCTTCCGGGTTCTTGCGCTCACGCAGAACGTCACGAAACCTGTCGTCGAGGAGGCCCGGACGGTGATCTTCTGAAAGAAGCCTTCCGGCAGGGAGCGCTGCCGGAAGGAAGAGTGGCGATGGGTCGTTCCAGTATTGTTTATTGTCCCTGGCCAAGCGAGTAACCGGGGGCTCCGTTGAAAGTGTAGAGGTTTTCCGTCTTGATGACCTCGATCTCCTTGTTGCTCAGGGCCATGATGAGCTCGGCCACGTCCCTTTGTTTCAGGTGCGTGTCGATGCATTCGAAGCGGCAGCGCCAGTGATCCGTCTTGAAGGTTTCCGGCAGGCCCGCCGGCCAGACCTTCACGCCCCGGTTGGTGATCATGGTCATGTTCGCGGCACACTGCTGTGTCGCCGCGATCAGCCTAACGGCCAGATTGTCCGGATCAACGACCGTATCGCGGACGAAGAGATCGACCCCGACAAGACATCTTTTCGCCGGAGCAGGCCGGACCGGCGGCGCAATGACCGGGGTCACTTGCCGGCCCCGAGGGGCGACAGGTTTGAGCAATTTGGGAAGTTTGCCGATCCTGTCGATAACTGCATCGGCGAAATCGTCCGTGCCGACCTTCATCCGGCTTTGGGTTTCTGAATGGATGTCGGCGGTGTGGATGCCGCTCTCGATTGTTTTGAGCCAGGCATTGTGCAGCCGTATTGCGGCCTGCTGCTGCCCGAGATGACCCAGCATCTGCGCACCGGCAAGGATCAGCCCCGACGGATTGGCAATGCCTTTCCCGGCGATATCGGGGGCGGACCCGTGAATGGCCTCGAACATAGCGAACCGCTCACCGATATTGGCCGACGGTGCGATCCCGACCGACCCGCTGATTTCAGCGGCAATGTCGGAAATGATATCTCCGTAAAGGTTCGTTGTGACGATGACGTCGAACATTTCCGGGGACGCGGCGAGCTTTGCCGCTCCGATATCGACGATCCAGTGATCGGCGGCGATCTCCGGATACTCCGCAGAGATCTTGTCGAACATCTTGTGAAACAGACCATCGGTCAGTTTCATGATGTTGTCCTTGGAAAAACAGGACACTTTCCGGCGTCCGTTCGACCGTGCGTATTCGAAGGCGTGCCGGATAATCCGTTCGGTACCCGGGATCGAAACGAGCTTTAGGCACTGAAACACCTCGTCGGTCTGCCGATGCTCGATCCCGGCGTAGAGGTCTTCCTCGTTTTCCCGGAAGATCACGACATCCATGCCCGGATGGTTGGACGCGACAAAGGGTGTGAGCGCGGCGCAGGGTCGGATGTTGGCGAAGAGCCCAAGCGTCTTTCTGATCGTCACATTCAGCGACTTGTAGCCGCCGCCCTGCGGCGTGGTGATGGGGCCCTTGAACAGGACACCGGCGGAGCGCAATGTGCTCCAGCTGTCCGCCAGGATCCCGGATGTGTGGCCGGCCTCGTAGACCTTTTCCCCCAGAACGACTTCATGAATGTCCAGTTCCGCACCGGCGGCGTGCATGCATCGCAGGGCGGCGCGCATGATTTCCGGGCCGATACCGTCACCATAGGCAACGGCAATCTGTGCCGTTTCAGCGGGTGCTACGGAATAGGCGGTTTGCGCGCTGTGAACGTTCATGTCTGTCTCCTGACGTTTGAAAACGGTGTGCGCGCCACATGTAGGGGCTGTAAATGGATTGCAGAAATTAATAATATTCAGTATTTGGATTTAAAAAACTCATGATTGGATTGCCATGGACACGATTGATCCGGCTTTGCTGAAAGCATTTGTTCTGACAAGCCGTACCGGAAGTTTCACAAAGGCGGCGGAAAGCCTTTTCCGCAGTCAGTCGGCGGTGTCTTTGCAGATCCGCAAACTTGAGGACATTCTGGGCGAGCGGCTCTTGCGCCGCAGCGCCCGCAACGTCGTGCTGACGCCGGCCGGAACGCGTTTTCTCGATTACGCTCAGCGGATACTGGAGCTGAACAACGAGGCACTGTCCGCCTTTCGGGCGCACGAAGTCACCGGTCTTGTGCGATTGGGGACACCAGAGGACATTGCAACCACCTACCTTCCCAGGGCGCTGGCGGACTATGCCGAGGCGCATCCGGGTGCCAGTCTTGAGGTAACCTGCGACCTGACGCTCAATCTTTTGGAGAAATTCCGCGCCGGATTGCTGGATGTCGTTCTTTTGAAGCGTGAGCCGGCTGCCGCGATCGGGGGGCAACGCGTCTGGACAGAGCCCCTGCTGTGGGTCTCTGCGGAGGCCTCGCTTCTGAAGCCGGGGGAGGCCATGCCGCTTGCGGTCAGTCCGGAACCCTGCGTCTATCGCAAACGCGCCTTCGAGGCGCTTCGTAAGGAAGGGTTCGAACCTCGGGCGGCCTATGTCTGCGGATCGCTGGCGGGCACGCTTGCGGCCGTGCGCGCGGGTCTGGGGGTCGCCGTGCTGCCGAGCCACATGGCACCGGACGATCTTGTCACCGACAACGGGTCGAAGATGCCGTCTCTGGAGAACACCGAGATCCTGCTCGCAACCGCATCGGACGCGGGTCTTGCCGCAAGACGTCTCGCGGACGTCCTGGAAGCCGCTTTCGAAGAAGAAGCGAGCAGGGATCTGGAGCTGGCGTCCAGACTTACGTCGCCTGAAGGGTCACCACGCTGAACAGACCGTCGGGGTCCGTATCCGTATCGTGCACCCGCCAGCCGCTCCGGCCGGCAATCTCCGCGAAGGCTTCCTCGTCATATTTATGCGAGTTTTCCGTATGGATCGTTTCGCCCTTGTAGAAGCGGATGTCCGTGTCGCCGATGCGCACCGTCTGGTCGGCCCGGCTCTCCAGATGCATTTCAATCCGGCTTTCTTGCGCGTTCCACAGCGCCTTGTGGTGAAATCTGGACAGATCGAAATTAGCACCGAGAGAACGGTTGATCCGCTGCAGGAGATTGAGGTTGAAAGCGGCCGTGACCCCTGCCGGATCGTCATAGGCCTCGACCAGCACCGCCTCGTCCTTGGGCCGGTCGACACCGATGATCATGTGCGCATCGGGCATGGCGTCCCGAATGCTTTGCAACAGGCCGACCGCCTCGCTCTTTTCGAAATTGCCGATGGTCGAGCCGGGGAAGAACACCAGCACCGGCAGCTCTGGCAAAAGCGGAAGTTTGCCGAGCGGTTGGGTAAAGTCCGCCGCTATCGGGATCACCGCCAGCGACGGGTAGGCGCGCCGGACCCGGTCGGCGGCCTCCTTCAGATGGTTGGCGGAGATGTCGATCGGCATGTAGACGGAGAGATCCGGAAAGGCGCCGAGGAGCAGCTTGGTCTTCCGGCTCGAGCCGCTGCCGAGCTCCACCATCGCACCGCGGGCCCCCGGCAGCCGCGCATATTTGCGCAGCTGGCCGGCCAGAATGCCCAGTTCGGTGCGGGTTGGATAATAGGCATCCAGTTCCGTAATGGCTTCAAACAGATGCGAGCCGACGTCATCGTAGAGCCATTTGCTGCTGATCGCCTTGCGGTCGGCTGTCAGGCCTTCAAGGATCTCCGACCGGAAGTCCGCGTCCTGTTCTGCGGGAGGTACGTGTTTGGTCATTGATCAGCCGCCAGTCTCAGGCCCAGCATCTGCCAACGCTGGTGGGGATAAAAGAAGGTTCGATAAGAAGAACGCATCTGGAGCCTGGGGGTTGCACAGGACCCGCCGCGCAGAACCATCTGGTTGATCATGAATTTGCCGTTGTACTCGCCGATTGCGCCCTCCGGCGGGCGGAAACCCGGATAGGGGGAGAAGGCACTGCTGGTCCATTGCCAGACGTCGCCCCACAGGCCGGTGTCGCGGCCGAGCGGCATGAACGCACCGCTTTCCAGAAAGTTACCCGCAATGTCGGTTTGCTGGGCCGCTGCCTCCCATTCCGCTTCCGTCGGCAGCCGGTGGCCTGCCCACCTGGCAAAGGCGTCGGCTTCATAGTAGCTGACGTGAACAACCGGCGCCGAAAGATCGACGGGACGCGGTCCCTGGAGCGTATAGGTCCACCACTGGCCGTCCTGTCGCCACCAGTATAGCGGCGAGTCCCAGCCGTTCTGCTCCCGGACCGCCCAGCCTTCCATCAGCCAGAGCGTCTGCGTGTCATAGCCGCCGTCTTCCATGAAGGCGATCCATTCGCCATTGGTCACCGGACGGTCCGCAAGCCTGTAAGGCTCCAGCCAGACCTTGTGCCGAGGGCCTTCGCAATCATAGGCAAAGCCGTTGCCGTCATGCCCGATTTCGAGAAGGCCGCCCTCGTGCCGCGTCCAGTCCTGGTCCGGAATGTCCCGGACGGCTTCGGGCTGAGACGGCACATAGGCGGGCAGGAGAGGGTTGTGCGACAGCGCGTGCAGCAGGTCCGTAACCAGAAGTTCCTGGTGCTGCATTTCGTGATGGCATCCCAGCGTGATCAGTGCGTCCAGCTGCGCCTGCTCAAGCGCGAACTTGCCGTAGATCATGCCTTCGCGCAGCGCTTCTTCCACGTGCGCCCTGTAGGAGGTGACCTCGGTCACGCTCGGACGGGAGAGAAGTCCACGCTTGGACCGGGTGTGACGCGGGCCAGCCTGGACGTAATAGGAATTGAAGAGCAGGGCGAAGCGCTCGTCCCGCGGCCTGTAGCCGGGCAGGTGGGGCTTGAGAATGAATTCCTCGAAAAACCAGGTCGTATGCGCCAGGTGCCACTTTGGCGGGCTGGCGTCTTCCATGGATTGAAGCCCCATGTCTTCGTCGGAAAGGGGCGCTGTCAGGCTTTCGGTCTGTGTCCTCGTATCGTAGAAAAAATCCAAAAGGTCGGTGTCGGAAGACGGGTCGTTCCGTTCATCCACGTTAATCATATCTGTCCCTCCACATGGGCTCCAGCATCATTGCCTTCCGCTGGCCCTGTGACTGCCACCAAGCGGTCTGAACGTAGGGATCGGAGGCGGGATTCCAACGGTGCAATTCGCACCGCACCGGTGCAAAAATGCGCACTGCTGACACACGCACCTGCCATGTTGAGAAAAAACATCAAAGTTCCGGAATTCATCTCTTTTGGCGCCACTTTAGAATTAAATCAGCAAGCCGTTGAAATCGGACGCAAAAATGCATATCCGCGTCTGTCAGGTGACTGCTGTCGATGCCGCCATGAGTAGTGGACCCTTCCTGACAGCTGTCTGTCAGGATTGTTTGACGACAAGCTTCACAAACGTGTGAGGACGCGCGTCAATCTACCCTGGGCTGTGCCCTTGGCCATGTCCGATCCCTGCGCGAACCCGGTTTCGCCCGGTATCAAAATTCGGATTTGACGCCCTAGGACAAATGTCCTAATCAGATATTAGGTCACTTGTCCTATTCCTTGATTAGGACCAAACCTATCCGGTGAACAGGCGGCGAGAACTGAACATGAAACCAGGTTCCACACGGCAGCAAATCATTGATGCAGCGGACGACTTGTTCTATGCGCAAGGCTTTGGGGAAACCTCCTTCGCGGACATTGCGAAGGCGGTCAGCATTTCGCGCGGAAATTTCTACTATCACTTCCGGACAAAGGACGAGATCCTCGACGCGGTCATCGAAAAACGCCTGTCGGACCGGGACAAGATGCTCCGGCATTGGGGCGACATCTCGTCGGATCCG
>JBCBUA010000315.1:0-5721 GCA_039818365.1 Pseudomonadota bacterium
GTGACCTGCGGCGCGACGCGCGGGAGAGCGTGGTCTCCCGGCCGCCGCGCCGCACCGTCCCGTTACTCCATCGCGCCGACTTCGCGGTAGTAGCGTTCCGCACCCGGATGCAGGTCCATCAGGCCGCGCTTGGAGGCCGCGAACTTGACGTCGAGAGCCTTGGCCCACGGGGCTTCGGATGTCACCTGCTCCAGATTGTCCCAGAAGGTCTTGGTGATCTTGTAGACGGTTTCATCGTCGAGATCGGCGCGCACACCGATGCCGACGGCCGTGTCGAAGGACATCACCGGGCCTTCGTTGGTCTGGCCGTCATACATGCCCGCGGGGACTTCGGCCCGGTACCGCCACTTGCCGAGCCACTGGTCGACTTCCTCGCCCTCATCGCTTTCCGGGCCGATGAAGCGCAGGTTCTCCGTTTCAGTGAACTGGATGAACTGGCCGCAGGGGTCAAGGCAACCATTCACGTAGACATCGATCTTGCCGTCGAGAAACGCCTGAAATCCGGTCTGCCAGTTGGCCTTGATCGCATCGTAATCCGAACCGACCACGAGACCGGTCGTTGCCTCGACCCAGCCGCGCGCAGCGTTGTAGGCACCGCCGCCCTGGGGGCCGAGAAAGACGGATGCGCCTTCGATGTCGTCCAGCACCTGGATGTCGCTGTCGCCGCGCACTGCGAAGTGATACTGCCCATACGGGAACCACATCAGCAGCCGGTAGTTCTTGGCAAGTTCGGGGGCATCCGGTTCCTTGGCATACATCGCCTTGCCGGCGGACATCAAATTGTAGATGACCGGGCTGGTCATCGACATGTCGAGGTTGCCGCGCGCCACTTCCATCATGTGCAGCGTTGCCGCGCCACCGCCGGAGACCTCGATTTCGACGTCATCAAGATTGTCGGTGACGATGTTGGCGAAGGTCGCCATCGTGATCGCCTGGCCAAGGCTCGGCGCGATGGTTGCCATCTTCAGTGTGTCCTGAGCCTCAGCCGATGACGCCCAGATCATGGCTGCGCTTGCAACCAGTGCCAGTTTCCGCATGCGATTTCCTCCCTGAAAAATGCAGTTTCTTTCCTGTTCAGGCCGACTTTGCATCGACCGGTGACGGGTCTCCTCTCAAGAACCTGTGCCCCACGACAAGCCCGATCCCGGCAACAAGCGCCGGTCCGGCAATCGTCATGTCGGGGATCAGGAGCGCGGCCCCCACCGCGATCCGCAGGATACGTTCGCCCACGTTGAGCCTGTTCTTTTCGAAACCGGTGAGCGCAGAGGTCAAGAGCCACATCGACAGCGCGAAGGCCACCATGATCCAGCCGAGATCGAACCAGCTCACGGTCGCGATATCGATCATTGCCTTGGACGTCGGCACCTCGCCGCCGAACCAGCCAAACAGGACCTGCAGCTTGTAAAGAACGGCGGGATGGTAGACGAAGACGAAGGGAATGATGAAGCCGGCCAGGGCCAGGCGCGCGGCCTGAAAGCCCGTGCGCACGGGATCCGCCCCTGCAATCGGCGCCGCCGCGAAGGCCGCCAGCGCGACCGGTGGTGTGACGGTCGAGATCACGGCGAAAAACACGACAAAAAGATGCAGCGTCAGCGGCGCGATACCGACGGCGTCGATGCCGGAACTGAGCGCGATGACGATGATGAAATAGGTCGCGCCCGGCGGCAATCCCATGCCAAGAACGATTGCGCCAAGGGCCACGACAACGAGCGTTGCAAACAGGGGTCCACCGGCCAGTTGCGCCAGGAGCAGCGACAGGCGGCCGCTGAAGCCGGAGACCTGAATCAGTCCGACGATCAGCCCGATCGCGGTGACGATCACGATGATGGAGGCGGACATGCGCCCGGCATTGACAAAAGCGGTGTAGAGCCTTGCCGGAGACCGGAAGCTCCGGAACAGAACAAGGGCGCTGACAAGGGCCACGGTGAAACCGTAGAAACCCGCCTTCGGCACGGATGGCTGCGCAAACAGGAAGTAGCTCAAAACGCCGAGGGGCAGAACAAAGACAAGGCATTGCACCCGTTCCGCGCCTGTCAGTTTCGGCCGCTCCTGCGCAGGCAGCGGGCCGACGCCCTGGCGGCGCGCCTCGAAATAGACCGTCAGGAACGTACCGAGATAAAAGAAGATCGCCGGAATGATCGCCGCGATGACGATATAGCGGTATTCCAGGCCGATCTGACCGGCGACGAAAAACGCCACAACCCCCATCACCGGCGGCATCACCTGCCCGCCGGTCGAGGCGGCCGCTTCGACCGCGGCAGCGAAGGCCGGACGGAAACCGGAGCGCTTGATGACGGGGATGGTCATGACGCCGGTCGAGACGACGTTGGAAATGGCGGCTCCGCTCAAGGTTCCGAAGAGAGCGGAACTGGCGACGGCGGCGTGGGCCGCACCACCGGTCAGACCGCCGGTCAGCCTGTTGGCGATCTTCATCAGGAGATCGCCTGCCCCGCTTGCCATGAGCACCGCGCCGAAGACGATGAAGATCAGCACGTTGCCCGAAACAACCTGCAGCGGCTGGCCGAACATGCCGCCGGTTTGCGACCAGAAATTCAGCACCATGGACCGCATGCTTTGCGCCAGTGTCGCCTCAGACCCGGCCAATATGCCCGTCCAGTCCGGCAGCCAGCCGCGCACGAAGAAGTAGATGATCCAGAAGAGGCAGAAACCGACGATGAACCCGCCGAAGCCGCGCCAGGTCAGATAGAGGACGAGCACGGTCGCGATCGGGAAAAGCACGAAATCAAGCGGCTGCGCGGACGGCAGCGCTCCGCCGTCCACGGCAAAGAGATTGGCCACCCAGATACAGAAAACAACGGTCGACAGCGCCGCCAGGGCCCATTTCACCCAGGGCCGCGTGCCAGCCAGATTGAGAAAGGAGATCGCGAAGGAGAACAGGATCGGCAGCCCGAGGATCAGACCCGTCGGCAGGAGGAATGTCCGCTCGAAGGTCCTGAAGGAGCCTCCAAGCCAATGTTCGCGCAGCAGGAGGCGTTGCTGGCGCCGTGACAGGTCGTCGAAACCGGGTGTCGTTGTCTCGATGATCCAGCGCACGCCTTCCGACAGCGGTCCGGACGCGGCATAGACAAGGATGACCATGGCGAACAGGAACGCCAGAAGATCGGCAACACGCTGCTCGAACCGGACCGGTGTCATTTGGTCCCCTCCCCGTTCCGCAAGCGCCGGGCATGCCAGAGATAGGTGTTGCGGGCCGTCGCGTTGATCTCATCCTCGGCGAGCGTTTCAAGGGTCTCGGCTTTCAGGATTTCAGCCGGTTCGCCAAGGGCAATCAGGTGATCGCAGAGTTCAAGCCGCCATTGGGTGTCACCGGTTGCGCGCGCCGCAGCCATCAGGGCTTCCGGCCCGCCGGAAAGGGTAGCCATATGCGCGGCTCTTTGCGCGGAAGACAGGGTTCCGAGATGGGTCGGATTGCCGTCATACCAGCCAAGCGTGCCGGTGGCGAAGGCCCGTGCGGACCAGCCGGCCCTGCCGTAAAACTCGCCAAGCCATGGTTTTCCCGCAATGTCTTGCGGAAGACGAAGCGTGGCAACGATATCGTCGACGGAAAGACCCTTGTTCATACCGTCTGCGGTATGGCGCATCACGTGAAGGATGGCCTCGCGCGTCGTCCTCAGCACCTCGCTGACCCGGTCCTTGCCGAAAACGGGCATGGTATGGCCCGGCGCTAGAACCGCGGCACCAAGGCCTTCCAGAAGCTCCAGACTGTCTGCCCAGGCGGCAAAGTCGCGGTAGGGCGTGCCGCGAATGGCATAAAGGTTCGGAAAGGCGTGATACCAGTTGTCGCCGGGGATAAGAACGCCGGCGTCCTCCACCCAGACCGCCATGTGATCTTCCGTCTCGCCGGGTGCCATGATCAGCCGCGCCTTTACCCCGTCGAGATCGATGTCCCGGTCGTCGCCGACAAACAGGGTCGGCGGCACAAACCCGGCGCCCAGCCCGTCCATCGGCCGGTCACCGGGCCCGCAGCCGAGCGAGACGCGCTCTTGCGGCGACAGTCCGATCCCGAACTGTGCCGCGGTCCTGCGGTTCAAGGCCTGATGGGGCGCGATATCGTCCGTATCCTGGCCGACAAGGTCCGACTTGAACCTTGCATTGGCGATCACCGGAATGTCCCGGCCTTCTGCAAACACGGAGGCTCCGGAAATGTGGTCGCGATGGCTATGGGTGTAGATGATCCGGCCGACGGGCTTGTCCGTCTGCTTGCGGATTTCCGCGAAAACGTTCCTGGCTGCACCCGTGCTCTCGGACGTATCGATCACGGTCATCGAACTGTTGCCCTCGATGAAATGCTGGGTCGATGCGGCAAACCCGACGGCCGTCCACATGCCCGGTGCCAGTTCGACAACCTTCTTGCGGAACTGGGTTTCGTTGTGGTGGAGGAGAGCGGCGTTGGGCATTTTTCAGTCTCCCGTATGCCGTTGCAGCGCCGGACCGCGATATTTCTCGGTCAGTTCTTCCGGCACTTCCGAGCCATCGATCAGGAACGGCAGAATGCCCCTGCGGAGCGAGCGACCGCGCATGCCCCTGATGTCTTCATCGGAGCGCGTGACCCGCTGCGCGCAGCGTCTGCCCCACTCGGCAAGCGCGACGTAGAGCCGGTCGATTTCGCTGGTGTGCGTGCTGCCCTTGGCCAGGTCGTGGAACTCTTCCGGATCCTCCTGCAGGTCAAAAAGCATCGGGCGAAAGCCGCCTTCCGCGTGCATCAGCTTGTAGCGGCCGTCAAACACCATGAAGAGGCGGCAGTCCTTGGGATCAAGCCCCAGTTTGACTGCCTGGGGCGTGGGCGAATAATCGAACTCCGAAATCGCAAAGCCGCGCCATTCAGGTGTCCCGCCCTGCAGCCAGGGCAAAAGCGACCGCCCTTCCAGGATGTGATCGGCAACCTTGCCGCCGGCCGCCTCGACGAAAGTCGGCGCGAGATCGATGGATTCAACCAGCGCGTCGCAGGTCGTGCCCCTGGTGCCGTCCGCTTCGGCGCGCGGGTCATAAATGATCATCGGGATCTTGACCGACGGGTCGTGAAAGAGGTCCTTCTCGCCGAGCCAGTGATCGCCGAGATAGTCGCCATGATCGGAGGTCAAGACGATCATCGTGTCTTTCAGACGGTCTGATTTTTCAAGGTAATCCAGCAGAACGCCAAGCTGATCATCACATTGCTTGATCAGGCCCATATAGGCAGGGATGACCTTCCGGCGAACCTCGTCCTGTTGAAACGCCGCCGCGATCTTGTTCTCCATATAGGCGGCGAAAACCGGATGAGCGTCCTCGCGTTCCACCTCGTGGCGGCACGCGGCCGGAACGTGGTTCAGGCCGAACATGTCGTGATAGGGCGCGGGCACGATATAGGGCCAATGCGGCTTGATGTAGCTGACATGGGCGCACCAGGGTGCTGTCTGTTCCTCGATGAAATCGATGGTCCGGGCCGTCAGCCAGGGCGTCTCGCTGTCCTTTTCGGAAATATTCGCCGGCTTGTCGGCGTTGTCGAACATCCAGCCGGACGCAACGCCGTCTTCATCGTCTATCCCTGCATTGGCAAAGTCCGCCCAGGGATTTTCCCCCGCATAGCCTTTTGATTTCAGATACTCGTTATAGGGCGAGCGCTTCTCGTCGTAGTAACCGTCCGGGCCATAGCCCCACAGGCCGTCGTCGCGAATCCAGACATCGAAACCGCATTCGGCCTGGCGCGCGCCAATCACGCTG
>JBCBUA010000316.1:0-5672 GCA_039818365.1 Pseudomonadota bacterium
ACCAGGATATCAGGGTCCGTTCGACCGCCTGCCGCCATCGAAGGAGCTCTTCGACGCCGAACTTCAGCGGATCCTATGGACACCGAAGAGCTAAGCCGTTTGACGTAGTCCGCTATGCGGTCTGCCGCGCAGCTTCGATACGGCGGCAATCCGGCCATTCCAGCTGATCTGCGCACAAAAATTCTATTTGTGTTTCGCGCGATGAGAGCGTCTGATCGCCGAAGAGAAACACAGATCCAGGTGCCCGACATTGCTCATAAAGGTTCTCAGCAGCGTTTTCGCGCTCTGCACTCTTTCGGTCCTGACACACACGGCCAACGCCTCTCCTGCCTCGGAACTCGTAACGAAGGTCCTGTTCGTCGGAAACAGCCTGACGCTTCGCAACGATCTGCCGGGAATGCTGGAGGAAATCGCCGCGACAAAGGGTATCCCGGTCGAAACGAGCACCTCCGCCAAGGGCAGCGCCAGGCTGGAACATCACTCCTCCGACACGGGTCTTTTGCAGCGCCTGGATGATACGGCCTGGGACTTTGTGGTTCTGCAGGAACACACCCAGTTGCCCGCTCTGGACGAACGCGACGTTGCAAGGGACTCCCACCCCTTCGCCGCGGCACTCGCGACGCGGGCAAGACAGGTCTCCGCCGAAACACGGGTCGTCTTCTACATGGGCATGGCCCACAGGGAGGGAGACCAATTCCACAAGAAAACCTTGCCGGCGGTCGGCAGCTACACGGGCATGCAGGAGCGAACCAACGCCACGTACCGCAGAATGGCAAAGGACAACAACGCCATGCTGGCGCCTGTGGGAGAGGTGTGGGCACGGATGCGCGCAGCCCATCCAAGCATCGAGCTTTATGTCGATGAGAGGCATCCAAGCGTTGCCGGAACCTATCTGGCCGCCTGTGTCTTCTTCACCACGCTGTTTTCACAAAGCTGCGATTCGGCCTATGTTCCCGCGGCGCTGGAGCAAGCGGTTGCGGCCACAATTCAACGGGTCTCGAATGCCGCCTTGCTGCGATGAAGACGCACAGCGACAAGCAGCGGCCATTCCCCCAAAAGGGACCGTGACCTTTGCAGTTTCCTGGTCTAGGGTCAGGATCCATGAAGCCCAACGCGATTGACCCGCACATCCTGGCAACTGAACTTCAGGCCGGCAAACGCGCCGCGCTGGCGCGTGCAATCACGCTCGTGGAATCAAAAAAGGCGGACCACCGCCACATGGCGCACCAGTTGGTCCAGAGCGTGCTGCCGTCCACGGGCAAGGCGTTGCGGGTCGGCATCACGGGCGTGCCCGGGGTCGGGAAATCGACAACCATCGACACGCTCGGCTCCAACCTGACGGCTGCCGGTCACAAGGTCGCCGTGCTTGCGGTCGATCCCTCCTCCACCCGCACCGGCGGATCCATCCTCGGTGACAAGACACGCATGGCGCGGCTGGCCACCGACAGCAATGCCTATATCCGCCCCTCGCCGTCCGCCGGAACCCTCGGCGGCGTCGCCGCAAAGACCCGCGAGACGATGCTCCTGTGCGAGGCGGCAGGCTTCGACGTGATCCTTGTTGAGACCGTCGGTATCGGCCAGTCGGAAACGACAGTTGCCGACATGGTGGACTTCTTTCTCGTGCTCATGCTTCCCGGCGCCGGCGACGAATTGCAGGGCATCAAGAAAGGCGTCCTTGAAATCGCCGACATGATTGCCGTCAACAAGGCCGACGGCGATGGCGCACTCAGGGCCCGCTCCGCAGCCTCCGACTATCGGGCAGCTCTGCACATTCTGGCCCCGAAATCTCCCAATTGGACGCCGCCGGTCATCACGGTTTCCGGGCTTGCCAACGAAGGCCTCGACAAGCTCTGGCAGCAGGTTGAACTCTACGGCGAACGCATGCGGGCGAGCGGTGAATGGCAGGAAAAACGCAGCCGGCAACAGGTCGCCTGGATGTGGGACATGCTGCAGCAGCGCATGATGGACGCGCTTCGCACCAACAGGAAGACGGCCGACCGCCTGAAAACGCTGGAAGACAGCGTGCGAAACGGCACCACCGCCGTATCTCTCGCCGTCGACGAATTGTCCGGTCTGATGGGGCTGAAGGAATGAAAAACACCAGAAAGACCATTCTTGTAACGGGCTTTTCCCCATTCCCCGGTGCCCCTGTGAACCCGACACAGCAGCTCATGGCGCGCCTGCCCAAGCGGCTGGGCACACACCAGTTCGGTATCGATTTTGTCTTCAAGGTGCTGCCGACGACATGGGCCGGCCGCCACGACGTCACATCCAGGTTGCGCGCGGAACTCAGCCCGGATGCCATTGTCCATTTCGGCGTCGACGGCACACGGCGGACGATGAATATCGAAACCCGCGCCGTCAATCGTGCAACCCGCGTCCGTCCCGATGCGGCAGGCGTGTCTTTGGCCAAGCCCGAACTTGGTGCGCAAACGGAAAGGGCAAGACTGTCCGGCCTGCCCGCGCGCGCGCTTCGCGACGCCGCCAGAACGGGTGGTGCTCCGGCAAACCTGTCGGCAGACGCGGGCACCTACCTTTGCAATGCCACCTTGTGGGACTCCATCGGCTCCGGCATTCCGAGCATTTTCATCCACGTTCCCTCGCTTCCAAGGGGCAAGTCCGACCGCAGGCCGTCCTACCCGGTCATCGAAGAAGCCGCCGTGAGATTGCTGCAAGAAACGGCGCGGCGGTTGAAGTAGCGGATGCCGCGCAGGTAGCCTAGCGTCATCGGCGCATCGACTTAAGAGTAGAAGAACTTCACTTTCGTTTTTTTCGCATCCTGTCGAACCAGCGAAATCGCAGCGCACTGTCTGGAAAGAACGGGTTACTCGCAGGTTGTCGTCCCGGTTTGCCGCACAAGCGGCAAGACCGGGACCCAGTAACCCCGGTAGAGGCTAGATCATACCCGCAAGCGTCAGCGATTACTGGATCCCTGCCTTCGCAGGGATGACAACAAGAATTGTCGTTTCGGAAGACGTGACGCCCAGATACGGCCCACCCCTCGTTTCCCTGGCACGCCTGATTGAACGCCCGAGCCCCTCGCAGCCCCTGAACGTCGCCAAGCCCCGGGGCTTCATCCCGAGGAAGGCCGAAGGGCTGTCTCGAAGGATGGGCGGCAAGCAACGAAAGCCACTGGGTTCACTCAAAGCCGTATATCCTACCGGCTCCCCCGCTCCAGCAGCCATTCGACCTGACGGATGCAGTCGGCTGCCATCTCCCTGGAAAGACCGGCCCGTCCCAGAACCCTGAGACCGAAATAGGCCGACAGGATCCCGCGTGCCGTCTCGCGGGCGTCGCTTTCCTGAAGCTGGCCGTCATCCTTCAGCGCCCTGTGAAAGGCGGTTTCAAGGCGGTGCACCATGGCCTGAAGCTTGTCTTCGGCTTCGCCGCCTTCCGCCGCCTTGTCGATCAGCGCATTGCACAGGAAACAGCCGAGCCTGTCGCCGTCCTGCGCCACGGCCTCCGCCACTTTTCCAAAGAGACCAAGAATACGGGCGCGTCCGGACCCCTCGGCAGGATCGGTCAGGTAGCCGACAGTGCCGCTGATGACCTTGTCGTTGTACCGGTCGAGGGTTGCGAGATAGATCGACTGTTTGTCCTGAAAGGCCTTGTAGAAAGACCCCTTGGTGATTTCCATGGCTGCGAGCAGCTCTGTCAGCGAGGCTTCCTCGTACCCGACATCCCAGAAAAGGCCCATCGCCTTATCCATTGCCTCGTCGGGATCAAATTCGCGCGGTCTTGCCATTTGTCATCCTCGCCCAGCCTTCACGAACACATCACCGGGACCTCACACGCTTGTGTTTTGTACCGATCGGTTCCTAACCCTATCTTGAGATCACCGGCACGGCGTTGGGCAACTCTGCCTTATTAGGAACCGAATGGTACCGAAAAAGTCCCTCCAGAGCAAACGCGTCTTGCCGGTCCAAATTCAATGCCTTTATCGGGCTGACCCCTGGGAGTTTTGATATGCTTAAGAACCTGATCCGCGGCTCCGTTGCTGCGCTTGTTGTCGTCTCCGGTCTCGTCTCCAGCGCCTTTGCCGCCGGCTTCGATGTCAACGCAACCGTGACCGGCCTTGCCCTGCGCGGTGTCGACCCGGTCTCCTACTTCACCAATGGTGCTCCGCAGGATGGCGATTTCTCCATCACCGAAGTCCACAACGGCGCAACCTACCGCTTCGTTTCCGAGGAAAACCGCGACCTCTTCAAGCAGAACCCGGAAAAATACCTCCCGGCATATGGCGGCTTCTGCGCATTTGGTACAGCCATGGGCGTCAAGGTCGATGGTGATCCCGATCTCTGGAAAATCGTCGACGGCAAGCTCTACCTGAACCTGTCCCAGAGCATCCAGGAGCGCTGGAACAAGGACATTCCGGGTTTCGTCAAGTCCGCTGACGACAACTGGACGGACATCGAAAACACCGACCCGAGCGAACTCTGATCGGTCTTCTGCCCCTCTAGGATCGATCAAGACCGGCCGGATTTTTTCCGGCCGGTTTTTTTTTTTGCGACTGCTGCCCATACGCCAACGGAAAGGTCAAACCCTGCCGAAAGCCGCATGGTCCGGCACAGCCCTTGCTGAGTATCGGGTGTAACCCCGATCCGCATCCCATCGCGGGACGCTTTCAGCAGGTAACAGTGCAAATGAAACGCGATATCAAAAATCCGAGCCGCAGGATGTTTCTTGCCGGGACAGCCCTGTGCCTTTCCGGGACAGCCGCTGCGGCGCAGATGAATATCGCCGATTTGCGCGGGTCGATCGATTCAGCCGATCTCGGCCTCATCCCGAACGCATCCAATGACCAGACCGCGCAGTTTCAAAATGCGGTCAATCGCGCCGTCGAGCGTGGCAGGGCCCTGTTCCTGCCGGCGGGCACCTATCCCGTCGCCAATCTCAGACTGCCGTCCGGGACACTGATTGTCGGGGTCCCGGGAAGAACCCGCCTCGTCTACCAGGGCGGTGGCGGACTGCTCATCCGCGCGGAGGGCGTCAGCAATATCGGCCTCCAGGGACTTACATTCGACGGCGCAAACCGGTCGATCGGCGATTTCACCGAAGGCCTGCTGCATTTCGTCGGTGTCCGCAACCTTGCGATCGACAATTGCGACGTTGCCGGGTCCTCAAAAATGGGTCTCGTTCTCGACAGATGCTCCGGACGGGTTGAAAATTCACGCATCTACGGCGCGGCGGAAGCCGGCATCCGCTCCAACGAAGCCGATGGTCTCGCGATCACCGGCAACACGGTCACCGATTGCGCCAACGGCGGCATCTGGATCCATCGCTGGCGCGAGGGCGAGGACGGAACACTCGTTTCCGGCAACCGGATCGAACGGATCGGTGCACGCTACGGCGGCACCGGGCAGTTCGGCAACGGCATCAACGTGTTCCGCGCGGGTGGCGTGCTGATTTCAAACAACCGCATCACCGACTGCGCCTTCTCCGCGATCCGCTCGAACACCGGGTCAAACGTGCAGATCCAGGGCAATTCGTGCCTCAGATCCGGTGAATGCGCGATCTATTCGGAATTCAACTTCCAGGGCGCAATCATCGCCAACAACATTGTCGATGGCGGCACCACCGGGATTTCGATTGCCAATTTCATGGATGGCGGCCGGCTTTCCGTCTGCTCCGGCAATCTCATCCGCAACATATCCGAAGTAGGTCCCTACCCG
>JBCBUA010000317.1:0-5653 GCA_039818365.1 Pseudomonadota bacterium
TCCCTCTCCAGGGCTTCACGCGCCCTTTCGAGCATGAACCGGCGGATGAAACGCGAGGTGGAAAGCCCGTAGCAGCGCGTCAGCAGCCGTTGCAAAGAGGTTTCGCTCATGCCCGTTTCAACGGCCAGTTCCTTTGCCGTAACCCAGTGGTCGCGCTCACGAGAGAGAAAGCTCTCGACGGCCTTTAGGCGTTGCCGGTCCTGACTTGAGAGCGACTTTGCACGGGGTTCAGCATGCTGTTCGGTGAACTGCCTGAAGGCATCCTCCAGGAGACCATAAACGCGCGCGGTGGCATAAAGACGTTCCTGGAAGGGAGATTGACCCGAAGTTGCGATGATCTGTTCGGCAAGCGAAAGCGCATGAGCACTTGGGGTCCAGCTGAAATGCGCCAGATGGGACTCCATGAAATCCACGATGGTGCTGAAGCCCGGGTCCGAAAGGTCGAGATGAGCCAGCAACCAGTCGTGTGAGATGGAAATTGTAACTTTCTTCAACCGGTTGCCGCGGCGCGCATGACGGACGAATTTCTCGGTCCGTTTTTGAGAAAACAGAGTTGCAACCGGTAGCCAGTTCCGGGTCTCGTTGTCGTACCGGGGCATCGGGATCTGGAACGCGCCGACACTGGCGTCTACTTGGCCTTCAAGAAACACCGAAAGGCTGCATCGGGGCCCGGTTTCCGTTTCGATTTTCAGATCGTGCAGATCTTCCGCGTTCGAGAAATGAACCGAAAGACCATCCTCGATTTTGAGGAACCCGATCGCGCCGCGAAGGACGTCGTCGTCCGTCTTCAAGGACGGGCCAAGCCAGCGGACCTCGCGGTCGTCCGCTCTGATGATCAGGTCGGCCTTGGTCACGTAATTCTTGTGATGATCAGCTTGTACGAACATGAGATTCCATGCGTTTTCAGTTGCTTGCCGTGGTGATTGGAAGATCGTCTGGCTGAGCTGATCCGGGAAACCGGCTTGCTTTGGCGGTGCGACGCATTTCGCAAAAGAGTTTGAGCGACTGGCAAACACATTCGAAATTGTGCCCTCGCTGCATGGCATTTATCAAATACATGACTTTTTAAGTCAAGTTTTAGTCTGCCGGAAATCGACAGCATTTCGGCGGAGCAGTGTCATGGTTGGGATTCAAGATGAAAACCGGAATAGCAGTGCGCTCAGCGATCCTCGCATCCGTCAGTGCAATCACCCTCGTCGCCACCGCAGCGTTTGCCGAAGATGTCGTTGAACTCGATACGATCGTGGTCAAGGACGATGCGGCGGAGCAGTTTCAATCGCTGGAGACCAGTGTTGAGATTTCGCGCGAAACGATTGAAGAGTTTCAGCCGGTCGATCTGAAGCAGCTGTTCCAGGTAACCCCATCCGTTACCACCGCCGGCGGCAGTCCGGCCTCCCAGAAGTTCTATGTGCACGGCATTGATCAATCCAAACTGAGCGTGACCGTCGACGGGGCCCGTCAGAAGAACAACGTCTGGCACCACAACGGCAACCTCGGCATCAATCCGTTGTTTCTGAAATCCGTCGATATCAATGACGGTGTTGCACCAGCCGATGGCGGACCGGGCGCGCTTGGTGGAAGCGTGGCATTTGAAACGGTCGATGCTGTCGACCTGCTCAAGGAAGGCCAGAAGATGGGGGCGCTGGTTTCTTTCGGGTACGACACCAATTCCATGACACTGACCGGGACCGGATCTGCTTATGGGGTTGTCGATGGATTTGAGTACGTCGCGGCGCTGACGCGCGCTGAAGGGCAGGATTACGACGACGGGTCCGGCAATACGGAACTCGGAACCGCTGCAGATCTCTGGAACGGCCTTGGCAAGCTTGCCTATCAAAGCCAGGAGGGTCACAGGTTCGAATTTTCCGGAGAGTATTTCCGTGACGATGGATATCGCCGCCTGCGCACAAACATGGGCCTGGTCAGCGCGGACTTTAACGACAATCTCTATGAGCGGCTGACCACCACCTTCAAATACACGCTCGAAGGAGCGGATGGGCATTTTGATCCCGAGGTGCTGCTCTACTACAACCGAAACAAGCTGGAGCGTCCGAGCGAGCCTCAATACACACGCGCCAGCGGCGACTTCAATTCCGATCTGCAGTCAATTGGCGGCCATATCCAGAACCGGTTTCACTTCGGGATGGGAACGGTGACCGCAGGTGTCGATTTCTATCACGACCATGTCGACATCGAGCGTTTCTGGTTTCCGGATGATGCAGACGAAACCATCACGAATGTAGGCGGCTATGTGCAGGCACGGCTCAGCCCCTTTGAACAGCTCAACATTTCGACAGGGCTGCGGGCCGATTTCCAAAGCTATCGGTCGGTCGACGACCAGACCTTCGACAATTTCGGTCTCTCGCCAAACGTCAATGTCGGCGTTGAACTTATCGAGGGGCTGACGGCAAATGCGGGCTACGCCTACGTCTTCGGCGGCATCGAGCAAGCCGAAGCAGCACTCTTTCACGCCGGCGACTACACCTACGCGCAGGACCTCGATCCAACTGCCGCGCACAATGCCAAAATCGGCCTGACATATCGCTACAACGGTCTGACGCTGGCCGGGGATCTCTTCTATATCAACATGTCCAATCCGGTTGCCTACAACTTTGCAACGCGCACCCGGATCAATGGCGACGATCTGATCTCGCAAGGGGTTGATCTGTCTGCACGCTACGACTGGGCGAGTGCCTATGTCTTTGCCGCCTACACCCATACGGACGTCAAGTATGGTGACAGGATTGCCCTTTCCAGCGACTACAATAACGCGGTTCCGGTGGGTGACCTGTTCTCGCTTGGCGCAGGTTACACGTTCCAGGAATGGGACCTGACCATCGGTGCGAATGCCGAAATCGCGCTGGAATATTCCAATTCCGATCTTGCAGACAACGGCTATGAGGACCCGCTTCCGGGATATGAGGTCGTAAACATTTTTGCCGAGTGGGCGCCGCAATATGGAATGACCGATTTCAAATTACGCGGTGAAGTCAATAACTTGTTCGACGAAACCTATTACAGCCGTGGAACCTTCAGCGCGACCAGCCGCGTCATTCCGGTGAATTCACCCGGCCGGAGCTTCATGCTGACGGCGTCAGCAAAATTCTGAGCAATTGCTCACATTTTTTTCTGCGAGCCGCTTCCCCCGGCTCGCCTTTTTGGTGTAAGGAACGGACAGCCAAGGCAATGATCATCGTCAAATCTACGGCGCAAACAGCCTCAGCCTCTAAATATCTTCAGCAACTTTGCAAACACTTCGCCCACAAGGTGCCTGCCCGATGGGACGCCCTGCGCGGGGAAGTGACATTCCCGTTCGGCCAGTGCCGGATGGAGGCCACCGACACGTGCCTGACGATCCAATGCGAAACAGACGAGGACCTGAAAATGGCCCGGATGAAAGGCGTGATCGACAACCACCTGGAACGGTTCGCCTGGCGGGAGGGGCTGAAGCTTCATTGGCAGCCCGGCCGAGCAAGTGACGGGCTTCAGCAATAGTAGAAAACAGGAGCGCGCGGATGAAAAGATCTCTGGCTGCGGCAATGTACTTCGCCCTGGGCTTGACCGCGTCTGCTGCAGGCGCGCAGACACCCGAGACGATTTCGATCCAGCTGAATACGGCTGAAACAACCGGTGCGGCGTGCCGTCTGACATTTGTCATCCGCAACCAGCTGCAAACGCCGCTCGATGCGCTGGGTCTGGATCTTGTGATGTTCGACCAAGCCGAAGGTGTTTCCGGCTATGCGGCCGTCGACTTTGGAGCCATGCCGCCGGGCAAGACCGTGGTGCGCCGATTCGATGTCGGCAGCGCTGCATGTGCAGATATTTCCAGGGTTCTGTTGAATGAGGTGCGCGATTGCACGTCGGAGGATGGTCCGCTCAAGGATTGCCTGACGAAGCTGCTGATAACGTCCCGTTCCGAGATAGATTTCATTTTGTGAGGGGTGCGTCATGCCCTTTGAACTCGAACCGGTATTGCCACCGTTTCTTTCCCCGCTCGCCGGTCTGGTCGACCAGGGCGGGCCCGTCGTCATGCTCCTGCTCGGATTGTCGATCATCGCGGTTGCCTTGATCGCAGCGAAGGTTCTGCAGTTTTCGTTGCTTGGCGCCGGTCGATATGGCGGTGCGCGCAAGTCGCTGAAACTCTGGCTCGACGGCCAGCAGCAGGAAGCGCAGATTGCAGCGGCATCGAGCCGGTCCGTTGCTTCCGATGTCATGCTGAAACTGACTAAGGGCAGCGCGCAAACGGACATTGATAAGGATCTGCTCAAGGAGGATGTCGAGCGGGTCTGCATCCAGAAAATAAACAGCATGCGGGCCTATCTGCGTCCGCTGGACATGATCGCCCAGACAGCTCCGCTCATCGGGCTGCTCGGAACGGTTCTCGGCATGATCGAGGCGTTCCAGGCGATGCAGGGTGCCGGTGCAGCCGTTGACCCTTCCGTTCTCGCGGGTGGGATTTGGGTTGCTCTGTTGACCACAGCAGTCGGGCTTGCCGTTGCCATCCCGGTTTCTGCTGTCGTCGGCTGGTTCGACAGCCGGATCGAGTCCGAGCAATCCGAAATGGAAGCCCTTGTCACGGCATTCTTCACCGGCGCAGTTGCCGAGCGCGGCGCGGCGCGGGTGGTTCCGCTGGAGGTCAAGGACAGCGGGATGCGGCCAGGACATGCAGTTTAAGCCGAGAACGAAGCGCAGGCCCGTTGGACTGACGTCGTTGATCGACGTCATCTTTCTGTTGCTGCTGTTTTTCATGCTGGCGTCCAGCTTTACGCGCTATCAGACGCTCGATGTTTCCAGCGGCGGTGAGGGCGGAGGAGCGGAGGTCAAACCAGCTTTCCTGCGCATCCACAGCTCCGAAAAAATCGACTTCAACGGTGTCCCTCTCAGCAAGGATGAAATGCCGGGCCGGTTTGCCGGCCTCAAGGATGGCGAAAACCGGGTCATCGCGATCTGGTCGGGACCGGAGGCGAATGTCCAGGACGTTGTCGATGTCATGTCGGCCGCGCGGCAGAACGGTTTGAACACCGTTCTTGTTACCGGAAACTGAGGGTAAGCCCATGCGAATGCGGCAGCAGCAAAGACGTGACCCGCCGGAAAACACGATCCCGCTGATCAACGTCGTCTTCCTGATGCTGATCTTCTTCTTGTTCGCGGGATCGATTGCCAGGGACGATGCACGGAAGATCGAACCGCCACTGAATATCCTGGAAGATGAAACCATCCGCTCGACCGGTGCGCTTGTGCTTGACCCGGAGGGCAGGACGTTTGCCGGTGAGGACGAAGTCACTGTCTCGGACTGGCTCGCGGAAAAAGGCAGCGGAGAAGACGCGGACAGTCCGTTGAAGATTGCCGCTGACGGGACGCTCAAGGCGGATCAGCTCGAACAGATCCTGAAAGAACTCAAGGCGGCAGGCCGCGAGGATGTTGTCCTGATCACCAGAAGAGGTTCGAAGTGACGTTTCCGCGTCTTCTCGCCACTGGCCTTCTCGTTTCGGTTCTGCTTCACAGCGCCGGGTCGGCCTATTTTGCGGAAGATCCGAATGAAATCGCGATTGAAGCCTCCGCAGGTGGCGGCGTCTCTGTCATTGGCTCGATCGAGGATATGGTTGCGGGCAGCCAGGTCGATTCGGTCGAGGTAACGGAACCCGTCGAGGAA
>JBCBUA010000318.1:0-3783 GCA_039818365.1 Pseudomonadota bacterium
CTGCTCTGGCAAAAGGCCGGAAAGCCACTGGCGCTGAGCATCGCTGACCGCCTTTCGGGAGGCAACCTTGCCCTGGCCGGTGCACACGGACACGGACACGATCATGGTCATGGGCATCACCATCACGGTCACAGCCACGAATTCGGTGCCGATGGCGTGTGCACCACATGCGGCCACGCACATGCGCCGACGCCCGATATGGTTCAGGGCGAGATCACGCTCGGCCGTGCCCTGTCCATCATTCTTGCCGTGGGTCTGCGGCCCTGCACGGGGGCCCTGGTGGTTCTGGTGTTCGCCCTGTCCCAAGGCATGATCGTGGCCGGGGTGGCGTCAACGCTGGCAATGGCCGTCGGCACCGGTATCACGGTTTCGCTGCTGGCCGCCCTGGCCGTCGGTGCAAAGGATCTGGCCGTTCGCCTGTTCGGCGAGGGCAGTCCGATGGCGATCCGGGTGCACCGGTCGATCGAGATCCTGGGGGCCGCACTCGTGTTCCTTCTGGGAATTACACTTCTGATCGCGGCACTCGGCTGGGGCTGACGCCTTTAAGGCTCGACCAGCGGTGCCGCTGGCGCCTCAGAGCCCGAGCCGCTTTTCCCGATAGGCGCGGACCGCGTCGCCGAAGGCGGAGAACAGCTTTTGCGACGGGCCGTCCGTCGACACCCAGTATTCGGGATGCCACTGTGTTGCGAGCACGTAGCCGGCACTGTCCCTGACGGACATTGCCTCGATCGTTCCGTCCTCGGCACGTGCTTCCATGACAAGGCCGCCGCCCAGTTCATCCACGGCCTGACGGTGCAGCGAATTGACGTCGAACGGTTCGGAGCCGATCACCTCTTCGAGCGTCCCACCCTCCGCAACATCCACCGGGTGCGCGATCCGGAAACGCTCGTCCTGTTGTTCGGACACAGGCGCCCTGTGATCCTTCCGGCCGCTGAGGTCCTGAACCTCGGTCAGAAGCGTACCACCCATGGCGACGTTCAATTCCTGCATGCCGCGGCAGATGGCGAACACGGGGATGCCGCGTTCAACGGCGCGCCTCAAAAGCGGCAGCGTTGTCGCATCGCGGTCCGGGTCGTAAGGGCCGTTCGCCTCCGTCGGTTCCTTGCCGTAGAGCGCCGGATTGACATTGGAGCGGGACCCGGTGGCAACGACACCGTCGACCTGATCGAGCGCCGCGTCGAGATCCAGTTCGTTCCCGAGCGAAGGCAGGATCATCGGGATCGCGTCGGACCCTTTCAGGACGGCATGCAGATAGGTTGCGTTGACGGCGTGCCAGTTGAACCCGTCGATGGATTTTACGTCGGCTGTTACCAGGACAAGCGGTTTCGTCATTTTGGACCTTACTGGGAAGCGGAAACGAGGCGGAGAGGCCCCACGCGCAGATGTACCTGAAAGACGCCTAGTCCAGCAATCCCAATTCCTGCGCGACCTTGTAAAGTTGAGCGGCATTGCGCGTGCCAACCTTTTCGCGAAGGTTAAGGCGGTGCGATTCCACCGTGCGCACGCTGATCCCGAGCGCCTTGGCGACTTCCTTGTTCGGCTGGCCCTTGGCAATCGCGGTCAGGACCTGGCGCTCGCGATCGGTCAGGCCGTACGGATCTTCCACGGGAGCGGAGGCGCTTGCGCCGACAAGCGTCGGCCCGATGGCGGATGAAAAGAAGTAGCCGCCGGACGCGACGCTGGTGATCGCGGTGATCATCTCCTGTGCCGAGATATCTTTCAGGATGTAGCCGCGCGCGCCTGCCTGGACAACGCCGCGGACATATTCGGGATTGTCATAGACCGACAGGATCAGCACACCGACGCCGGGTTGGGTCTTGCGGATTTCCATGGCCGCCTCAAGACCGTTCATGACAGGCATGGAGACGTCCATCAAAAGCACATCGGGCTTCAGGTCGCGGGTCATCCGCACGTGCCTCGCGGCCGTTGGTCGCCTCGCCGACAATCTCGAGTTCCGGCACCTTCTGGAGACGTGCCCTGATGCCGTCGCGGACGAGTTCGTGGTCGTCGGCGAGCAGAACGCGGATGGGTCTTTCAAGCGACCGGGAAGACGTGGAATTCGATGTCATGTTCAATCACGCAGCCTTTGCCGACGTGTTGTCGAGCGGCATCTGCACCTTGATCCTTGTACCCCCGGACGACCGCCGGCTCAAAATCAACTTGCCGCCATAAGTCTCGATACGCTCGCGCATGTTCCGGAATCCCAGGCCGCCGGTCTTGGGCAGGGGCCTCGGCAGGCCGACGCCATTGTCCTCGACACACAGGGTGAGGTCATGAACACCCACCTTCAGGTCAATATTGACCTTGCTGGCGTGGGAGTGCCGCGCGACATTGGTCATGCATTCCTGAACCACCCGGTAAAGCGCGGTCTTGGCACCGTCGGACAGGCGGCTGTGGCACTGCTGCGCATCCACCTTGACCGTTATGCCCGACTGGCTCTGGATCTCCTTGCCGAGACTGCCAAGTGCGGCGGCCAGCCCCATGTCATCCAGCACGCTGGGTCTCAGATCCCGGGAAATGCGCCGCACTTCGGCGATCGTCCCATCAAGGGTCTTGAGGCACTTCGCGGCCTGCACCTGAAGATCGGGATCGCGGGTCGCTTCGCTGTGGATCATCTCGATGCCATAGCGAACGGAGACAAGCAGCTGCGAAATACTGTCGTGAAGTTCGGTCGAGACGCGTTTGCGCTCCTGTTCCTGAACCTGAAAGATCCGGTTGGTCAGTTCCTTCAGCTTGCTGTCGGCAAAGCGCTGTTCCGAAAAGCGCACGCCGGCGATCAGGGTTCCAGCGACGGCTATTCCCGCCAGGGTGATGAGAAAGGTTACAAGCAGTGTCTGGCGGATGTTCTGGGCAAATTCTGCCCGGATCGTGGCGACTTCCTTTTGAATATCGTCGGTGTAAAGGCCGGTACCGAGCATCCAGCCCCACTTGTTCAGCAGGATTGCGTAGCCGAGTTTTTCCTCGACCGATCCGGTTGAGGGCTTGTGCCAGACATACTGATGAAAACCGCCTCCCGACTTGGCCTGGGTGATCAGGTTGCGGATGACGTAGTCACCGTTGTCGTCCTGCAAGTCCCACCAGTTTTCGCCGACGAGGTGCGGCAACTTGGGATGAACCACATTGGTACCGTCGAGGGTATACACGAAGAAGTAGCCGTCATGATCGAAGGTGAGATTCGTCAGAATTTCCTTCACTTCTTCCTGAGCGGCTTTCCGTCCGCCCGGTTCTTTCTTGTAGATCTGTTCGATCGATGTCAGCGCCAGGCTGACATAGTTCCGGATCTCCTGTCGTTTGGCTGCTAGGATCCTCTGTTCGACGGATTGCGTCTCGGCGTCGATCAGCTTTCGTGACTGGTAATAGGTCGTGCCGCCGATCAGAACGGATACCGCGATGAGCGGCAGGATCGTGATGAGTAGCAGTTTTGTCTTGAAGGTCACGAAAGTTGCTTTCCTGTTGTGCAGGTGTCCAATAAGCCATCATCTATTGCGAGTTTCTCGGTAGTACTACTGAGAAAGTGCGCAGAACCACGAATAGCTTTCCGTCCGTCACGTCAACTAGACATTGGGCGAGATCGGTGCAAGGTTGCAGACCGATCCGGAATTATCTGGTCCGATTAGGGAGGAAACTAATGGATCGTCGTTCGTTTATCAAAAAAGCTGGTCTTGGCGCTGGCGGTATTGCCGCAGGTTCCGCACTCGCCGCACCGGCGATCGCGCAGGGCACAACAGATCTCGTGATCGTGTCCACATGGCCGCGTGACTTCCCGGGTCTCGGGATTTCGGC
>JBCBUA010000318.1:3793-5633 GCA_039818365.1 Pseudomonadota bacterium
GCGATCGCGCAGGGCACAACAGATCTCGTGATCGTGTCCACATGGCCGCGTGACTTCCCGGGTCTCGGGATTTCGGCTCAGCGCCTGGCAGCACGCATCGGTGAACTCACCGATGGCCGCATCAATGTTCAGTACTTCGCGGCCGGCGAACGCGTTGGTGCATTCGACTCCTTCGATGAAGTCGCATCCGGTAACGCGCAGGCCTATATCGCTGCCGACTACTACTGGAAGGGCAAGCACCCTGCCTGGGCTTACTTCACCGCTGTTCCGTTCGGCCTGACCTATGCCGAGATCGACGCGTGGATCAAGTATGGCGGCGGCCAGGAACTCTGGGACGAAGTTGCTGACGAGTTCGGTCTGAAAAACTTCGCATGCGGCAACACCGGCGTTCAGATGGGCGGCTGGTTCAACAAGGAAATCGAAACTGCTGACGACCTGAAGGGTCTGAAGATGCGTATTCCGGGCCTCGGCGGTGACGTCATGGCGAAACTCGGCGCGTCTCCGGTGTCCCTGCCGGGCGGACAGATCTACGAAAACCTTGTTTCCGGTGCCGTTGACGCGACCGAGTGGGTTGGTCCTTACAACGACTACTTCATGAAGTTCTACGAAGCAGCCAAGTACTACTACTACCCGGGCATGCACGAGCCGGGTTCCCAGCTCGCCTTCGGCATGAACAAGTCCTGGTGGAGCCAGCTGTCGCCGACAGATCAGGCCATTATCCAGGCGGCCTGTAACGAAGAAAACGCCCGCCAGATGGCTGAAACCAACGCCAACAACGGTGTCTATCTCGACCGTCTCATCAATGAGCACGGCGTTGAGCTGAAGCAGTTCAACGACGAGGTTTACGACGCCTTCGGTGAGGCAGCTGAAGAGGTCTTTGAAGAGACGATCTCTCACTCCGACCTTGCAGCGCGCACGCACGAAAGCTTCGCGAAGGCCCGCTCCGAGATCGGCCGCTGGATGCTGCTTGCCGACACAGGCTACACGCAGCAGCGCAACCGCGTTCTCGGCATCGAAGTCTAAGCCCTTCCGGCAGAGCTAAGGTGGGGGCGGGAGAAGTCCCGCCCCCGTTTTCTTGTTTGACAAAAAAATAGGGCACATGCGCCATGGCGGCTGTAGGCGGGGTTGGAGAAGACGTCTCGGCAGGTGGGGACATTCCTGCAGGGAAACACCAAAGCGCGGTATCATACAGGACATTCGGCTGGCTGATCCTCATGATCATGGCAGCGTTTCTGGTCAACAATTTTCTGACCTTCTGGCAGGACCTTCCCGGCATTGCACCGATTTTCGGCGGGCAGGCCAACGGGTCGATGCCGATGGTGTGGTCCTGGTTCCAACTGGCGCTTTACGGCGGTGCGATCGTGTGGGCCGTGCTGCTGGTTCAGCGCACCAAGGACAGGTCGCTGCGCGAAGACAGCAAAAAAATCAGCGATATCAATGCCTACCTGATCAGGGCGATGTTTTTTGCGGTTCTGATCGTTGGTCTTGTTGATACCGTGATTTCGTTTCTGCGTGTCGAAGGTCTTCTTGAGGCCGTCGTCGGCGCGGACCTGGCTGCCAGTCTCGGCCGATCCCAGTTTCGCGGCGGCTATGTGCACATGCCGCTCATCGGATTGTCCTTCGTGATCGCCGCCTTTACGCGAACGCTTGGATTTATCTGGCTTGCGCTGCTGGTGGTCGTTGCCGAACTGCTGATCGTGGTTGGCCGTTTCATTCTCTCCTACGAACAGGCCTTCATGGCCGATCTCGTGAGATTCTGGTACGCGGCGCTGTTCCTGTTCGCAAGTGCTTATACCCTGCTTGAGGAAGGGCACGTGCGGGTCGATGTTTTCTATGCCGG
>JBCBUA010000319.1:0-5623 GCA_039818365.1 Pseudomonadota bacterium
TCACCGATGTGATCATCATGGCCGTGCGTCAGCACCACGTGGGTGACGCCTTTGGTGACCTGATCGACCGCCAGATTGCCCGGAAACGACGGATTGCCGGTCAGGAACGGGTCGAACATGATCGATGTATCCGCGAATTCGAGCTTGAAGGCAGAATGACCGTACCAGGTGAGTTTCATCTAAATCTCCCGCGCAAACACATTATATGCGCCGAGTTTAGACACTGACTTCATTTGTGCAAGAATGGGGTGTTGTCGATGGTGATCTCTCCAGGCAGTTCCAACTGGCCTTTTGGAACCGGCCCTGATAAAGCGCGTTCATGGCAAACGACCCCGCACTTTCAATCGAAGATTTCGTCGCCGCGCTCCCGCGCGACAGCCGTTTGATCGGCCTTGACCTGGGCACCAAGACAATCGGTCTTGCGCTGTCGGATATCGGCCGCGGCATCGCGTCGCCGATGGACACCATCCGCAGGAAGAAGTTCACGATTGATGCCGAGCAATTGCTCGGAATTTGCGGGAAACAGAATGTCGGCGGCATTGTCCTCGGGTTGCCCTTGAACATGGACGGGAGCGAAGGCCCCCGTGCCCAGGCGACACGCGCCTTTGCCAGAAACCTGTCCCAGAAAACAGAGCTTCCCATCACCTATTGGGATGAACGCCTCTCAACCGCCGCCGTCACGCGGACGCTGCTGGAAGCCGATTCCAGCCGGGCGAAACGGGCAGATGTGGTCGACAAGATGGCCGCCGCCTACATCCTGCAAGGTTTCCTTGACCGGCTCGGGTACATGTCGCCCGAGATGTGAGGCCTCGTCCGAACGAGGTTCCGGGCCTCCGACCGGCATCCGTCTCATGTGAACAGCGGGCATGAATTGAATTCACGTCTTGTGCACCTTGCCGATTCCCCCTATAGGGATGGTCTCGATGACCGCGACAGACACCCATCGAGACAGCCCCTACCCCCATCGCCATCTGCTGGGCATTGAAGGGCTTCACCCCCACGAAATTCTGGGCCTTCTTGACCGTGCCGAAGAAGCCGTAGAGGTTTCACGGCAGGTCAACAAGCGCAAGCAGGTTCTCCAGGGCCGGACCCAGATCAACCTCTTTTTCGAGAACTCAACCCGCACGCAGAGTTCATTCGAGCTCGCCGGCAAGCGGCTTGGCGCAGACGTCATGAACATGGCCGTTTCGCATTCCTCCGTGAAGAAGGGAGAAACGCTGATCGACACGGCGGCAACGCTCAACGCCATGCATCCGGATCTCCTGGTGGTCCGCCACCATGCCGCCGGTGCCGTCCATCTTCTGGCACGCAAGGTCGGCTGTTCGGTGGTCAATGCGGGGGACGGTCCGCACGAGCACCCGACACAGGCGCTTCTCGATGCGCTCACGATCCGCCGCCACAAGGGCAAGATTGCCCGGCTGACCGTCGCAATCTGCGGCGACATCGCCCATTCGCGCGTTGCCCGTTCCAACATCATCCTGCTGAATGCCCTCGGGGCCCGGGTCCGTGTTGTCGCCCCGTCGACACTTCTGCCCTCCGGCATCGCCAAGATGGGTGTCGAGGTGTTCAACGACATGCGCGCCGGACTGAAGGATGCGGACATCGTCATGATGCTGCGGCTCCAGCGCGAGCGCATGAACGGCGCCTTCGTTCCCTCGGTACGCGAATACTACCGCTACTACGGCCTTGATGCGGAAAAACTCTCCGTTGCAAGGGACGATGTCCTTGTCATGCATCCCGGTCCGATGAACCGGGGCGTTGAAATCGACGCTTCCATCGCCGACGGTCCGCAGAGCCTGATCAGGGAACAGGTTGAAATGGGCGTCGCCGTCAGGATGGCGATCCTCGAGGCCCTCGCCGCCAATCTGCCAAATCAATAGAGGAACAGCCCGTGGCACTCGATACTCCAAGACCGCTGGTCCTTTCCAATGCCAGGGTGCTCGATCCGGCGCGCGAGCTGGACGCTCCCGGCTCCATCATCATCGCCGACGGAACCATTCTGGCCGCAGGCCCGGAAGCGGCCAACCAGGGGGCGCCCTACGGCGCGGAGATTGTCGATTGCAAGGGCGCGATCGCCTGTCCGGGCCTGATCGACATGTGCGTTTCCGTCGGGGAGCCCGGCGCAGAACACCGCGAAACGCTTGCAAGCGCGTCGCAGGCCGCTGCGGCGGGTGGCGTGACGACGATCTGCACGATGCCGGATACCGATCCGGTAATCGACGATCCGGCGCTTGTCGATTTCATCCTTCGCCGCGCCAGGGACACGGCGATTGTCAATGTGCATCCGCTCGCGGCCCTGACGAAGGGACTGAACGGCACCGAGATGGCGGAAATCGGGCTTTTGAAGGAAGCCGGCGCGGTCGCGTTCACAAACGGGCACAAGTCTGTCGAAAATGCGCAGGTCATGCGCCGCATGATGACATATGCGCGTGACTTTGATGCGCTCGTTATCCACCATACCGAAGATCCGGATCTGGCAGGCGGCGTGATGAATGCCGGTCTGAACGCAAGCTGGAAAGGTCTATCAGGGGTGCCGCGCGAAGCCGAGATCATCATGCTGGAACGGGATCTGCGTCTCGTCGGCATGTCGAAAGGCAAATATCACGCGAACCTCATCTCGACTTCAGACAGCGCAGATGTCGTGCGGACCGGAAAGAAGCGCGGTCTGGACATTACGGCGGGAATTTCGATCAATCACCTCACCCACAATGAAAACGACATCGGTGCCTACCGGACCTTCTTCAAGATGTCGCCGCCGCTACGCGACGAGGACGACCGCGAAGCGATGATCGCCGCGATCGCCGACGGAACCATCGACATCATCTGTTCCAATCATGATCCCCAGGATGTCGAGACAAAACGCCACCCGTGGGCGGAGGCGGAAGACGGCGCGATCGGTCTGGAAACCATGCTGGCCGCGGCCTTGCGGCTGTTTCATTCCGAACAGGTCGATCTGATCACCTTGTTGGGCGCCATGACGAACAAGCCCGCCGACAGGCTCGGACTGGAAACCGGCCGCCTCACCAAGGGAGCACCGGCCGATATCGCGGTGTTCGACCCGGACCGACCCTGGGTGCTGGAGAAGAGCGCCATCCGGTCCCATTCGAAGAATTCGCCCTTTGAAGATGCGCGGTTCTCGGGGCGGGTCCTGCGAACCGTCGTCGCCGGCAAAACTGTGTTTGCCCATTCCTGAGTTCACGCGCCTTGTCGCTGCCGGGCGCATTCAGACTGCATTCAGGTGACATGGTGTTCGATCCATGCTGCGAGTTCGCGCCGCTTCTTTCGTGCGGCGCAACATCACGGACCAAATGGATTGATACATGCGTGCGTTTTTATTGACACTCTTCGCGGTCACGGTTGCGGGCAGTCCCGTTCACGCGGCCGATCTCTACATGAAATACAAGCTGTTCGCCGTCGGACTTCCGATCGGTTCCGGCGTGCTGTCCGTCGATTTCAGCAAGGATTCCTATGCCATAGACGCCAATGGCGGAACCGCAGCCTTCGGCAAGCTCGTGTCGGATGGAAAGGGATCCGTGAACGTGCGCGGTAACATCGCAAGCGGCGCGCTGCAGCCAGAGAAATTCGACCTGAAAGTCAAGAGCGACGACGAGAACGGCACGATCTCGATGCAAATGGGCAAGGGACGCGTCAAGAAGGTCGCCGTCGACCCGCCGCAGGACCGGATGAACCAAAGGATCAAGGTCACGTCCGATCATCTCAAGAATGTTCTGGACCCGTTGACCGCAGCCGTCTTCCCCGCGCCCAAGGGTCTTTCTGCGGAGAGCTGCAACCGCACGCTGGAACTCTTCGATGGCAAGGAGCGCTACAACGTCCATCTGAGCTACAAGTCGAAGCGGCACGCCAAGACTTCCGACGGCCGCTTCAAGGGCGACGTTCTCGTCTGCCGCGCCCGCTATGAACCGATTTCCGGACATCGTCCAAAGCGCAAGACAATCCAGGAGCTTGCCAACAACAAGTCGATGGAAATCTGGCTGGCCCCGATCGGTGACAAACCCTACCTGGTGCCGCTCAGGGCAAGCATACGGGCGCCTTTCGGGTCACTCGTCGTCCAGGCGGAGAAATACAAGCTCAAGGGGTGATCCATGTGCATCCGTTGCCGGTGGAAAACGGGATGCCGTTCCCTCCACCGACACGCCCCTGTTGCAGGGTGAGTGCCGCATCGGGACTTGATCCGCACCGGCAGCCGGTTACAGTGCCGCTGAATTTTGCATCGCGCGACAAGGGAGTGGATTCGCGTGCCAGATCCGATCAGCTGGGAGTTCGCCTGGCCTTACTATCTTGCAGCCCTCGCCTTCGGCTATCTGCTGGGTTCGATCCCGTTCGGTCTCGTCGTGACACGAATGGCCGGCCTCGGAGATATCCGCAACATCGGATCGGGAAATATCGGCACGACGAATGTCCTGCGGACGGGCAAGAAATCGCTCGCGGCCGCAACCCTGCTGGGAGACGGTCTGAAAGGGACCGTCGCCGTGCTGGTTGTCAATGCGTTTTACGGTCAGGACATGGCCCTTGTTGCCGGCCTCGGCGCGTTCCTGGGTCACCTGTTTCCGGTCTGGCTCAAATTCAAGGGTGGCAAGGGTGTGGCAACCTATATCGGCGTGTTGCTCGGACTTTATTGGCCGGCGGCTCTGATCTTCTCCGGTATCTGGGTCGTGATGGCGGTCGTGTTCCGCTTTTCTTCCCTGTCGGCGCTGACCGCAAGCCTGGTGACACCGGTCCTGCTCTATCTCGTGCTGAGCCGTTTTCAACTTGCGGAAATGACACTCTTCATGACCGTGCTCTTGTGGATTAAGCATCACGAGAATATCGGCAGGTTGCTGCGCGGTGAAGAAAGCCGGATCGGATCGAAGTCGAAACCGGCACCCGCCGGCGAGCCGGATGCAGACAGCGGAGGCACATGAACGCAGGCCAGGAGGATAAAACACGCTGCCTCACCGAGGAGCAGCGCCTTGCATGGCTGCGTTTAATACGATCGGAAAACATAGGGCCCTCCACGTTTCGAGATCTTCTGGATCATGCAGGCTCGGCGGAGCGGGCTCTTGAAATACTGCCCGCGCTGTCAAGACGCGGCGGCAAACGGAGCCATCGGCTTTGCTCCGAGCAGGATGCGATCGACGAACTTGAGGCACACCGGCGTTTCGGTGCCCGGCTGGTGGCCCAGGGTGAAGCCGACTATCCGCCCCATCTGCAACATATAGACAGTCCCCCACCCTTGCTTTCGATCAAGGGCGGCCAGGTGACCGGGAAACCGCAAATGGCGGCCATTGTCGGAGCCCGCAATGCCTCGCTTTCCGGCCGCAAGCTTGCGGCCGGCTTCGCCCGCGACCTCGGCGCACACGGATTTGCGATCGCCTCCGGCCTCGCGCGCGGCATTGACGCGGCAGCGCATGAGGCGGCGGTTCCAACCGGTACTCTCGCCGTTTTTGCCGGAGGATTGAGCGTTCTCTATCCGCCTGAACACGGACGGCTGCTGGCGGAAATTCTGGAGGCCGGAGGCGCGGCCATCAGCGAAATGCCGTTCGGATGGAAGCCGCGCGGCCGGGATTTCCCGAGGCGCAACAGGCTGATTTCCGGCGTTTCGCTCGGTGTTGTCGTGATCGAG
>JBCBUA010000320.1:0-5534 GCA_039818365.1 Pseudomonadota bacterium
CCCTAGATAAAGCACGCCGCCGATCTCGCCGGCTTCCAGCTGTTCCTGAACCCGTTTGACACCGGATCGAGAGAGCCGATCTCCAACAAAACCGATCAAGATCATTTGGCCGATTTTCTGCCTGAGCGGGATCGTCTCAGCCTCTGCGGCAGTTATGCTCGCGACCCCAGCCGCGCTAGCGGAGCGCGCAGGGGCATGCGCGGTCACGATGGACGCGCAAGCAAGAACAGCGGCTGCTGCGATCCTGTGAACTGCCTTCACACCGGCCTCCGGCCCTGGACTGAATGTCTAAGGCTTAAAGTAGGCCACCCGCACAGGATTTCACGCCAAATTGTGAACCCTCACCCCGCCAGCTCCCGCGCACCTGCTTCAAGCGCCGCCTCGGTCTGGGCCAGATCGGCTTCGGTGAGTGCCAGATGCGCGTAAAGCTTGCTGTCCGGCTTCAGGATGCCGCTTGTGCGCAGGCTGCGATTGAGGATCTTTGCCTTCTCGGCATCGTTCCTGAACATGTCGCGGTAGTTGTTCACCGGCTGATCCGTAAAGACAACATCGAACAGGAAAGGCTCGCCGACAAGCCGGTGGGCGATGCCCGCAGCATCCAGGTGCGTCTTGTATGCCGCCATCAGGCGCTCGCCATTCTCCCGGATGGTCTCATAGGCACCAGGTCGCCTCAGGATCTCCAACGTCTTCAATCCGGCAACACTGGCGACCGGATTGCCGCTCAAGGTTCCGATCTGGAACGTGAACCCTTCGGCCCCGGCAATGGATTTGTCGAAATGGTCCATGATCTCCTTCTTGCCCGCAATGGCGGCCAGCGGGAAACCACCACCGATAATCTTGCCGAGAGTACAGAGGTCCGGGGTGACGCCGTAAAACTCCTGTGCCCCGCCATAGGCAAAGCGGAAGCCGGTCACGACTTCATCGAAAATCAGCACGATACCGTGCTTGCTGGTCAGGTCCCTCAGTGCCTGCAGGAAACCCGGAGCCGGCGGGATCAGGCGCTGCAGCGGCTCCACAATCACGCAGGCGATCTCGTCGGAATGTTCCTCGATCAGGGAACTGACGAACTCCGCGTCGTTGAAGGGCGCAATCAGCATGTTGTCGCGCACGCTTTCCGGGATACCGGCAGAATCGGGCACGGCCTGCGGAAAGTTGATCAGCTTGCTCGGCGACAGGCTCATGAGTGCTTCGCCGGACATGCCGTGATACCCGCCTTCGAACTTGAGGATCTTGTCCCGTCCGGTAAAGGCCCTGGCGAGGCGCATGGCATACATGTCGGCTTCACCGCCGGTCGACACGTAGCGGATCTGATCGGCGCATGGCACCGCCTCGACCATCACCTCGGCAAGTTCGATCCCGCGCGCGTTGTTGGCAAAGAACGTCATGCCGTCGGCAAGCTGTTCCTGCACCGCTTCGAGAACTTCCGGGTGGCCGTGACCGAGGATCATGGGCCCGGAGCCGATCAGGTAGTCGATGAATTCGTTGCCGTCCTCATCCCAGACCCTGGATCCCTTGCCGCTCCGGATCACGACGCCCGGGTCGAAATTGCCGAACCCGGCGGCCGGCAGCACTGCCGCCGCACGTGCTTTCCAATCGCCTTGTGAGATTGATGTTTTCATCTGCAGCTTCCTTCATGCAGCAAGGGAAAGGACGGGGTCACCCAGAACGGTCGGATCCGGCACAACCCCAAGGCCGGGGCCTTCGGGCGGCTGGATCCGGCCATTGGCCCGAACCGGCGCATCCGGATCAAGTCGTGGATAAACATACCCGGACAGGTCGCACACGTTAAGGATCGCCTGCGGCGGTGTCGATGCCGCAACATGCAGCGCCGCCGCCGTCGCGATGTCCGAACCCCAGGTATCCTCGATGCACATCTTGGCACCGAAATGAAGGCAAAGATCACGGGCGCGGCGGAGATCCGAGATGCCGCCGAACTTCGAGAGCTTCAGCGCGACGGCATCCATGCAACCGAGTTCGTAGGCTTTCATGAGGCTTGCCGTGTCATGCGCGGTCTCGTCCAGTTTCATCGGCAGTCCGGTGGCTGAGCGGACAGCGGCGCATTCCTCGAGCGTTGCGCAAGGCTGTTCAAGCATGATGTCGAGATCGCGGACGGCGCGGCCGACACGTGTCGCATCGAGACGGCTCGAACCACAGTTCCAGTCGCCATAGACAACCGGGCCCGGTCCGACCGCTTCGCGCACGAGCCTCAGCCGCGCGACATCAGCTTCCCAGTTGGCGTCGGCACCCAGCTTCACCTGGATCTGACGCATGCCGCCGGCGACCGCATCCGTCGCGATCGCCGCCATGTCTTCCGGGGCAATACAGGTGATCGAATGATAAAGCGGAAAGTCCACCGATTGCCGTCCGCCAAGCAGCGTGTAAACCGGCAGCCCGCAGGCCTTGCCGGTCAGGTCCCAGAGCGCGATATCGATCACCGACTGCACGTAAGGGTGACCCAGAAGCCAGGACCGGCACTTGCGTGCAATCGCATCGACACCGATCGGGTCGCCTCCCAGCAGAACAGGCGCCAGCTCCTCGATTGCCGGTGCAACGCCCCGGGCATAGGACGGCAGGTAGTGCGGGATCGGGCAGACCTCGCCCCAACCGCTGACATCCTGATCGGTATCGATCCTGAGCACCATGCTGTCGACGGTCGCACAGGTCTTGCCCTCGGCCATGTAGTAGGTTTCATGGCTGGTAAGCGGTACGTTCCAGAGCGTCAGGCCGGTTATCTTGTAAGCGGGGTAATTGCTCATAAGGGGTCCTCGTAAACCGCGACAGGTTTTCCAAGTGCATCAGGGTCGGGTGTAACGCCGACACCGGGTGCATCAGTGAACCGCACGAAACCACCGTGGTTCCGGGCACCCTGCCCGGTGACCGGATCGATGGAGAGATGGGCGTGACACAGCCAGCTGGCGAGCCGGTTGGCGTCCGGGGTGGAGGCGGCCAGCTGGAGGGCGGCCGTGTCCGCAAACGCGCTGCCGCCGGTGTCCTCGATATGCATCTGCCAACCAACGGCAACGCCGAAGTCGCGGATCTGCCGCGCCCGTGTCAGCCCGCCGACCCGGTTCGGTTTCACCTTCACGCCCTGACAGGCACCCAGCTTCCAGGCCTCCAGATGATCCTGGAAGGTTGTCAGGCATTCATCCAGCATGATCGGCTGCTGCACTTTTGCAGCGACAAACGCGCACTGGTCGAGCGTTTCGCAGGGCTGTTCGATCCAGTCGCGTGCCGACACCGCGTTGAGCACCTGAAGCGCAACGCCGGGCGTCCAGGCCCGGTTGACATCGAACGTCACCTGCTCGCCCTTCGGCAGCGCGTCCGATATGGCTTCGATCCGGGCAATGTCGGCGGCTGCGTCCTGACCACCAACTTTTGCGGAATGGGTGCGATATCCCATTGCGCTGGCCTCCCGGATCAGCGCGATCATCTCCTCCGGCGTGCCTGTCGAAATCGAGGAGTTGATCGCGACCGGAGCCGGTTCTTGCGAGCCCAGCATGCGCCAAAGTGGCTGACCGGTGACCTTCCCCAAAAGATCCCAGCAGGCGATGTCGAGCGGAGACTTCGCGTAAGCGTGCCCGGGCAACTGCAAATCCATGGTCCGGTTGATCGCATCGAGTGCGCGTGGGTCGTGCCCCACGAGCGCGGGCGCAAGAAGCTCAAGCGCCGATCGCAGGCCCGGCCCATGGGCCGGCAGATAGGTATGCCCCCACGGACATCCCTCCCCCCAGCCGGAAAGACCCTCATCGGTATCGATCCGCACGAAGGTGGAGTCCAGTTTTTCGAACTTCAGACGGCCGCCCGACAACCAATAGGTTTTGGCGAGCGGAAGATCGATTTGCCAGACGCTGATCCGCGAAATCCTCATGCCGCCTCTCCGTAAACGGCGACCGGCACACCGAGACTGTCATAGTCCGGTTCCACGCCGAGGCCGGGCGCATCGGATGCATAGAGTTTTCCGTTCGAGGTTCTGGGGGCCGGAGATCCCGTCGACCGCGTGTTGTAGTTATGAAGATCCGTGGTGTTCTGAAGAAACTCCTCGGGTGTCGAGGCCGCGAAATGGGCAAGTGTCGCCGTTGCGATCTCGCCGCCCCAGGTATCCTCCGAGACAACGGGTATGCGGTTGTCGACGAAAAAGTCCCGGACCCGGCGCGCCTTGGACAACCCGCCGAGATTGGAGATCTTCAGGCAGACAAGATCGGCCGCCCTGTCGGCCACGATCCGCTGCGCGGCGGCGAGACCGGTCACGCATTCGTCGAGCTTCATGGGCAGATCAATCCGCTGTCGAACCTGCAGGCATTCCTCATAGGTCCGGCAGGGCTGCTCGAAGATGAAATCGAGGTCGCGTGTCGCCCGCGCAACCCTGAGCGCATTGTCGACGCGCCAGCCCTGGTTGGCATCCGCCATCGCCTTTTCACCCGGTTTGAGCAGCGGCACGGTCGCGCGGATCCGGTCGATGTCCTGAACCCAGTCCGCGCCGACCTTGATCTGGAATTGCCGGTAACCGCTTGCGCGATGCCGCTCCAGTTCGGCGACCGTCTCATCCGTCGAGCGGTGCGGGGCGACCCGGTACATCGGGGCGCCGTCGGTCAGCTTGCCGCCAAGCAGCATCCACACCGGGGCGCCCAGCGCCTTGCCGGCGATGTCCCAGCAGGCCGCATCGAACGGGGCTTTTGCATATCCGTGCCCCTGGACCAGATGATCCAGCAGCTGTTCGATGCGGGCGACCTGACGCGGATCCTCGCCGATCAGTGCCGGTGCGACCAGGCGGGCGAGCGCTTCCACGCCTTCCGAATGGGCGACCATGTAGTTCTCGCCGCAGGGTGTGAACTCCCCGCATCCGGAAAGACCGGCATCCGTATCGATGACGATAACCGATGCCCGCGCCGTCGTGATCGCGTTGCCCGCGCCCCAGCCATAGGCACCGTCGACATAGGGCAGATGCGTCTTGAAGATCCGGACACGGGTTATCTTCATGGGATCACCACGATGTTTCCCGTGTGCTTTTTCTGAATGAAGGCCGTCTGCGCTGCGTGGAAGTCCTTCAGCGGGTAGGTCGCGGCAAGCGCCGGCTTGACCTCGCCCCGCTCGATATAGCCGACCAGGTCCTTGAAGATATGCGGTTCGACGACGGTGGACCCGATCAGGGTCAGGTCGTTCAGATAGAACGTCCTGAGGTCAAATTCGACGATCGGACCAGCAATGGCGCCGGAACAGGTATAGCGTCCACCGCGCTCCAGAACCGAGATGAGATTGCCCCAATAGGGTCCACCGACAATGTCGGCAACGACGGACACGGTCTCCCGTCCGGTTGCAGCTTTCAGGGCTGCGGCCAGATCTTGCGGTGCACGATCCAGCACCACATCCGCACCAAGACCTTTCACGGCCTCATGTTTGGTGGCCGAGGCAAGCGCGACGATTGTCGCGCCGCGACGCTTGGCAAGCTGGACGACCGCGGAGCCGACCCCGCCCGATGCACCCGTCACCAGAACGGTGTCGCGCTCCCCCACATGCGCGCGGCTGAGCATGCCCTC
>JBCBUA010000321.1:0-5473 GCA_039818365.1 Pseudomonadota bacterium
GCAAACGAACTGTTTATTCTGCGGCTTTCTCACACTAAGTTTGCGCCAAGCTCAACGCGGCCCCAAAGGGCCCGCACATTTCAGGAACGTTTTATGTTTGATTTGTCTGGACAAGTTGCCTTGGTGACAGGCGCAAGCCGCGGCATCGGCGAAGCCGCCGCGCGGAGTTTCGCGAAATACGGCGCCAAGGTCATGCTGGCGGCACGCTCCGCAGGAGACATCGACCGGATCGCCGCCGAGATCAATGCCAATGGCGGCGAAGCGGCTGCCGTCACCTGCAATGTCGCCGACTACGCGGACGTGGAAAAGGCGGTGCAAGCCTGCCTTGAGACCTTCGGGAAACTCGACATCCTCGTGAACAATGCGGGGGTCATCGAACCCATCAGCAGGATCGAACTTTCCGACCCCGAAGCCTGGGCAGACGTCATCGATGTGAATGTCAAAGGCGTCTATCACGGGATTCGCGCCGTTGCGCCGCACATGCTCAAGAACGGCTCCGGAACGATCATCAACATCAGTTCCGGCGCTGCATCCGGAGCTCTCGAGGGCTGGAGCCATTACTGCTCGTCCAAGGCGGCGGCGCTTTCCCTGACGCGCTGCGGCGAGAAGGAGTTCGGTGACAAGGGCATCCGTGTGATCGGTCTCAGCCCCGGAACCGTCGCGACCCAGATGCAGGTCGACATCAAGGCCTCCGGCATCAATCCGGTCAGTCAGCTGGATCCGTCCGTGCATATCCCGGCGGAATGGGTCGGAGAGGCGATCTGCTGGCTGAGCACGGACGCAGGTGATCCTTATCGGGGCATCGACTGTTCGCTGCGGGACGAGGATGTGCGCAAGGCCGTCGGCCTTATCTGACCCTCCAGGCGGCGCATTTGTCCGCGCACACTTGCAAAACAAAAGAGGGCCGCGATGCGGCCCTCCCATGAGATCGACGTAGACCCTAGGTCCGGATCAGATCCCGGTGAAACTTTGCAATACCAGAGGCTGCTCCAGCACCGATCCATTCCACCCAGACTTCCGGGCCACGTTCCGATACTCACTAGACATGGGCACACCTCCTTTCAATAGTTGACGATGGGCTGAGTGTGACGCTCCAATTGAGTCACGACAAGCCCAAAAGTTCATCGTCCCCAACCGTCAAAGCACAATGAAAGCCGCGTGTTACCGGGATGCAACAGCCTTGTCGGCAATGGTCTGGAACACGCCATCCAGTTCCGCTGCGAGTTCCGCAAGTGCATCGCCGCCCTCTTCCATATAGGGCGCGAACACGAAGCTCGGCGTTTTCCAGGAGAGCGTTGCAGTCCCTCCGGTGTCTTCCGTGACATAGAACCGGATCGGCGCTTCGATGCCAGCAGCGACCGATGCCTCCAGCATTCGTATCGCATAATCGTTGCGGTAGACGCCCATGATGCGGTTGCCCGGGATCGCCAGTCCGCGCCCCTTGGCACCAGCCGATGCGCTTGCCTGAGTGACCAGAAGCATCTTCTCCGCCTTGATGGCAGCCTTCAGATCATCGACCAGAGCCTGGTAGGCCTTGTCCGTCGGGACCACCTGCCAGCCTTCGCGTTCCGTGACACTATCTGCAAATGCGGGAGACAAGAAAACGATAATCAGCAAAAAGAAGCCCAGCAGAGTGCGCATATGCCCGTCCCTTTGGAAAAAATCAGTCGTTTGACGAGAGCCTAGCGCCCCGCCGCTCACGCGCCTTTCACAATCGGGTGTGCGGGGGAAACCGCGCCCTACCCCATTCCGAGTTTCAGGCGCAGACGCGTGCCCAGGAGACTTCCGAGGAAGCCGAACAGCAGCCATAGCCAGCCGTGCAGCGAGCCTGAGACCAGGCCGCCAAGATAGGCACCGATGTTGCAGCCATAGGCAAGCCGCGCGCCGTATCCCATGAGCAGACCACCCGTAATCGCCGTCAGGAGATCCCGGCGGCTGAGCTGCCAGACCGGAGCGAACCTTCCCGCCAGGGCCGCCGCCGCCATTGCCCCGAGGATGACGCCGAAATCCATGACCGAGGTGGTGTCGCGGAGCACGGAGTTTTCCAGCGCGCCGCGCTGCCACGTCCAGTAGGGCCAGGTATCGACCGGAATGCCCACGGCATGAAAGATCTTTCCGCCCCAAAGCGCAAAGGCCGACGTGATCCCCCAGGGCCGGCCGACAACCACAAAGGTTGCGATGCCGACGATGGCCAGCATCACGGCCCCCATCATGGGCGACCAGGGCCCGGTCAGGAAGGAAGCCGTCTTGCGTGATGCGGCCAGGTCCCCGTGGGCCTTGCGCTCAATGCGAACGGTGGCAAATGCCAGCGCGCCCAGCACGGCTGCGGTGATCAAAAAAGCGCCGTGCGGGCCGAATTCGCGGATAAGCGATGTCGCGGGCAGTTTCGGCAATTGCCCCCACAGATGCAGATGCGCCGTCGCGAAGACGGAACCCAGGATGAACGCGGCAAGGGTGATCATCATGCGCGTCGAACCGCCGCCGGCCGTGAACAGGGTTCCCGACCCGCAACCGCCACCGAGTTGCATGCCGACGCCGAACATGAACGCACCGATTGCCGCGGCGATCCCGAACGGAAAGACGAAACCTCCCGTCGGCCACCCGAGTTGGGACCCCCAGGCGATCAACGGAAAGGAAACGGCGCTGGTCAGGAGGATGAGCACGAATTGCGCGCGCAGGCCCGCCCCGCGCCGTTCGGTCACAATGCGCCGCCAGGCGGCAGTGAACCCGAAACTGGCGTGGTAGAGGGAAAGCCCAGCGAGACCACCGATCAGAACTGCGACAGCCTGACGCATACCGGCTTCCGCGTAGGCGCCGAGCGAAATCAGTGCAAGCAGACCGGCCGCGACCGCGACGACGGTGCCCTGTGACTTCGCAATCGAGACAGCCATGGAATTCTCTACCTTTTTCCTGTCGCCGATCCTTATAGCCCATCCCAATCGGACTGCCGAAAAATTGGGCTTTACCCTTGCATCACCCGCCATATCTTCACAATCCAAAGCTCAATGCCTGCACTACACATTGCCAACACCTTTTTGTGTTTTGCAGTTCATGAGAAGGCTGCGGATTTTTAGCGGTGAGTATTCATTCGGCTGACTGCTGCCGTTTGCGTTGTCTGGAGCACGCACGGTAACCGTCAGCATGGGAAACGAGAAGGCCAGACATGCGTCTCAGCGATCAATTTGGATATGATCTCACTCTCACGGACAAGGACGCCGTTGCGTCCTGGAACGCGACCGTGCTGGCCTTTCTGGCTCATGGAAAAACCACGCCGGTTCACCTGGAAACCTGTCTGAGCATCAGTCCCGATTTCGCGCTTGCCCACGCCGCGCGCGGAATGTTCTGCCTTCTGCTCGGACGCAAGGAGCTCAATGCCACGGCGCGCGAGTGTCTCGCAATCGCCAAGACCTCCGCACAGAACACACCGATAACCGACCGCGAAGCGGCATTCGTCAAGGCGCTCGATGCCTGGCTTGACGGATTTCCTTCCCGGTCCGCCGACATCCTGGACGCGATGCTCGTGCGCGTACCGGAAGATGCCTTCATGATGAAACTGATCCACGCGATCCGTTTTGTCCTGGGTGATGCAGTCGGCATGCGCCAGTCCATCGACCGGATCTTTTCCGCCTATGACGAAAAGCATCCCGCCTATGGCTACCTGCTCGGCTGCCGGGCGTTTTCGCTTGAAGAAACCGGCGACTACCGGCTCGCCGAAGCATCGGGCCGCAAGGGTCTCGAATTCGCGCGGGACGATGCCTGGGGTCTGCATGCGGTCGCGCATGTGCACGACATGACCGGCCGGTCCGAAGAAGGGGTCGGCTGGCTGGAGAACCATCCGGACGGATGGGCCCATTGCAACAATTTCGGCTACCATGTCTGGTGGCACCTCGCGCTGATGTATCTCGACCAGGGACAGGCCGACAAGGCGCTGGCGCTCTACGATGCCGACATCCGCAAGGACAAGACGGACGATTACCGCGACATTTCCAATGCGGCTTCGCTCTTGGTCCGGCTGGAGCTGGAAGGTGTCGATGTCGGGTCCCGCTGGGAAGAAATCGCGCAGCTGTCCGACAAGCGTGCCGAGGACGGGTGCAACGTGTTTGCCGATCTCCACTATCTGCTGGCGCTCCTGAACGGAGGCCGGCGCATGGGCGCGGACCGGCTGCTGACCGGTCTGAAGGAACGGTCGAAGACCGAAACCGATCTCGGCCGCATCTCGGCAGATGCCGGTCTGCCGACCGGGCTCGGCCTGGAGCAGTACCGGAAAGGCAATTATGCCTCCGCCTTCTCGCTTCTGACGTCCGCGCGTGACAGCCTGCACACAATCGGCGGGTCCCACGCGCAGCGCGACGTGTTCGAACGCATCACGATCGATGCTGCCTTGCGTGCAGGCTTTTCGAGCGAGGCGGAAACCATTATCAAGAGCCGCAGCGACAAGCGCGGCGCGCTCGACAGCTTTGCCGAGCAGCGGCTTGAGATCTGCGGCAAGATGCAAAAGGCCGAGCAGGTGATGGAAGACGAGAACCTCAGGGCGGCCAATTCCTTTTGAGGGCACTGGCCCGCCCGAGTGACTGACATTTTCTGGATTTGATGTGAACGCACATACACAAACGAAACGCCCTCGCGACCCGCGGCTCGATTTTTTTCGCGGGATCGGGATGTTCATCATCTTCATTGCCCACGTGCCATGGAACTGGTGGACCTTGTGGATCCCGGCGCGGTTCGGCTTTTCGGACGCGACAGAGATTTTCGTATTCTGTTCCGGCATGGCGTCCGCACTCGCGTTCGGCAAAACGTTCGACGTTTATGGATGGGGGATCGGTGCCGCGCGCGTGGTGCAACGCATGTGGCAGGTCTACTGGGCCTTTATCGGCCAGTTCCTGGTGATTGCGGTCGGCCTGGTCATGGTGCACGAAAGCGGTTTCCTGAATGACTGCTGCGGACTGACCCAGGACTATGTCAACTCGCTGAACCTCTGGCATCTCTACAACAAGACCGAGATCGCCCTGCCCGGCCTCATGACGATGACCTGGGTGCCCAACTATTTCGACATCCTGCCGATGTATGTGGTGATCCTGGCCCTGATGCCGACCATCATGCTAATCGCCCGCTATTCCGTGCCCGGCGCCTTTGCGTTTTCCTTCGGTCTCTGGCTCGCCTCGCAGTTCGGCCTGCTCGACCTGCCGGCGGAACCCTGGTCGGAGCGCAAGTGGTTCTTCAATCCTTTCGCCTGGCAAATGCTGTTCTTCACCGGGTTTGCGTTCATGCGCGGCTGGATTCCAGCTCCACCGGTCAATCGGAACCTGATCCTGGCCGCCCTCGCGATCATCCTGATCACGGTTCCCTTCGCCTATTTCCGCATTCACAGCGAGAACCACCTGGATGTTGTCTGGGCGCGTGAGGTGCGCGAGGCGATCAGGCCGCTCTGGGTCAAGACCGAGTTCGGCATTCTGCGCTACGTGCACTTCCTGGC
>JBCBUA010000322.1:0-2603 GCA_039818365.1 Pseudomonadota bacterium
GACGCTTGACGCGACAAGGGTTCGTCAGATCCTGTTCAACCTGATCGGAAACGGCATCAAGTTTACTGACGAGGGCGGCATATCCGTTGAAGTGACCGGACGGAGCGACGGCCCCGGCTCCACCTATCTGGATATTGATGTGCACGACACCGGCATCGGGTTCAACGCCGCCGAGGCGGAGCGCATCTTCCAGGAATTCGAGCAGGTCGACCATGGCCCGGCACGGAAGTTCGGCGGAACCGGTCTCGGGCTGGCGATCGCGCAGCGGCTTGCGGGTCTGATGGGCGGCGCGATCACCGCACGGCCGTCCGGTTGGGGCGGCGGCCATTTCAAGGTTTCGTTGCCGATCCCCGAAAAACTCACGGCCGAAACGGATCCCCGGCTCGACAGCCTCAAGGGCAAGAAGATTGTCTTTGTCAGCGACAGCCGGATCGAGTGCCCGCTGCTGGCGCGGCGGCTCGAGCATCACGATGCAAATGTCTCCGTCGAAGTTCCCGGCAGCATCGACCTGGAAAACACGCTTTCGGGCGCCGATCTTATCATTGTCGACAATTCGGCGGTATCGGATGCAGGCGGCTGGCTGGCATCCGCCCGCCTGACCGGATGTGAAGCACCCGCCATCGTTCTGATCTCGCCACCCGAACGCGACAGGCTTGTGCAGTTGCGGTCGGCCGGCTATGCCGCCTATCTGATCCGGCCAGTTCGGATAGAAACGCTGGTTCAGATTTTTTCTGGCCTTCTGGCCGACAGGATGGATGAGTTTGCCTGGGATGCCAGCGCTGCACCAATGGACGATCAGGGGCTTCTTCGGCGCTTCAATGCCCCGGCCCGGCCACTCCGCCTTCTTGTTGCCGAAGACAACGATATCAACCGGCTCTTGAGCGAAGCGCTGCTGCGCAAGCTCGGACATATTCCGGTCATGGTCGTTGACGGTGAGAAAGCGGTCGAGGAAGCCTCCAGGGAAACCTTCGACGCAATCCTGATGGATCTGCACATGCCCGGTGTGGACGGGTTTGAAGCCATCCGCCAAATTCGCGCACATGAACAGGGCCGCGGACAAAAACCGGTGCCGATCCTGATGGTCACCGCCGACGTCATGCAGGACGCGCGCGACAAGGCCGCAAAAGCCGGGGCTGCGGGGTATCTGACCAAGCCCTTGAGCGTGGAATCGATCTCCGATGCACTGGCCGCGATCGGCCGCGACTGACGGTCTGCAGCCCGGGTTGAGCGAAGGCGCGCGCGAGGCCGGGAGTACGTCTGCGCAAGGCCACGCCCCATTTCACAAAAAACCCAGATTAAGCTAAGCTGAACTGACAAGGCCTGTTGGAAAGTTCCGGGTGTCATGCAGCTGTCGGAATACTATGTTCTACGGCAGGGTCAACGCGCGAAGAACGCAGACGGGGCTTGGCTCCGGCAAAGGTAAGAACAAAGGAGAGACAGGCTTGAACCTGTAATTCTCTTTGAGTGCCAGAACGGAATGCAAGAGGGTGGAATGTCCATAATGCGGCAGGGACTGTTTTCTCCAAGGAAGCTTGTACGCAGGTTCACGCCCGGATTTCGTGCCGGCACTGCAGCCGCCGGCGCCATCGTGCCATCGCATCCGCACCGGACACCGGTGAAGTCCGGCGACACGCTCGGGCGGATCGGTTCGCTCGAGGTGCGGCTGGCGCGGAATTTCAAGGAAGTCAGAAAAGCGCAGCGGCTGCGCTACGACGTCTTCTACGAGGAAATGTCGGCGATTGCGGACGCCAATACGCTCGCAACGCGCCGCGATGCGGACCCGTTCGACGCCTATTGCGATCATCTTCTCGTCGTCGACCACGCCTCCCTGAAGCGCAACAAGCTCGGCCGGCTGAAGCCCGAGATCGTCGGAACCTACCGCCTTCTGCGCCAGGAAGTCGCCCGTCAGCACAGCGGATTCTACACGGCGGGCGAGTTCGAGATACAGAAACTTGTCGACGCCAATCCGGACAAGCGCTTTCTGGAACTGGGGCGCTCCTGTGTCCTCAAACCCTACCGGAACAAGAAAACCGTCGAGCTGCTCTGGCACGGAATATGGTCCTATGTGCTGCGCCACAAGATCGATGTCCTGCTCGGCTGTGCATCCATCGAGGGCACCAATCCGGACGCGCTGGCGGACCGGCTTTCTTTCCTGCACCACAATGCCCGCGCGCCCGAGGAATGGCGCGTCCGGGCTGTGGCCGATCGCTATGTTGAAATGAACCGCATGCCCGCCGACCAGGTGAACCCGAAGGCTGCGCTGCGCGCACTTCCGCCGCTGGTGAAGGGCTATCTGCGTCTTGGTGCCTTCATCGGAGACGGTGCGGTTGTCGACAACCAGTTCGGCACGACCGACATCCTCATCATCGTGCCGGTGACGCATCTCAACACGCGTTACGTGAACTATTATGGCGCGGATGCCAGCCGGTACGGCTGATGATTTGCTGCCCTTGCTGCGCAGTTTTTCAAGAAAGCGCGCACGGTCCGGTGTGCGTCAAGCCTTAACGCCCCCTTAAATTGCCGCAATTTAAGATCATCTCCGGGGAACCCGGCATATGCCGGAATTGACGACGGGACGGATGATCAATGGCATCGCGGGCGAA